>CAILOT010000076.1:0-2751 GCA_903835965.1 uncultured Opitutia bacterium
GCGTTGGCGGTGGAGCGAGGGCGCGGACGGTCTCGTAAGCCGCTCCCCGCCGCCGATCGGCCAGCATCTGATATTCATCGATTACCAACAGACCGGGATGCCGCCCTTCGAGGAAGCGTTGACGTTGGGTTTCAAGGGTGGCGACGATGACGGGAGCCTCGAGGTTTTCGCTGATATCGCCGGTCGCGATGCCCACGTCCCAGCCTTGGGCGAGCCATTCGGCGCGTTTATCATTGGCCAGGGCGCGCGTCGGTACCGTGTAGACCGCTTGGCCGCGGGTGCCGCCTTTGATTAATAATTCAAATACATGAGTTTTGCCCGCCCCCGTCGGGGCTTGGACGATCACGTCGTTGCCCTGGCGCAGAGCCTTTAAAGCGTGTTGTTGCCAAAGGTCGGGGAGGATGAGCCGTGAGTCCGACATGACGACTTTCCAGCAAAGCGCGGACGGACATGAACGCAAGCCGGAGAGGGATTTGCGGTTGCGGGATTTGCGGCCCTCGTGCTACGACTGATGTCGCATGGCTATCAGTAACGACCTCGCCCGTGGCTTAAAGAAAGTCGATAAGGACCTCGACTTCATGATGAGCTGTTTTGTCGAGGTGCTCGAGCAGCTCGATCACAAGGACTTGGCTGGGACTTTGCCTTGGATGGGTAAGCGGAAATTGCGTGGCGTGCAGATCTTTTCCTACCGCGGCGTGCAGGCTTACTCCATCGCCTTCCAGTTATTGAACATGGTGGAGGAAAACGCCTCCGCTCAATCCAAACGTCTGCGCGAAGACAAGAATGGTCTGGCCGCCGACCCAGGGTCATGGGGTCGGGCTTTGAATGCGCTTAAGGACGCCGGTTTGAACGACAAACAAATCGCGAAGCGTCTGAACCGTATTCATGTCGAGCCGGTGCTCACCGCGCACCCAACCGAAGCCAAGCGTGCGACCGTCTTGGAAATCCATCGCGAAGTTTATAAACTATTGGTCCGCCGGGAAAATAACATGTGGACCGTAGCGGAGCAGCGTGCCATCCGGGATGAGATCAAGGTAGCCTTGGAGCGTCTCTGGCGGACGGGTGAACTCTACCAGCAGAAGCCGGAAGTCCAGTCGGAGCTCCGTAACATCAACTATTTCCTCTCGAAGGTTTTTCCGGACGCACTGGTCAGTATGGATCTGCGTCTCCGGCAGGCTTGGGAAGCGGCAGGTTTCGAAGTGGCTCGAATTGAGCACCCGGATTCGTTGCCTCAGATCACCTTTGGTACATGGGTAGGTGGCGACCGTGATGGCCACCCCTTGGTGACTTCGGAGGTCACGACGCGGGCACTTAATCTTTTCCGTTCCACGGCCATCGCGATTTGCTCTGAACGTCTGGAGACGCTGGGTCAGCGACTATCGCTGGGCGATCACCTCCAGCTGCCACCGCCTGTCTTCATTCGCCAGGTGCAGAAGCATGCGGCGGCTCATGGCGAAGAAGGTGAATTGGCTTTGAAGCGCAATATCGGTGAGACGTGGCGCCAGTATATCAACTTAGTCCGTCTCCGTATGCCCATCGTCGAAGGTGAGTTGAAGCCAGGGCAACATCAGTCGCCGGAAGGCGTCATTGCCGATCTTTTATTCTTAAGGGAAACCTTGATCGAAGTGGGTGCGGCTCAGATCGCCCGCTACGAACTTGATCCGCTGATTCGATTCCTCCGTACTTTTGGTTTCCATATGGCGATGCTGGATATTCGCCAAAACAGCGCCTTCCATGACAAGGCGATCGGGCAATTGATTTCGGCGGCAGGACAAGACGATGCCGATTATGCACACTGGGATGAATCCCGCCGTCTGGGCTTCTTGGATTCCGAATTACGATCCACTCGCCCGTTCATCCGTGAGCACGCGCCGGTTGGAGCTGAGGCCGATGCGGTGGTGGCCTGCCATCGTGCTCTGGTGGTTCATATCAATCAATATGGTTCAGCTGGTCTGGGCTCCTTAATCGTGAGCATGACCCGATCGGTGTCCGATTTACTTTCCGTCTATCTCTTAGCGCGCGAAGCGGGGCTGACGGCGGGCGGAGCGGATAGCCCTTATTGTCTCCTGCCGGTGGTTCCGCTCTTTGAGACCATCGATGACCTGGAGCGAAGCACGACCATCCTCGATTCCTTCCTGTCGCACCCGATGACCAAGCGTACCTTGGAAGCTCGACGCGACGCCGGGGTGACCGATGGCTTGACCCAGCAAGTCATGATCGGCTATTCCGACTCCAATAAGGACGGTGGTATCTTGGCTTCACTTTGGAATCTTTATCGGGCCCAGCAGAACCTCGCCGCCGTCGGCGAGAAGCATGGCGTCCGGATCGTCTTTTTCCATGGTCGAGGAGGTACGATTTCACGCGGAGCCGGTCCGACCCACCGTTTCATCGATGCATTGCCTCAGGGCACCATCAATGGCGAGATGCGCGTTACCGAGCAGGGCGAGAGCATTACACAGAAGTATGCGAATCATATCACCGCGGTAAACAACCTCGAGCTGCTTTCCGCCGGCGTGACGCAGAATTCACTTCTCCATGATGTCGCGGTGCGGAGCGAGACCGCTCAATCTAAGGTCATGGATCGTCTGGCTGAATTTTCCCGCGAGGCTTATCAGTCGCTGATTCGTACCCCTCGATTCATTGAATTCTTCCGTCAGGCAACGCCGATCGATATCATCGAAGCCAGCCGAATCGGTTCACGCCCTTCGCGGCGTACCGGCGCGGCATCCTTGGAGGATCTACGGGCTATCC
>CAILOT010000077.1:0-14297 GCA_903835965.1 uncultured Opitutia bacterium
CGCGGCCCTGCCGCGCTCACCTTTGCACCTTTGCACGCGGCTCCGCCGCATTTGCACCTTTGCACCGCCTCTCTCTGGTCAACCGAGCCTCTAACTTACCTCTTACCTCCCGCCTCACGGCGCTTACCCCTTCCGATTAGGTCGCACGTACACCGCTTGGACGACACCGATGTTCCGGTGCTCGAACGCCGCCTGACAATAACGGAAATACAAACGCCATTTCCGGATGAAGCGTTCGTCGAACCCCATGCCGCGCACCTGGTCCAGTTTGCTCTCAAAGGCGTTGCACCACGCATCGAGCGTACGCGCATAGTCGGTTCCGAATTCTTCAAGGCGCTCCAATTGGAAGCCGCTTTTCTGGGTCATGAGGTCGCCGACCCGGTTGATCGACAGGAGCAAGGATCCTGGGAAGATATGTTTCTGGATGAAGTCCACGCCGTCGCGGAACTGCGCATAACGGCTGTCCGGGCACGTGATGTATTGGAAGGCGGCGATGCCGTCAGGCTTAAGCAATCGCCCAATCGACTCGCAGAAAGCGGGCAGGTATTTATGCCCGAGGGCTTCCATCATCTCGATGGAGACGCACTTATCGTAGCTTCCCTGATGGTCCCGGAAATCTTCCAGCCGCACGGAGATGCGATCCGCCAATCCCGCCGCTTTAATGCGCTCGATGGCCAGGTCGTGCTGGGCTTTGGAAATCGTCAGGGAGGTGACGCGGCATCCGTGCTTCTTGACGGCATGCAACGCCCAGCCGCCCCAACCGGTGCCGATCTCGATGACGTGGTCCGTGGGCTTGAGCTGCAGGAATTGGCAAAGGGCTTCGTTCTTGTTCGTCTGCGCTTCTTCGAGCGAGGCCGCGCCCTCCCAGCGAGCCGATGAATACATCATCGATGGGTCCAGGAAGAGCCGGAAGAAATCGTTGGAGACGTCGTAGTGCTCGGAAATATTTCTCCGCACCGTTTTCTTGTCGTTCGGTCGCAACAGGTGGCCGATGCGATCCGCGATCCGGAACAACCCGACGCCGACGGCCTTGCTTGCGGAGCCCGACATGCCCGGGGTCTGGTCGATGTTCTCGATAAAGAAGCCGATGACGGCGTTGAGGTCCGGCGAATCCCATTCGCCTTCCATGTAGCCTTCGGTCAGGCCGATGTCCGCCGCGAGCATGATGCGCCGGAAGGCGTTGTCGTCTGCAACCTCCAGACGGGCTCCGCCTTGGGCAAGCGGATCGCCGAGCACGAGTTCGGTGCCTTCGGGCAGGCGGAGCGTGAGCCGGCCACGCTTGAGCTTGGCCAGTTCGTTCAGGACGAGGCGGCGGGCGAGGGTTGGTTTAGTCATGTCGGCCGGAAAGTTCGGAGGTGGGGTTGCGCAGGTTGCGTTGCCAAGGAATATCGGCCCCCTTCCGTCGGAACGGAAGTTTTTTTACCAACCACAGCCACGCGGCGTGCAGGTGGATGAGGGTGATGACTTTCAGGATCAGTAGCGGCATCTTGGCCGTTAGCCACAGCAGTCGCCCCTCCGTCAACGGCACCTGTCGGCCCGTCCAGGCGCTAATCAAGGTCTTCTGTCCGCCTTCATAATGGTCGACGGTCATGACGAGTCGTTCGTCCGGCAACCGGAGCGTGAATTCGAATTCGGTATCGAGCGCGGAAAATGGCGAGACGTAGAAACGCTTCGGGGTGCGCAGTTGCAGGTAAGTCTCACCGGCATTATCTTGCTTCAGGCAATTACTCCCGAGAAACCAAGCTTTGCGCTCGCCGAAGGTATTATGCACCTCCGCGATGCCGCTGACAAGTTTGCCGTCGCGGCTGATCAGATAAAACACGACGGGGTTATAAGATTTGCCGAACGCCCGCGGCATCGCGACGAGCTGGACTTTGGCGTCCGGGGGGATGGGTTCGCCTTGCGCGCGACAGAAGGCCCGCACGCGCTCCGCCAACCTGTCGCCGGGTTTGCCGAAATCTTGAGGCGTGCCTTCGGGTTTGAACATCTCCGCCGCGGGCAAGAAGTCCTGATCGCGGAATTGATAAGGGCGCCACGCACCGCCGAGGAGAAGCCGGCCGCGGCCGAGCCGATCCCATTCTTCCAGGTCGACGGCAAAGGCGAACGCTCCATGCGTGAAATGATGCTGCTTCGGCCAAAGCCGGGCATGCATCACCGCCGCATCATAAAGTCGGGCCATCTTCCCCGCAGAGTGAAAGGAAAGGGACCCAGCGCAAGGTTCCCTTGGTTATCGCTCCTCGGGCTCTTGCCAATCTCGGGCCGTTGAGCATAAGAAGTCGGGTGGTCTTATTAAGTTCACCGAATGATATGGCCGGGCCCTTGGCCTTGGTTTCCTTCGTCTTTTTATTGTTCTCTCTGCATTTCGAGCGCAAACGCCGGCTGTTTGACGATACCCCGGTCAGCAAGGCCCTCGGGGTCTTCATCGGTGAGGTCGAACTCGAAGGGGTCTGCCACCTGGAGAAGCCCCTGACCGGCTACCTCTCTCGGCTGCCCTGTATCATGTACGAATGGTCCATCTCCGAGCATTGGGAGCGCGAGGAAGAGGAAGAGTATGTCGATGATAAAGGCCAGCGGAAGACCCGCATGGTGACGCGTTACGGCTGGGATGTCATCGCCAGTGGCGGCAAGCGCAGCGGTTTCTACATGCGCGACGAAACGGGTTACGTCTGGGTCAATCCGGAGGGCGCAAAGATCGAAATGAACAGTCTCTTCAACGAGGAATTCACCCGCGGCGATAAGTTCTACTATGCGCGCGGTCTTCCCGATGCGGTCGAAGGCTCGACGGGCGAACGCAGTTTCCATGAGGAGGGTATCGCGGTGGGTACACAGCTTTTCGTTCGTGGCCGCGCCAGCGAACGCCCCGATATCGTCGCCGCGCAGATCAAGCAGGAGGATAAGACGGAGATTTTCATCATCACGCCGCGGACCGAAAAGGAATTAAGCGATGGTGGGGGCGCCGCCTTCGTCTCGTTCGGCGTGCTGGGCGGCTTTTGTGCGTTTGCCACCGGCGCCGGCGCGGGCTTCGTCGAGGGAACCTCGGCCAGCCAAGCCTTCCGAGTTTTCTGCCTGACCTTCCCCGTGGTATTCTACCTGGGTGCGTTCGCCGTCGGCTGGACTTGGATGGTCTTTAACAGTCTGGTCGGTGTCCGGCAACGGGTCTATCAGGCTTACTCTCTGATCGATGTGCAACTCAAGCGCCGCGCCGAACTAATCCCTCGTCTGGCCGCATGTCTGGAAGGCTATCGTCAACACGAAGCCACGGTGCTCGAAGCGATCGCCCGTTTGCGCGCCCAAGCCGGCTCCGGCCATGTCGAGGCGATGACGCCGATGCTACTCGCGGTCATCGAACGTTATCCCGAACTCAAGGCGATGGAATCCTTCAGCTCCCTCAATACGCACCTGATCGAGACCGAACAGCGTATCCTGCTCGCGCGTAATTATTACAATAGCTGCGTGACGTTTTATAACACGCGGCTGCAGCGTATTCCGGATCGGTATGTGGCCGGTATCGTGGAGATGCAGCCCGCCGAACTGTTCCGCGCCGAGGGCTTCGAGCGCGTAGTCCCAGCCTTGAAGTTCTGATCAGGCCGCCCAAGCGTCGCGACCGAGCAGCTGCGAGCAGAGGCGATGCGCCGACCAGATGCCATCCTCGTGGAAGCCGTAGCGCTGCCAAGCGCCGGTGAAATGTACGCGGGAGCCGGCTCTTTCGTTGAGCTTTGCGATCTCCGCCTGAGCCGCGACGGCTTCGAGCGAGAAGAGCGGGTGCTCGACGGGGATGCTACGGATGATTTTGGCGGGGTCGACTTGCTCGGGGTGATTAATCGTCACCACGAAATCCCCCTTGTCCGTCAGGCCCTGTAAGGAGTTCATCCAGTAGTGCGTCGAGGTCGCCAGGTCGCCATCCTTGGCCCAGGTCCGATAGTTCCACGACGAACGGGCATTCACGGTCTTGGGCAAGGGACTCATGTCGGTGTGCACGACGGCCACGTTCTGGTTATAGGAAAAGGCTCCCAGCAGTCGGCGCTCTTCGGCGTCGGCGTCCGGCAATAAGCCCAAGGTGAGGTTCGCATGCGTGGCCAAGATGACGCGGTCAAAGCGCTCTTCGCCGGCAGCGGTGGCGACCATGACTTTTTCGCCGTCACGACGTACGGCGGTGACGCCATGGCCGAAACGGAAATCACCCGGGTATTTTTGCAGCAAGGCTGCGACGTAAGTCCGTGAGCCGCCCTCAAGTGTCAGCCACTGATGCTGGGTATCCAGCCCGAGGAAGCCGTGGTTGTGGAAGAAACGCATCAACGCGGCGGCGGGGAAACCGAGCATCTTCTCCGCGGGCGTTGACCAAACGGCCGCCGACATAGGGATGAGGTAGAGGTTTAAAAAATCTTCCCCGAGATTTTTCTGCGCACACCAGTCGCGCAACGAAGTCGTCTCGGCGGCCGGGGTCTGCCATTCGGTCTTCGCCAAGGTATTAAACTTATTGATCTGCAGCAGGAGCTTCCAGAAGCGCAGGCTGAAAAGGTTCTTCCGTTGCGCGAAGAGGTGATTGAACGAAGATCCGCACCACTCGAGTCCGCTGGGGTCGTGGCGCACCGCAAACGACATGGTGGTGGGTTTTATCCGGACGCCGAGCTCCTTGAAAAGGCGGCAAAGGTGAGGGTAGGTGACTTCGTTGAAGACCATGAACCCGGTGTCCATCGGCAGCGGCCGCCCCGTGCCGGGCTCGCTGACGTCGATGGTATGGGCATGACCCCCGGGCCGCCGATCTTCGTCGAAGAGGGTGACGTCGTGGTGCCGCGACAGGAAGCGGACGCAACCTAGGCCGCTGATCCCGGAGCCGATGATGGCGATGCGTTCACGCACGTCCGGCTGCTTCCGACTTCGTCCGCTCCGCTTGTTCGTAAACCCAAGCGGGCACGGGTTTGAGTCCCCAGATCAAGCCGGTCCACGACATGATTTTCAGCAAATAATAAGTCGGATCAAATTCCCACCAGTAGAATCCCTGGCGAACGGTGGCCTGATAATGGTGGTGATTGTTGTGCCATCCTTCACCGAGCGTGATGAGCGTCAGGATCAGTGAGTTCCGTGACTCGTCTTCGGTATCCTTGAAGCGCTTAGACCCAAAAACGTGCGCCAGCGAATTGATGCAACCCGTGCCATGGAAAAGCACGACGGTGGAGATGATGCCCCAGATGAGCATCTGCGCCCCGGAGGTGGCATAACCTTGGGCCGCCAGCAAAGCGCCGATGCCATATAGGCTTAATCCAGAAAGAATCGGAATCAGGGTGTCGTAACGGTTCAGGAAGACGAGTTCCGGATACTTCGCGAGATCAGCGATCTTGGAATAATCCGTTGGGAAGTTCTTCTTGCTCGTGATCCAGCCGATGTGCGACCACCAGAAGCCGTCCACGACGGGCGAATGCTTGTCTTCTTCTTCGTCGGAATGCTGATGGTGATGGCGATGGGTGTAGGCCCACCAGAGCGCCCCCCGTTGGACTGCCATGGCCGTCCAAAGCGCCATGATGAATTGGAACGCCCGCGAGGTGGAGTAGGTCTTATGCGAAAAATAGCGGTGCAGGAAACCGGTGATGGAAAACATCCGGAAAAAATAAAGGCCGACAGCGGTCCATACCGCGATGGAGCTCGCGCCGACCCAGATGACGCCGAAGCAAGCGAGGTGCAAGATGACGAATGGGATGCAACGCGGCCAATCCACTTCCTTTGGGCTTTCCCGAAGTTTGTCGGCGCCTTCCGGGATATAATCGGAATCGAACCAGCGGATCAGGGAGCGAAAGAAGCCGCCCTGGGGCTGATGGGTCGGGGTTGCGGGCATAGATTGGGCAGTTAGAGGGCACTTTTTACGTTCGCAACTGCTTTGACGCTTTTGTCTTTGGTCTTAAAATGCTGGCAGAAGGGTAGACAAACGCTCCGACCCTCGACGCTCTCTTATTATCCTGATGTCCGATGCCCACTCCGAGCAAGATTGGCGGGCCTGGTTTGCCGAACACGGCGCCCGGCTCCGACTCGTCGCGCGGCAGTGGACCCGTTGCGAGGCCGATGCCGATGATGTCGTTCAGGAGGCATTTGTGCGTTTTTGGAAACATCAACGTCACTTACCCGGCAATCCAAACGCGCTGGTGATCACTTCCATCCGCCGCGCCGCTCTCGACCTTCTCCGGCGTTCTGACCGGCGGACGGTCCGCGAACGCGCCGTCGCCGCCGACGCCGATGTCGCCGAGTGGTTCGAGCCCGAAGCCGACCCGCGTTTGCAGGCACTCGCGAATTCCTTGCCGTCCCTGTCCGCCGAACAACGCGAGGTGGTCGTCTTAAAAATCTGGGGCGACCTGACTTTTGATCAGATCGGCGAACAACTGGAAATCTCCCCCAACACCGCCGCCTCGCGCTGGCGCTACGCCATGGACGCCTTGCGCAAGCTCATCACCGCCCGAACTTATGAATGAATCCGATTCCGAACTAGAAAACGCCTTGGCCAGTCTGCGCCCACGCCCGCCTGGTCCCGCCTTGGTGCAAGGCATCGCCCGCGAGCTCGACGCGCCGTCCTCCCGCCGTGGCGTCATCATCGCCTGGACGTCAGGGCTCTCCGCCTTGGCCGCCGCCGGCGCTGCGGTCTTCCTTATGTTAGCCTCGGCACGTTCGCCCCAAGGCCCGTCTTACGAACTCGTTCGCGCCGAGCAATCGCCCGCGGCCATGCAGCTCCTGTCGCCGGTGCAATTGCAAGACGGCTCCTACGCCCGCCCGGTACGCGTCCATTGGGAAAATACCACGCGCTGGGAAGATCCGCGCACGCATGCCCGGCTGATCAACTATCGCCCCAATGAGCACTTCGCGCTACTGCCCTTGGAAACTTATTAATCATAAACAAATCCCCCGTCGTCCGACGCTCTTCTGTTGTACCCACCTCCACCGCTGAAATTTTAGCCATGAACTCCCTGCGCCAAATTCCTCTCCACATGCTCTTCCTCGCCGGCTTGGTCGCGCCGCTGGCGGCGCAAGCAAAGAAGTCCGATAAATCCGCTCCGGCGGCCGTCGATACCAGCTCCTCCGGTGTCGCCTACGCCGGCCTCAATGTCGGCGCGCTTTCCGCTCAGGCCCGCGCCGGTTTATCGCCCGCGGTGCCCGCCGGCTTGGGCATCCTTGTCGGTTTTGTTGATCCAGCCGGCCCGGCCGTCAATCAGATCGAGGAAGGCGATGTGCTCACGCGGCTTAACGATCAAGTCTTGGTGAACAACGAACAGTTCCGCACTTTAATCCAGATGCGCAAACCCGGCGATGTCGTAAAGCTCACGGTCGTCCGCGGCGAAGAAATGAAAGTGGTCTCCTTGAAGCTCGGCGAGCGCCAGGTGCTGAAATCGACCGAACCTTCTCTCCGCGCCGGTACGGCTCGCAGCCGCGCCAAGCTGAACGATCAAGGCTCCGAGTTGGTCGAGCCCAACGGCACGGTGACCGAAATCGGGCCCGGCAGCGTGGTGATCATCGGCCCGAACCACGGCCTGCCGCCCGAGGTTTTGAAGCGCCTCGAAGAGATGCGCTCCCGCGGTCTGATGCTCCCGGGTAACCCTTTCGCAACTAATCCTTCCTCGGTCGACGCCGATGAAATCGCCCCGCCGGCCTCTACTGGTGCCCAACGTTCGATGGCGAAATCTTTTTCGTTCAACTTCGGCTCCGGGGTGACTTCCTCTTCCAGTTCCATCGCGACGGATGCCCAAGGCTCCGTTTCTTTGGAAGAAAAAGACGGCAAGAAACACGCCCTCATCAAGGACGCGAACGGGCAGGTTGTTTTTGACGGCGAGGTGACGACCGAAGCCCAGCGGGCGGCGATGCCCGAAGAGGCGCGTCGCCGTCTCAAACTCGTCGACGGTACTTTTTCGGTCCCGGGCTTATCTTCACCCCCCGCCGCCGAAGATGCCGCCCCGGTGAAACCGAAGAAAAAACTCAACCCCAAGGAGGGCGCTTAAATTTAGTGTTAGGTTTAGGGTAGGTTATGCAACGAAGGCCTCCCGGGTGGGAGGCCTTCTTCTTGTCCGGCGGATTATTTCGGCGCGCCTTCGGGAGGTGGCCCCTTCTTGCCATTCTTACCGCCCTTCGCGCCCGGGCCGCCCTGGCCCCCGAGGTTGGAGTGCGGATCCATGGCCTGCTTGCTGAACGAGGGATCAGGCGTGCCCTTGAATTTGCGCGGGATGAACGGATATTCCTCGGTCATCACGTAATAGTAGGTGCCCTTCGGGAATTCCGGCGTGACGCCGCTGCGCCCGCCGAATGCGTCGAGGTCGCCGGAGCCGGCGACGTATTCGAAGTCGAGGCCGAACGAGCCGTCGGGCTTACCCGTGGGGGTTTCCTTGCCATCTCCGCCG
This sequence comes from uncultured Opitutia bacterium, assembly GCA_903835965.1. Taxonomy (GTDB): domain Bacteria; phylum Verrucomicrobiota; class Verrucomicrobiia; order Opitutales; family UBA953; genus UBA953. The sequence goes on from CAILOT010000077.1 coordinate 8,370, forward strand.
CGATCGGCGGTCTTGAGGCGGTAGCTGCTCTTCATCTTCTTCAGTTCGCTTTTGGGGTCTTCCGACTTCGCGTACGCGTAGATCGCATAGACCGGGAAGCCGTCCGCCGCCCATCCGACGTGGGTCATCTTTTTTTCGCCGCTCGAGAGGCGCTCAATCAGCAGGGTGGGGAGTCCGTGATAGTGGTAGGCGCCGTTGGGTTGAACGTGGCCGTGGTTCTGGTCGAGGCCGAGGCCGACCTTGATCTTCGGCGTGGTGCCCATCTCGGTATTGCTCATCAGAGCCTCGTAGTGCCAAGGGTTGCTGCGATCGCCGTCGTTATAGACTTCAGCCGTGCCTGGGTCGAAGACGATGCCGTTCAGGGCGACGCCCCAAGCGGACATCATCCGGCCGGTCGCGCCCCCTTCGAGTGGCTTGGGGTTGGCTGGCACTTCGAGGTGATACTTCTGTTCGGAGATAGCGTTGGGGTTGCCGCGGTTCGGGAAGGTCGCGACCTTGTGGTCCGGGATACCGTTCGACTCGATGACCCGCTTGTCTCCCTTCACGGTGATGGTGACCTTGTTCTGGCCGGGCGGCTTGGCATCGGCTTCTTTGAGGGGCGGGCCTTTGGACGTGTCTGCCGCCAGCAGGGTGCCAGCGGTCAGGAGGGTGAGCAGTATCAGGTTCATAGGGGTAGGGGATGAATGATAACAATAATACCCTTAAGTGCAGGTTAAGGGCAGGCAAGGGTTGGCTTTTTGCCCAAAAATGTTTTCTCTCTGGCCCCATGGCTTCCACCACCGAAATTCTTTCCCGCAGTGTCGCCGGTATGAATGCCCTTGCCGGTATTTTTCTCTTGGTCGGCTACTTCCGCATCAAGGCGGGGGATCGGGCCGGGCACGGCAAAGCCATGGGGCTGGCCTTCGTGACCTCCGTCCTGTTCCTGGCCCTTTACCTGGCCTCCAAGGTCCACCTCTGGCTGGCCTTGCACCGGACGAATATCATCTACCGGGCCGACGTCGGCCTGACCTGGGATAAGCTCCTCTATTATATCATTCTTATTCCGCACGTGCTGCTGGCCATCGCGGTGACGCCTTTCGTCATCCGGGCCGTGGTGCTCGCCCGCCAACAACGTTTCGAGGAACACAAGCGGCTGACGCGTTGGGTCTTCCCGGTCTGGCTTTATGTCTCGGTCACCGGCGTCCTCGTCTGGGCCTTCATGGAGTTCAGCGGCTCGCTCGCCGCCGCCGCGCTTCTGACGGTGAAGTGAGCTTGGGCGCCCTCGGCCATTTTCCCCTCGCCCCGTCGGGGTTTTCTTCTTTCACTGCGTCCACTGAACATGGAAAGCGAGTCTCCCAGCCGTAGTCCGCAAACGGAAAAACTTTTTCTCTGGGCCTCGTTCATCCTCTTTGGCACGGTGGTCGCCTTGACGGTTTCGACTTACGGCGAAGACACCGCGCGCCTCGAAGCCATCCGCGCGACGGAGCGCCAGAAGGAACAAGCTTACACGGTCCTTGAACGTACGCGCGAGCAGACGGATCGTTATATCAATCGCTTCGGCTCCGATCAGGAATTCGTCCGCGACCAAGCCCGCGAACGCATGGGCGTGGCCGAGCCAGGTGAGATCGTCATCCGTCTGGATGGTTCCGCGGCCACGACGGTCCAGCGTGCTCCGGCCCGTCCGGCCGCCGCTCCCGCCCGCTAAGCGTCCTTGCTTGCCTGTCGGGCTAAGCCGCGACATTCCTAGGTCATGTCCGCACGGAAGAAGGCACAAGTCACTTGGGGCGGCCGGTTCAACGCCGGTCCCGCCGAATTGATGCTGCAGTTCGGCGAGTCGGTCTCGTTTGATCATCGGCTTTGGGCCCAAGATATTCGCGGCTCCCAAGCACACGCGACGATGTTGGCCAAGGTCGGCATCCTCACCGCCAAGGAGCGGGATGCGATCCTCCGCGGCCTTACGGCGATCGCCCAAGAAATCGCCGCCGGTAAATTCAAGTGGAGTCGAGAATTGGAAGATGTCCACATGAACATCGAAAGCGCCCTCACCGCCCGCGTGCCCGCCGCCGCCAAATTGCATACGGCTCGGTCCCGGAACGACCAAGTCGCGACCGACGTCCGGCTTTGGATCAAAGACCAATGCGCCGTCGTCGACGCCGGTCTGGTCGCCCTGTTGCAGGCTCTCGTGAAATTAGCCGCCGCCAACCAGGACGTGCTTGTCCCTGGCTACACGCATTTGCAACGCGCCCAACCGGTTTCGGTCGCGCATCATCTCCTGGCTTATGTCGAAATGTTCAGCCGGGATCGGAAGCGGGTCGCCGCGGCCGCAGATTCGGCCAACTGGTGCCCGCTGGGCTCCGGCGCCATCGCCGGCACGACGCTCCCGATCCATCGGGCGACGACCGCCAAGCTGCTCGGTTTCGTCGACGCGAAGGGTAAGCCGCGGGTGACCACCAATTCGATGGACGCCGTCGCCGACCGCGATCCGGCCACGGAGTTCTGTTTCGCCGCCGCGCTCTGCGGCGTCCACCTCTCGCGTCTCGCCGAGGATATGATTCTCTGGTCTTCCGCCGAATTCGGCTTCGCCCGGATGCCCGATGAATTTTCCACGGGCTCCTCGTTGATGCCGCAGAAACGGAATCCCGATTCGATGGAGCTCCTCCGGGGCAAGTCCGCCCGTTTCCAAGCTTCACTGACGCATCTGCTCACGCTCACGAAAGGGCTGCCGCTGACTTATAATCGCGATCTGCAGGATGATAAGCCACCGCTTTTCGACGCCGCAGATCAGTGGCAGTTGGCGCTCGCCGTCACGACGGCCACGATGTCGGGAGTCACGTTCAACAAGGCTCGCTGCCTCGCCGCGGCCTCCGACCCCGCCTTGCTCGCCACCGATCTCGCGGATTGGTTGGTCGTTAAGGGTATGCCTTTCCGGCAAGCCCACCATGCGGTCGGCCGTTTGGTCGCCGTCGCGGAAAAATTAAATAAGCCGCTCGATAAGCTTTCGGATGCCGAAGCTCAATCCGCCGATGCCGCTTTTACCAAAGGCTGGCAGGGCGTCTTCAATTTGCAGCGCGCTTTCGCCGCCCGGGAAAACGATGGTATGCCCGGTCCGAAATCGGTCGCACGTGAAATCGCCCGGTGGCAGAAGTCTCTGCGCTAAGCGCCCGGCGGCGGAGCAAACGCCCGACACCGTTCATTAACGGGCGCTATTAAAAGTCAGGGCTAACCTTCGCTTGTCACTTTGGTGATGCGGGCGTAGGGCTAAGTCATGCCCCTTACCAATCTCACCCGTTTGGTCGCTCTGGCGTCCATCTTCGTTTCCGCCTTGTCCGCCGAGGAAGCGCCGAAGCGGGTCGGGATCATCGGTCTCGACACGTCCCACGTCGTGGCCTTCACGACGGTGTTGAACATGGGCCCGAAGAACGCCGCCGATGCCGCCAAATTTTCCGGCTTTCGTGTGACCGCCGCCTTCGCTCAAGGCAGCAAGGACATCCCGGAGAGCACGATGCGCGTGCCGGAATATACCGAAAAACTCAAGGGCATGGGCGTCGAGATTGTCGACTCCATCGAGAAGCTTTGCGCTCAGGTCGACTTCGTGATGCTCGAGTCCAATGACGGCCGCGTGCACCTGGAACAGATCCTGCCGGTTTTCAAAGCCGGCAAGACGGTGTTCATCGATAAGCCCATCGGCGGCTCGCTGGCCGATGTCATTCGCATTCAGGAAGCCGCGAAGAAAGCCGGCGCGACTTATTTCTGTTCCTCCTCGCTGCGTTTTTCCGCCAGCACGCAGGCCGTGCATAACGGTTCCGTGGGCAAGGTGAAGACGGCATACACGACCAGCCCGGCCAGTCTTAATCCGCAGCACCCCGACCTTTATTGGTACGGTGTGCACGGTTGCGAAAGTCTCTACGCCGTCATGGGCACGGGTTGTATTTCCTTGAAGCGCGACAAGTCCTCCGCGGGTCTGATTCAAGTCACGGGTAACTGGGGCGACGGCCGCGTCGGCATCTATCGCGAAGCCGATCGCAAAGCCAAGGGCGGTCCTTACGGCGGCAAGGCCATCGGCGAAAAAGGTGAAGCCGCGGTCGGCGCCTTTGATGGTTATGAGGTCTTGCTCGCCGCGGTCTTGCAGATGTTCCGCACGGGCCAAGCCCAAGTTTCTGCCGAGGAGACCCTCGAACTTTATACCTTCATGGAAGCTGCCGACGAAAGTAAACGCCAAGGCGGCGCCGAAGTGAAACTCGCCGACGTCCTCGCCAAAGCTCGCGCGGAAGTCTCCGGAAAATAACAGGTAGGGACGCGATGACATCGCATCCGCCTGCCTTGAGGTAGGGCGGTGATTACCATCACCGCCGTTTGCCTCTGGTAGGGGCGCCACTGCGTGGCGTCCGTGGGCGGACGGATGTTGTAAGCTCGGATGACTTGCCCGGCTCTTTCATGGTCTCGTTGCGAACGGACGCGACGCAGTCGCGCCCCTACCTTAGGATGCATCGGGTAGGGCTGGCCATCCTTGGCCGGTCGCGGCCGAGCAGGGATGCTCGGCCCTACCTTATGCTTCGCAGCCTGCCAGCGTGCCAGCAGGTCCCCCACGCGGTGCCACCGCGTCTGCTTCGCAGCCGTTCACCATGCCAGCAGATCCCCGCGGCGCGATTGCGCCGCTTAAAACGCCCGACGGAGGCTGATCGCGCCGGAGACGTCCGGCGACTCGCCGACACCGGAGGCATGGATCGTGAAGGAGGCCGTGGTCTTGGCGTCCATGAGGTAGTCGAGATCGAAGCCGAAGCGGGCTTGGTCGCGCACGACGGGAGCGCCGTGGGGCGAGAGGTCGAGCGTGCTGGTGATGTCGGTGGCGGTCAGGACGGCTTGGTCCGAGTCGAAGCGACGGATCCACTCGACCGAGAGTCGGCCGCGGAGTTTTTCCGTGAAGCTGCGCGTGGCGGCGACGCCGAGGCGGCCTTCCTTGGCGGTCTGTTCCAGTTCGCCAAAGCTGCCGGCGTAGGAGCCACCGGTCTCGGAGTAAGCGTCGGACTGCGCCTTGCTCAAGGAGCCGGAGAGATAGGCCTTGAACTCGGCGCCCAACGCCTTGGTCAGGACCGGGGTGTCGTAGCGCAGACGCACGCTCGTGCTCTGGAGGTCGGTCTCACCGTGCGAGTAATCGACGCCGCCGCCGGTCACGTAGCCGCGGTCCATATTGGCGCGCCAGTCGCCGGCGGACACCAGCACCGAGAAGATGCCGCCGTTGGGGCGAATGAAGTCGACTTCGCCGACGAGATACTGGCCGTAGGTGCTGGCCGAGCCGCCGTTGCCGAGCTGCTGGTCCTGGCGGCCGTAGCCGCCGCCCACGCCGATGAGGACGTCCGGCGCCGCTTCGAAGGTCACGCCGGCTTCGCCGGAGCGCGTGATCAGGTCGCGGGAGCGCGAGCTTCCGGCGATGTCGCCGGTCGCCCAATACGAGCGGCCGCGGCCGAGTTCGGCCAGCGGGCGGTGGTGGGCGCCTTCCATGAAGGTACGGGACAGTTCGAGTCCGGTCGAAAGGGTGGAATGCACGCCGCCGACGGAGCTCAGCCAGTCCTGGACGTCGAGCATCCCGCGGTTGGTATAGATAAACGCGCGGATAGCGTTGGAGGCATTGCTGGCCTCCCCTACGACGACCGCGCCATCCGCGGAAACAGCGAAGGCGGCAGATTGATCGCCGCCGAAGGTGCCAAGGTCGGTCATGACTCCTCCGGTCCACCGGAAGGCTCGGACTTCGTTGGAGGCGTTTTTGGCAAATCCTACGACGACCGCGCCATCCGCGGAAACAGCCAGGGCGGAGGATTCATTCCCGCCGAAGGTGCCGAGATCGGTCATGACTCCGCTGGCCCAGCGGAACGCGCGGTCTTGGTCGGAGGCGTTTTTGGCACATCCTCCGACGCCCGCGCCATTCGCGGAAACGGCCTTCGCTGCCGAATA
>CAILOT010000078.1:0-7830 GCA_903835965.1 uncultured Opitutia bacterium
ATTTTGGAGGCGGGCAAGAATGCGCGGGATGTCACGGATACCCCGCAAGGATTCGCCGATTCGGGCAGAGGCCCCAGGATGTTTCACCAACTCTCCGATGACCGCTTGCCGGGCATGAATGATGGATAGATCGGTCGAGGGTTCGGCGAGCCAGAGGGCTAACTGGCGGGCTCCCGCGGGAGTTTCCGACCGATCGATGGCTGCGAGCAGTGAACCTTCCCTTCCGCCATTCGAGGTGGCGAATAATTCAAGGTTACGAGAAGAAGCGGCATCCAGCAGGACCGAAGATCCTAATTTGGTTTCGATTATCCGGAAAAGGTTCTTCGGACGATCGCATAGTGAATCCGTGACATAGCCTAAGACCGCGCCCGCAGCACCGAGCGCAGCGTGCTGACCTGTGAGGCCAAAACCGGCCAAACCATGCACGGATAAAGTCTGCGAAACAAGTCGGGCACCTGCTTCGATGTCGAAATTCCACCCCGGGAGGCGTGAGGTGGCTCGGCCTTGCAGGAATACTTCCAAGGCTTCGCGGTGTTCCGGAGAAGCTTCAAGTCCTTCCGGCAGGATGATTTCACGAGGAGAAACGGAATGAAGCAGCGGTAGAAGGCGGTGCGGCGACGCATCGGTCGCCAGCCTGAAGTCGGCGGTAGAAACGTCCAGCCATGCGGCGTGCCAACCCTGTTTATCCCAGTGAATGGCGGCAAGATAGTTACCCTTGCGAGAATCTAATTGGGCATCCTCTAGGGCTGTGCCAGGTGTGAGGATGCGGGAAAGTCCCCGACGGACTAATTTGCCGGCCACCGGGGCTTCCATCTGGTCGCAAATTGCGACCTTCCAGCCGGCGGCGAGCAGACGATTCACGTAAGCTGTCGCCGCATGGTGAGGTAACCCTGCCATCGGAGTCTCGTGCCTTTTCGTAAGGGTCAGGCCCAAGACTTTGGAAGCGATTTCGGCATCTTCGCCGAACACTTCATAAAAATCACCTAGCCTAAAAAGCAGAAGCGTACCCGGTGCGAGTTTCTCTCGAATCTCGCGGTACTGCTTCTGCATGGGCGTTTCTTTCTCCACGTGAGTGAGGGAAACTTGCCCAACATCCATCGGCAAGGACGGAGTGAGCTCCTATTGGTGAAAGAGCGTGGAAGTTGCTCACATTGCCTTGGCCGCCAGTTCCGAAAGCGCACTCCGTACGCCATGTAAAAGGCGGACATTGGCCGTAATCGCATACCCTTTCATCCGTTCATGCGTATGAATCAATCCGTTGGACTTGCCGTCCAGATAGGGGGTGTCGACTTGATCGAGGTCGCCGATGAGCACCACTTTGGAGCCTTCGCCGATACGGGTAATGACGGTCTTCGCCTCATGCGGAGTCATGTTCTGTGCTTCGTCGACGATCATGAAGGCGTGCCCGATGGATCGCCCGCGGATGAAAGTCATCGCTTCAATTTCGATTAAGCCTGAGTCGATCAGCCATTGGTAGGGTTTACGCGGCTGATTGACCTGTTGGAATTGTGAACCGAAAATCGGCGGAGCGGCTTTGAGCGCTTGAGCCTTTTTTTGCTTCCGCTGCGAGTCGGTCGCCACGGTGTCTTTGGCTACCATCGGAGCCGGCGGAGCGCCGTTCTTAGAAAACAATACTTCAAGATTGTCGAAGTAAGGTTGGATATAAGGGGAGAGCTTTTCTTCCTTGGTACCAGGTAAGGCCCCGATGTCTTTGCCGATCTGCACCACAGGACGGGAGACGTAGAGCTTCTTATCGGGGGAGAAGTCGCTTAGGACTTGGGAAAGAGCGGCGGCGATGGAGAGGAAGGTCTTGCCGGTTCCCGCACGACCGAAACAGGTCACTAATTTGATATCGGGGTTAAGGAGTGCATCCAGGAAGATCCACTGTTCGAAGTTCTTGGGAATGACTCGCATGCCGCGGGGCATCTGCAGCCCTTTGCGTGCGCCGCTATCCGTCGAAAGAAACTCGCGATAAAGTCCCAGCGGGACGAAGGCGCCCTCGCCGACATGTCGGGCCGGTTCACTCCACGAGTCAGAAGCGAGCATGACATACTCGTTGATCACCGGTAATTCTTCATCCTTCAACTTGATCTCCACTTGGGCCAGGTCGCGGAAATCATGCATCGATGCCGCGGAAATCGTCAGGGTCTTATAATCGCCGACATCGCTGGTTTCGACCCGATCGTTCCGATAGTCTTGTACTTCCAGGCCGAGCGCTTGGGCCTTGAGGGCCATGCAGGCGTCCTTGGTGACGAGGACGACCGGTCCGTCAGCCGTGTCGCGCAAGTAGAGAGCCGAAGCGATGATCCGATGGTCAGGCGCATCGACCTGCATGAAGACGGCACGCAGTCGATCGGACCGGCTCCCGTTAAAATGGTCGCGAATCAGGGATTCATTGACGACGACCCTGAGTTCACCGCCGTCGCGCAGGGCGGCATGGAGGGCTCCGGGTTTGGTCGGGTCTCCTTCCGCGATATCCTTTAGGGGGCGATTTTCAAAGAGACTGCGGATTGAGCGATTAACGCGTCGGGCGCTGGCGCCGAGTTGTCCGGGTTGGGTCTTGAGACGATCTAGCTCAGATAAGACTTCCACCGGCACCGCCACGATATGCTCATCAAACTTAAAAAGAGATTCGGGGTCATGAATGAGAACGTTGGTATCCAGAACGTAAGTCTTTTTCACGACTCTGAGAATGACCTCAATTTCAGGCGGAGCAACCTGTAAAGTTATTCTGCTTCGCGAGCGAGGTTGTGCAGGTAGTCCCAACTATAGATTCCCGTTCGGTGACCGTCGCTGAACACAAAAGTCACCGCATAGTTGCCTATTCGCGTTAGGCTTTGTACCGATACGCCGGGAAACTGGCGAGGTCCATCCCCGCCCCAACGTTGGCCGAGGATATCGACTTCACCCATGTTTTCAGCGCTGGGAGAACGTTCGCGTAGTTTTTCGCCGGAGATGATGTCTTGGGCGCCATCGTCCCAGGAGATGGCCACGAAGTCTCCAATGATTTGCAGATCCAACGGAGGGCGCATGGGCCTAATTTACGCACCCCTCCGTCGGGTGCAAGCCGTGAGCAAGCTTAGACTCGCCCTTGACTCCCTCGCCCTGTTCCTAACTCTTAATAAAACGACTTCATAAGATGGTGATTTTTCTTCAACAAACTCAACTCAGGTACCATTCGTGACGCCATCTTTTGATAAAGTCCGCCAGTTGCTGAAACTTTTGCCTGGTTTGGGTCATCGTTCGGCGGAAAGAATTGCTTTGCACCTACTCGTTGAACGCCCGGCCAAATTGGAGCCGTTGCTTGCCTCGCTTCAGGCTGCCGCCCTCTCCGTCCGCCGATGTTCGCGTTGTGGAAGCTTGGCCGAGTCTGATTGCTGCGAGGTCTGTCTCGATCCTAAGCGCGATGCCGGATCGATCTGCGTCGTCGAACAAGTCCCAGATGTGATGTCGATCGAGCGCTCTTCCGCCTACCGCGGTACCTACCATGTTTTACACGGCCGGCTTTCACCCATCAATGGCATCGGACCCGAAGAGCTTAATTTGGCGACCTTCGAGCGTCGGCTTAAAGATGAGCCCATCACCGAAGTCGTCCTTGCGCTAGGTAATGACATCGAGGGCGAGGCGACCTGTCATTTCATCCGTGAAAGTATCACCGCCATAAAGCCTGATGTTAAGGTTTCACGCATCGGCTTCGGTTTGCCAAGTGGTAGCGGTCTGACTTTCGCCGACCCCGCGACCTTGAGGAGCGCCCTTGAGGGTCGAAGAGATGTCGGAATTTAAAGCCTGGGGTGCTTACCCTTCCGCTGCTGAAGCATTCTGGCTGGCCCAGGTCGAACAGGCTACCGGTCGGATCGGAGATGAAGCGTTGGAAAAGATCACCCCCGCGGTCGGTCGTCTTTCGGATCTGTTTACCACCGAGCGTCCGAAGCACAGATTTCCTGAATATTTCGCCGATCCCGAATTGTTGGCTGGTTATGGGATATTTTTTCTGCCCCAGAGCTTCGTCCGTACCTCATTTGCATTGGCTCATGCCTATGAGCTCCGAAATTGGCGTCCCGCTTCGGGCGAAATTTCCATTCTCGATCTTGGATCGGGTCCAGGTTCTTGCGGTGTCGCCGCTGCGCATTGCCTCGCGCAATTGACGGATGCGAAGATCAAACTGACAGCCGTGGATAGGTCGCCGATGGCCTTGGTCGCGTTAGAGGGCTTTGCGCAAGCTACTTTGGGTGCCGCGGTGCCTGTATGCTCCCGCGTGGGGGATGCCGCTCGATCTGAAACTTGGCCACAAGGTTCCTATGATGTCATCGTGGCAGGTTTTGTCATGAATGAGATGACGCAGCTTGATCCGACGCATCTGCTGGCATGGATCGATGAATTGAAGGCTCACCTTAATCCTGGTGGCTTAATCCTAATTCTTGAGCCGGCTCTGCGTGTCACCGCTCAACGCCTGCAACGCTTAAGCGATGAGGTCAGCGCCCAAGGAGTTCTGTCGCGGATAGGGTCCGATCTCGACGACGCTGTTTGCCCTCAGTTGCTTGGGATGGAACATTGGAATCACGAAGCCCGCGCCTGGAAGACGCCGGATTCGACGGATTTCGTCAATCGCCGGCTGCATCGCGATCTGCGCGAAATCAAATATGCCTTTGCGGCTTTCACCTCTGCCGCCATCGCTCCCCTGCCCGCACAATGCGCGCGATTGGTCTCGGATGTGCAGATCATCAAAGGCCTGCTTCGCTTCATCACGGTCCGTCAGGGCCTGATTGAAGCCGTGGAAGTGCCGACCCGCGGCCTCTCGAAGCATGAAGTCAAGAAGTTGGCAGCCCTGTTCGGGCGGGGGGATGTCGTCCGTCACGGTCATTCACCTGCCGCCAAGATCCGTCTGGCCAAATTCGATGATTTTGAGGTTTTTTGGTCCCCGCGTTAAATTTACCGAAAAGTAACATGCCGGAAGCCCATAATTAACCGTTATTCAGGATAGAATTAACGATAAAATATGGATTATTAAGAGATTATCGTTCTAAGTCATTGTTTGGCAACTTCATCCTCAGCCGTCATAGACATGTTTAATCGCGAACTTAGTTGGCTCAGCTTTGATCGGCGCGTACTCGAATTAGCCGAAGACGTGTCCGTCCCCTTGCTCGAAAGGGTCCGCTTTCTTTCAATCGTCAGTTCGAATCTCGACGAGTTTTTTGAGATTCGAATCGCTGGTATCATGCAGCAGGAAGAGTCGGCGAGTCATCCGGCTACGCGTGATTTTCTTTTGGAGGTGTTGCAAAAGACCCGCGAGCTCGTCGACGCCCAGCAGGATTGCTGGAAGGAGCAATTATTACCGGCGCTGGTGCAGCAAGGTATTTTGATTAAATCGCGTGCTGAACTCGATGCGCAGGATCGCCAGGAGCTTTCCGCCTTATTCGACCGGGAGATTTTTCCGGGGCTGACGCCGTTAGCGATCGATCCGTCTCACCCTTTCCCGGTTTTGACGAACAAGGGGCTTTACCTCCTAGTGCTGCTCAAAGATCCGGTGAACAGCGAGTTACGTCGGGCGGTCGTGCCTATCCCTCGGATATTACCACGGATCATCGCGATCAATGGTCGCTCTAAAAAGCATTTCACGCTCTTAAGCCATGTGGTCCAGTCGTTCATTGACCGGCTATTTCCCGGTTTGGAACTCCAGGGCTCTTGGGCTTTCCGGATTACGCGAAATAGCGATCTTTACGTGGACGAAGACGAGGCGGGAAATATCCTCGAAGCGATTGAGGAAGAGATCAGAAACTTGCGTAAGGGCGCCCCGGTCAGGTTGGAAATCGAGAGCGACGCACCCGATGAGGAAATGGCATGGTTGCTCAAGTCAATTGGTCTGTCCGCAGACAACGCTTTCAAGATTCCAGGCCCGGTCAACATGCTGCGCTTAGCCAGCCTGATTGATCTGATCGGTCGTCCCGACCTGCTCTATCCTAATTTTGCAGCGGGGGTCCAGCCGGATTTGGCCGATTCATCCAAGCTTTTCCAACGTATCGCTAAGCAGGATTATCTGCTGCATCACCCTTACGAATCCTTCATGCCTGTCGTGGAATTTATCCGCCAGGCCGCCCGCGACGAAGCAGTCGTGGCCATCAAATTGACCCTCTATCGGACAAGTGGCGATTCGCCGGTCGTCGAGGCGCTTAAGGAGGCGGCACGCAACGGAAAGCAAGTGACAGCTCTGGTCGAATTGCGCGCACGCTTCGACGAATTGAATAACATCGAGTGGGCGCGTCAGCTGGAGGAAGCCGGTGCGCATGTGGTGTACGGACTCGCTGGGCTTAAGACGCATTGTAAGGCGTGCCTGGTGGTGCGGCAGGAAAAGGGCGGATTGCGCCGGTATGCACACTTAGGGACGGGTAACTACAATCCCAAGACGGCCCGGATTTATACGGACTTCTCTTTGTTTACGGCTGATGAGGCTATCACCTCCGAAGTCGGGCTATTATTTAATGTGCTTACGGGTAACCTGGGTCGTCCGGTTTTCAAACACCTGCTCATCGCACCCTTTAATCTCGCGCTCCGTACGGTCGAGATGATCAATGCCGAAACCGCGGCCGCCAAGGCTGGCCGGAAAGCTTCAATCTTCGCCAAGGTGAATAGTTTGGTCGACCCAGATGTGATTAATGCGCTTTACCGAGCGTCTCAGGCGGGAGTGAAGGTGGAAATCATCGTCCGCGGAATCTGTTGTTTGATCCCTGGGCTCCCGGGCAAAAGTGAGAACATCCGAGTTCGCAGCTTCCTGGGGCGTTTTCTCGAGCATAGTCGAATGTTTCGTTATGAGAATGCGGGCGGCGAACCCATTATCTTGATGGGCAGTGCGGATTGGATGCCCCGTAATTTTGAACGTCGCGTCGAGTGTATCTTCCCGATTACTAATAAAATCTTACGACGTCGCTTAGAGCAGGAAATCATCCAGACCTACGCTACCAACCTTGGCGATGCGAAAAGCCTGCAATCCGATGGTAGTTATGTCGCGTGCGCTGCGGAAGGACGACTCGCTCCGACCGCCCAGGACTTCTTCCTTCGTTTGGCTCGGAATCACCAAGCCGAAGTCGTTACCGCACCGAAGAAGGACCGAAGCAAATCCGTTCCACGGCGGCGTTAAAGCCTTCGGGGTCACCTAAGATTTCAACTTCCAGCCTGACGTACATCAGCGGGATGGGCGGATTGAAACGGCCTTGGAGTCTCACGGCATCCTTTTCGGTGGTGACAATCATCTCTGCTTTGTAACGTAAGGCCTGTTCAAGTACTTCGTCCAAATCCTCATCATTGAAATCGTGGTGGTCTAAGAAGCGTCGTTTCGAGACGAGGACGGCTCCTTGAGCGAGCAAGGTTTCTTCAAAGCGCTCGGGGGTGGCGATACCGGAGAAAGCCATCACGCGCCGACCTACCAAATTGGCCAAAGGCGAACTCGTCGCATGGTCGACTGCAATCAGTTCTTGCGGGCTATGGGCGCAGGCGATGATTTCCACCTTGGGGTTATGTTTCCGGATTAACGCGATTAATTGGGGGTCGGGTTGGCCAGAGGATTTGGTCAGGAAAACGTAAGAGGCGCGGCTGAGATTCGAAATCGGTTCCCGCAAGATGCCCCGAGGGAGCAGCGAGCCGTTGCCGAACGGATCGCGACTATCCACTAAGAGCAGATTGATCTGACCACGGAGGGGCAGGTATTGTAAGCCATCATCAAGGAGGATTGTATCGACCCCGAATTGCCTCAGGGCAAAGCGTCCGCCCTCGACTCGATCACGATCGACGATCACCACCACCCCCTCGGCCGCTAAGTTCCGGGCTAACATATAAGGC
>CAILOT010000079.1:0-38071 GCA_903835965.1 uncultured Opitutia bacterium
GCCCGGAGCAAACATCCCGGTATCCGGTTCCCCTTTGAGCTCGGTCTTTGCCCCTTGCCCACTTGCCCCCGGGTCACCGTGCCCCCTCGCGGCCCTGCCGCGCTCACCTTTGCACCTTTGCACTGCCTCTCTCTGATCAACCGAGCCTCTAGTGCATCCCCCTTGCCCACATGCCCCCGTGCCAACTTGCCCCCTCGCGGCGCTTACGCCGCGCCCCCCTTATCCTTTTAAGCCTTGGCTAAGCACGGGTGATTCACCAAAGTATTTGAGGACTGGGATTTCTCGGTCGGAAAGGCGGCCGACGTTTAGACGTCACCGCCTTTTTTGTTTTCAATCCAGCCCACCAGATGTTTGCGCACGACATCGAAAGCCGGATTGGCTGCCGAGGGCTTGATGATATGCCGGGCGGCCGGATAGGCGCAAAGATCGGCGACCTGTAATCCGGCGACATTGTCGCGCTTGGCGCGTATCACCCAGCGGATTGGAATATCGCTATCGGCGGACTCATGGGCGGCGAGCCAAGCGACTAGCTCTCTGTCTTCCCGCTTGCCCCGTGCCTCGGCGATGAGGGTGACCGAAATCTTGTCCAGTAGCTTGGCGCGCTTCGATATTAGGCGTAGGCCGTGCTGGAGCGCTTCATGATAAGGCAGGTGAGTTGAATCGGGTTCAGCCGAGTTTTTATGGAAACATGATATAACTAACTCAAAGGGTGCGATGTGGATGAGCTCGGTAATGGCCTGCATTAGCCGGAGCCGATCCGGGGCGTGATGGAATTGGCTGAAGTCGCCCAGCTGCTTGCGGATGTCCCGGCTATGGAGATTTACGCCTTCATGCGGCCAGAAATCCAGTTTCAGGCGGCCGACGGCTGGAATGACCTCAGCCGCATAGCGCCTCCTCTCCACGAGGACAAAAGCCAAAAGTAGGAGCGGAAAATCGGGGTCGGTTTTCCCGGCGGAGTGGTCACCGCATTCATCCATGAACACGAGGAGCGTGTCTTCGTCGCCAGCTAATTCCATCCCCCACCTATCACCCGCACCCCTCGCCCTTCGCAACCCCGGGAATCCCCCAGCATGGGGTCTGACTTCGTCATGTCGCATGACGTGTCTGACCTCATGCTGAGCCTGCCTCGTGGTAGGGACGGCTCTCCGAGCCGTCCGTTCGCGGACAGACGCGCGTATCACGATCATCCCGACGGCGGGCTCGGAGAGCCACGCCCTACCCAATGCCCGCAGCAAACATCCCGGTCTCCGGTTCCCCTTTGAGCTCGGTCTTTGCCCCTTGCCCCCTTGTCACCTTGCCCCCTCGCGCTAGCGCGCGTTCCCCCTCGCGGCGCTTCCGCCGCGCCCATCCTCTCATCTATCCATATCCTGCTCGATGCGTGCTACGAACCCCGGGACATGCTTCCGGAGTAGCTTGAGCGTCTTGGCGTCCGAATCTCTGCGCCCCATGAGGTCGACCTTATGCATGACGGCGGCCGGATTGAGCGAATAAAGTTCGAGGAGGAATTCGTCCGGACTCAGGGCCTTAATCTTCCAAGGGCTCAGGGCGTCGGCCCGGAAGTGCCGCAAGTTCGACGTCACAATCTCCTTGGCTTCTGCTTCGATTGCGGCTGCCAAGACGTGGCGATCGCCTGGATGATTGGTGACACTCGCGACCAGCGCCGCTGGAGTTGTTACGCTCGCCTCAGGGAACGCTTGGCTGATGGCTCCGCGCCAGCGATTGGCGGCGGCGACCGGCCACTTCTTAGGTAGTTTTTGCGTCAACGCGCGATGGGCTTCGTCCATGATCTCCTCCGTCCAGACCGGCCGATAGAGCCGTGGCTCTTCGGCCAATCTCAGCAACAAGTCGCACAGGCTCTGCGGCACAAGCACGCAGGCGTCCAGTACGACCGGCTTGGCCACATGGACGCCCATCAATCGTAGCGCCCCGCCTCCTTGGCTGAATCGAAAAGTTTGTCTAGGATTTCGCGGCGATCTTTATTGCGGACGGCGGCATAAGCCCGGAGATCCTTGAAGCGGATGCGACGATGGGTCCCGACTTTGTGGCTGGGTAGTTTCTTTTCATCGAGCAGGCGCACCAGGTATTGCCGAGACATGCCGAGGTAGTCGGCCGCCGCCTGGGTGGTAAAGTCTTCGTCTTCGGGTATGAGCACCACGGCCCGGCCTTGGGCCATCTCGCGGACGACATGCAGGAGGACGTCGAAGACAGTTTGCGGCAGGCGGATTTCCGTCCCTTCCGCGGAGCGCAGGCAAGGACGACGATGCGCTTCGGCGAATTCAACTAGACGGGGTAGGTCGGCGCGGTCTTTTTTGGAAAGCGTCTGCGGATCGAAGCGGGCGTGAGTCGTATGCATGGCGGTGGGTGTGTGATTATTAAACGCTACAAAAGCAACCAAGTCAAGACCCGCCCAGTTCGCATATTTCTCCTCATTCCTCTTCTCTCCTCAAGACCCGCACATTTCGCAACGCAGGGAACCCCTCATACGCGACTCAGGGTGAGACGCGGCCCTGCCGCAGTTGCACCTTCGGCCACCTCCGCCTCGCCCCATGCCCACGTGCCCCCTTGTCAACTTGCCCCCTCGCGGCCCTGCCGCGCTCACCTTTGCACCTTCGGTCGCCTCTGCTCTGCATCCCTTGCCAACTGACTAACCAATCAACCGGTCAACCAACGCTGCATCTCCCTGATCAACCGAGCCTCTATAAAGCCAGCGTCACCTCCCTTCATTCACTCAACTTTGACTTGCCCTGATAATCAGGTACCGTACATTCATTAACGAACTACCTGCCCAAGACTCGTTGGCTCAGGCGGTGCCTTCGGGGCGAATCAGACAATAAGTCCGGTTCGCCCCTTCTGTTGCTTTAATCATCATCGCCGCCTCATCACGGTCGATCCGAGCGTGTACGGGAAATCCTTCTTCTTGGCAGGCACGCAGGTAACCTGCGGTTGCGAAGAAATCAGCGATTTGCACGAGGGCACTATCTTTGGATTCGATTTCAAGTAGGCGTTCAATGGGTGGGTTGGGTAGTTTGCCGCAGGCTTCGGCTAAACGTATAAGTTGCCGCATGCGCGGGACGCGTCCTCGGTCAGAGATGGCTAGGCGCATCCCCGGTCGGTGATTCATCTGGGCGAGCAAGGCGGCTCTCAACGGATGGACTTCCCCTTGTTTATCGATGACGACCGTCCGAATTTCCATCGGCCCCTCGTCCGCAAGCTGGCCGATCGCGCGGGTCAGCCGAGTGATGGCCAGGCCGTCTCGCCGTAGTTCAGCAAAGGGCCCTTTTCGTAAGAGAATCGCGCGGGTATGGAGTTCTCGGCGGGCAGGTAGGTGAATGGCAAATTCCAGCTCCGCCCGACACCTTCCGATACGTTCCTCCCAATACATCCATTTTTCAGCTTGGATGCGGACGCATGTGAGGACGAAAAACCGCGAGGCACCATCCCCATGGCCATCATCCCCGCTTTCATCCAAATACATCAATTCCATCCTCCTCTTTTCGCCCGTACTGTTTCTCTTCGCAACGCAGGGAACCCCTCATACGCGACTCAGAGTGAGACGCGGCCCTGCCGCGCTCACCTTTGCACCTTTGCACGCGGCTCCGCCGCATTTGCACCTTTGCACTGCCTCTCTCTGGTCCTCCGAGCCTCTAGTGCATCCCCTTGCCCCCATGCCCCCATGTCACCTTGCCCCCTCGCGACTTCGTCGCGTTCCCCCTCGCGAATCTGTATCGCGTCAGCCTTGCGGCACTTTGACGCGATACAGGTTCGCGACATGCAAATCCCGCGACTCCGGCGCGTAGAAGAAATCCGCCGCCAAGGCTTCGGTGTCATTCGCCCGCCAGACAACGAGACTTTTGTCGATCCGGACCGGCAAGCCGCGATGCGCACTATAGAACGGGGTGGCGAGATCTTGGAAGCGGAAGTTAGTCGCCGCCGTGTCCCGGTAATTATCTGCGATGGCATTACCCATCATGCGTCCTTGGAGTTTGATTTTGGCCTTGGATACCCTGCCGGTCGGATAGGCTCGGCTTAGCTCCCTGATGAAGCAGCGGAACAGGTAACTTAGCAGGTCGACGGAAGGGGCGACATCCCCGCCGCGCATGGCGAGTTGGCCCTCCGTGCCGAGCAGTGTGTGCCAGGGCGTCCAGACGAACGCTTCGCCCAGCGTCGGTAATTTGCCGTGGAGTTGTTCGAACGTCTGCGGGTTAAATCCTAACCTCATCACGTCGACGCCCTCAGGCTGCTGGATCGCTTGGCAATTCATGGCATGCTTCAGGATCCGCTCCGCACTTGCGGCGTCCGGGCCTTTTTCGGATTGGGCGTTGATCTCGACCGCCCGGTCGGAGTCTTCTTCGGCTCGCAGGTGACGTTGCAACATCTTCGTCATCAGCTCGCGCACCCGTTGAACGCTCCGCGCGTGGATGTGCTGGATGATTTCCCAGGAGATTGGCTTATGCTCGGTGTAGCGGAAGATCTGACCGCACTTAAAGATTCCGACGACCCTGATTTCGTTCAGTTCCATTTTCATCTCCCGGCCCAAGCCGCCTGTTGCTGGGGTGTCGACGATCACATTCACCGAATTCATCAGCTCGGCATATTCTTTCGCCCGGAGCTCATTAGCCCCGGTCTCGTCGTCGACGTATAAGGTGCAATACACGTCAAAGAATGTTCCACCGTCCGCCAACTCGATTTTCTGGACGGTATTGCCTACGGGCAGTTCCATCGTTGGCGCTTTATCTTGCGGAGTTTCGATCTCCCGCAAGAGAGCGCCGATACTTTGGAGGTGCGTGAGGGCTTTCTTGTCTCCGAGCAGGTAGAGGTTGACGCTGTTAGGGCAAAGGCTCCGGGGGCCGTAGTCGATTGCTAGGAGCATTTGTGCGTCCTCAATGTTCCAGCGAATCAGCATCGGGCCTTGTCCGGGGTCGGCGTAGATTGTCCAGGAATGTCCGGCTAAGCCCGTCTCGCCGTTGCCTTCCAGCAACGATTTCAGTTCATAGCCCATGTGCTGGGCGATGCGTTCGAAGATCGGTCTCAGTTCGACGATGAAGCCCGTATTTTTCCAGGCTTTCGGGTCCATCATCGCGTTGGCGTGGAGGTTTTCGGCGATCGCCAGATCGTGCGAGTTGGCGGTGATTTCTCCCGAGAAGGCCATCCCCCTTTCGGGAAGGAACTCTTTGAGGAGTTTCTCGGAGGGGAAGGCCTGGAGGGCGTAGGTATTTTTTAGGTAGGTCATGGTAACTATAGGGCTACCTGTTCACGGAATTGGGGCAGGGCGCTTTTCGCCCCAAAACAAAAGGGCTGGAGTCGACTGCTTGCGCAGAAGACTCCAGCCCTTTGATTGACGGCCGACGGACCTCATAATTCCTCTTAGAATGTCAAAAAACGGGAGCGGGTTTGTGCGGGCTGACAAAATCCTGACAAGCGTAATCACGCCCAGCCCCCTCGATTCGTGTTATAAATAATCCATAAGATTATAGCCCCCATTCCGGCCCTTTGCCTGTTGGCTAACTTGTCAACCGGCCAGCTAGTGTATCCCCGGCCAACTGGCCAACCGATCAACTAACACCGCCTCTGCTCTGCATCACATAAACAAAGAGGGCCACCTGCTGGTGGCCCTCTGCTTCGGTCTACTTACCTATCTTCGCTTACTTTCCGCGCGGGCCGTTGGAGCGGCCGCCGCCGGAGGAATTACCGGTGGTGCTGGGATAGCCGCCGCCGTTACCGTAGTTGTTGGGCATGTGTTTGATCCTTTCTATTTTGGAGGGTGGAGAGTGAGGTTTAAAAAGCGGGGCCACTTCGTAGCCCCGCGCGGAAAGCCGGCCGCGCTTACTCGCGGCTGTGCCAGTACTCGTCGTTGTTCGGATTGCACTGGTTGGCGTGATTGTCGTCGTCAGGGTCGGTGTACATATTCGGAATCCTTTCTATCTTTGGGGTCTGGGATTAGACGTGCCGGGAGATAGGGTGACCATCACGACCCTCAGGCCAGTTGATGAGAGGCCTGGACGGCTTTGGCGTGGTAGGTTGGCGCATCGTTTTTGGGGTCGGGTGCTTCATGGGGAAAAATTGAGCGGAATCAGTGAGGTCGCTCGTCGGTGGGTAGGTGAGCGCCAATCTGGCCGATGATGATGGGGTCACCAGGTTTGCGGGGCTGGACAACGTAGATACGCAAGCAGTCTTGTGCTGAGCCATTGCCTTGGCGGATGTGTGCCGCGATGCATAGATCTTCTCCTTCGTGGCTGATGTGATACTCATTATAATGACGCTTGATCGTGTTCGGAGAGGTGTTTGGGACGAAATCATGCGAGCGTAATTGCCCCAAGAAATCCGCCCATGACATGCCTAGTCCCTTGTGATCGGCGTTATATTTGGCGGCGTGGGCTAGGTCCATTAGGGCCTGGTGCACATAGTCGGGGTCGACATAGCATGAAGTCCGTGCGGTTTCCTTGGCGCGTTCACTTAAGATGAGCCAGGCCCCCGCTTCTTCTTCGGCGGACAAGGCTGCTTCGATGACCGCAACGAATTTAGATTCGGGTCGCACGCTCGCACATTCTTCCCGTCGCTGGCGCCGCTTGGCCTTGGCCTCGGCGGACACCTGTCGGCCTAGCTCGTGGTCATGGCGGATATTTTTCCGCCGGAAAGGCACAATTTCCTCCAGGGGAATGCCTGTTCCGATGAGCTTCTGCTTTTGTAGGAAAGCAGTGATCTTGAGTTCGATGCCGGCACACGCTTGAGAGCAGGCGACGATGAGTGCATCCTGTCGAATACAGAGGGTGCAGCCAGGAGCCGAATCAATATCAAGGACGGAGATGGGCGACTGGGTCACGAGGCGGACTTCCAGGCTCGAGCGATAATCCGCGACGAGATGTAGTTGGTCGCGATGATCGCGGGCCCAGGTCTGGATTTTTTGCATCAGCCGATCGGCCGATTTGAGGAGGAGGTATTTCATCGCGAGTTGACTTGGCCGGTGAAGGCCTTTGTGGGCATGGCTATTTCCATGCGTCCAAAATGACCTACCAATAGAGGCCTCCAAGGGCACCGTTGGGGCCCCTAAGGATAAACCGTAATACCCTTAGGGCGGGCTCACGCCGCCCCTGAATAGTGACCCTAAACCCCCTCTTGTCGGGGTTTAGGCTTAGGCGAGCTGGGGCTACCCTAAATCCGCGCAGCCAAGTTTCAGACCCTTTTCCAGCCGCCCCGATTCTTCCTCTTGGTTGAAGTAAACCCCGAACTGCATTTCACCCACCATGTCCAAGGCCTTCTGGATGCGATCGAGTTCGCTGAGTTTGGATTTCTTAGCGTTACCTTTCTCGATCACGGTCTGCTTCAGCAGTTCAACCGCGTAACGCATTTCGGGAATCGACCACGCGGCGACTTCGCCATCCATCATGTTGTCCGAATGCTCCGCCGCGCTGATCGATTTCAAGGTCTCGGCATAAGTCGCCAGCGCGGCATGAAGTGCTTCGGCGAAGCCTGGCTTGTCGATTAAGGCATACGCTTGATGGAGCTTGAGGCGGGCTTCCATCATAGAGATGAGACCGCCTGGCAGGGACTCCGTGCGCATCACCTCTAAGTAATTCTTGGCCTTGGTGTGACCATTGGCCCGCAAGGCCAATGGCCGTACGAAGCGCGCGTTGGTCAGGAAGCCAGCGACATAGCGTAGCGCCAACTGGCGGTATTCCGGCTTCTCGGCGTGGCAATAGACTTGATACAGCAGGTTCTCGAGCAGTATGCCGGCAGGGTCTTGCGTCTGCTTGAACTCGACGGACTCCACGCGCTTGTCTTCGGCCCGTCCGAGTAGAAGGTGGCGAGACCACAGATAAGCCCAGCCAAAGGCGCGGATGCAGACTTCGTCCGTCAGCTTCTCTTTCTTAACCGTCTCGGCCTGCAGGCCTTTGAAGAAATCATGGGCTGCGGCGAGGGCTTTAGCGGGTTGCTTGGCCACGAGTTCACGCTCCTCCGTCATCGCATAGGAGTAGCGAAGCAATCCGAAGCGGGCCCGGGCGCAGAAGACGATGGGGCGGGGTGGCGCCGCGCCCAGCTTGTCTTGCAGGTCCGACGTCACGCGCGAAACGAGTAGCTCGTCGATGGAAAGGTCGCCCGAGGCAATGAGGCTCAGCTCGTTCCACAGGGCGCTGCCCGACGGATTGATTTCGTGCTCTAAAGTCAGCCGCTTGACCTCCGTGAAGAGATCGCCGGCATCGACGACGGACTGGCGGGCGAAATGGAAGGCGCCGTTTAGAAGCCTAACCCAAGCCTCCGCATCGCCGATTTCTTCGTCCGTCAACTTGCTGGCGGTTGGGTTGAGGATGAGATGGCCGCTGCGCAGACGATCGATACCGGCGTCAGACTTGAGCAGATAATTAAAGGCCGCCGGGGCGCTCCTTCGCAGGAACGTGAGATTGTGCGCCAGCGCCGGCACCAGGATGCGGCGGGCAGCGGCCCGGAGGATCACGTCGAACTTCGTCTCCGGATACATCGAGTGCACGCGGATACTTACGGCGATCAGGTGGTTCAGGGCCGAACGGTAGCCGACCGGACCAGGCCAGCGGCCGGTCGGATTAACCGAGAAGTCCGGGGCGATTTGACGGAGCAGTTCCTCTTCGTTGCGGATAGCTAGGGCCACCTGACTGGCGTCGCCCAGGATATCGGCTTCGTTACCCACCTCCTCCTGGCGCAACAGGCGGACAATGATACCCACCGAATCCCGTAGGAACTTCTTGGCGTCCGAGACATTAGCACCGGCCCCCTTTTTCTCCTGCGCTTTGCGGGTATCCTCGTAAATCTTGATATCGGCTTTCGGCGTCGTCGGGTCTTTCTCCCAACCCTCCTGAAGGTAGAGCCGCAGCACCTTGAGGTAATGTGGCAACGTCATCTCCCTCCAATTAGAGTCGAGCGCCGGAATTGGGGTTGGTTTAGTCACGGGAGTATTCGTGCTGTTTTGAGGAAGACCGTAAAGTCATTACCCTAAAAGGATACCAAAAGATTATATAGGAACTCGGGATGACTAAGCACTTGGCTCAGTTATTCATAGATTATCGGGTTTATTCGACAAAGGCGTCTGGTGTCCCCTAAGACGACACCGATTTGACACTTTTCATCATTCTTAGCGCATGGAGTCACGCCTGCGCAGTGCTAAGGTGCCCGTGTGCAAAAGCCAATTATGTTCATCTACTTCGATTGGGACCCCGAGGCCCGTAAACTCATCCTTGCCCGCTTCGGCCGCCACGGCCGCGTGGCTTGATTAAGTTCACGGTAGCACAAGATTCTCCAACTATATTACAGTAACCCCATGCCACTAAAAGTTAAATTCATCGGCGCCGTCGGCGCCGTTACAGGTTCATGCCATCTACTTAACTACAATCGGTCTAACAGTTATTATATGATCGACTGTGGGCTGTACCAGAATGTCCGCGGCCAAAAGGACATGAACAAGGCCCGCGGCGAGGCTGACCTTGGAGGCATCGCACCTTCCCGTATCAAGGCGATCTTCCTAACGCATGCGCACATGGACCACTGCGGCCTTATTCCGCGGATGTATAAACTAGGGTTCAAGGGGCCGGTCATCTGTACCCAATTGACGGCCGACTTTGTACTTGAGTCCCTGCATGACACTGTCGCCAAGGTGGACTCTTTCGACCGCGACCTGTATGATATAGAGGACGTGAAGGCCATCCAGTTTTACTGTCCTGACGCGAAGGATGATTTCCAGCTGGGCTACAGTTATAAGGTCATGGACGAGGCCGATCTTTTCTTTGGTTTCTCCCGAACGGGTCATCTTGCTGGTGCGATTGCTGTAACCTTTGAGGCAAATATCTCGGAAGGAAGGCGAGCGACCATCTGTTTTGGCGGAGATCTTGGCCCGCAGATTACGCAAGCAGACGACACGGCTACCTTGCTTCGTCCGGTACAATATCCACGCGAGTCAGTCGACTACCTGGTGTTGGAATCGACGTATGGCGGTCAAGGCAAACGCCCCCAACTTGCCTATGGAGAGAGGATTGAGGCCCTTGGATTTGCCTTAGAAAGGGCGCTATCTCCCGAGCGTGGGGCAAATCCGAGGGTTATCATTCCGGCCTTTACGCTTGGTCGCACGCAGGATCTCGTCGCCGATTTGGCGTATCTTATCACGCGCACTGATTTTGTGCAGAGGATGGGCGGAAAGGCGCCAGCGGTGGTAGTGGATTCAAGCTTGGCCCGTAAGTACTCCAACGCTTATCGCAACGAATTCAATAACTGGTGGTTGAAGCTGAAAGACAACGAACATAAGATGCGACTCCTTAACCGAGAGCACGCGCTTTTCGATGGGGTGTTAGACCCCGAGGCGTTATTGGACCAACTATTCGGAGGAAAGGACGGCCGCGCGGTCGACTGCCATTCGATGAACGGAACCCCATTCGAACTGTTTTATGGCCGGACCGATATTCATAAAGGTCCCGTAATCTACATCAGCTCCAGCGGGATGTGTTCCGCTGGGCCGGTGATGGAGCGACTTCGTGAAAACCTTAAACGCGCCGACGCTACGGTCATGTTCGTGGGGTATATGCCATCGTTCCTGGACGCGTCTGTGCTCAAGTCGGCCGCAGCTTCATGGAAAAGCCCGACCGAGGTGGCGGCGGCATTTATAGATGGACCAGCTTTCTCAGAAAATAAGCGCCTCGAAGACTTCGATCTTTCCACGAACGAGGTCGCTAGCACCTTGTTGGATTATTCTGGAATCTACTCCGGACACGCGGACGAAGCCGGCTTGTGCGACTACGCCCTCAAGATCGATAACCAGCGTTACAAGGATCGGTATAAGCCGATTCGCATCTTCCTTGTTCACGGCGAAGATAAGCCGCGCGGCAAGATGCGCCGTGAACTCCAGAAATATGCCGACGAAGCAGCCCCGGGTACGTGCCGGCCTTTGGCCGGGATCATCCTTCCGGACGCACGGTCGGGCTGGTATGATCTGGCTACGGCCAACTGGGAAACTCCTGCCAGCGACGAGCCTTCTTGGTCGGAGTCGCTCAAGCTCTTGGCCGAAGCCAGCGACCTGCAGGAATCTATCACGGAGGCGTGGTTTAAGTACAAGAGTTTGGCGGGCGAGCCTGTGCGTCAGGCTGAATACCTCCGCCGTATCGACGTGCTCTTGGATAACCTGGAGCAATGGAGACTCCGGTTCCGCAGGCTTACCCAGAAGGCCCTGGAATCCGGAGACTCATCCGCGGAGCCGGACGACGAATCTTACGATCGTCAGGAGGTCTATCTGGACACGTCCGCCTCATTCGCCCTTGCCGACGCAGCTCAGTTGCTCGGATTAACCGGAAAGATTACTCGTGCCCAGTCTCGCCTGGCATGGACCTCCCTTTGCCGCGAGGTTCATCCAGATTCTAAGCCCAAAGCCAGTACTGAGGAAAAGGCCAAGCTCACTGCGCGCATGCAAGAGATCAATGCTGCACAAGAGACCCTCCTGGCTGAATTCAAAAGATTGGCTTCCTGAGTCGTCGGCGGATTTCCCTGGTGCCGAACGTAGGGCGTAACCAGCCCCCGCCGCTTTTTTCATATTTAAAATATAAGAGGCGGGCTTGCGGGGCACGGGGCGGGGGGGCAGACTGCCGCCCATGGATTTCTCGGTCGTCACCCGCGCCCACGTCGAGAAGGCTTTGGCCGACCTAGATGCCGGAGTGCTACCAGCTGGGTTCAGGGATTCGACGACGTATGACGTCATCCATCAGGGCCGGCCGTATCCGCCGAAGCAGCTGATTGCCTTGGCGTTCAAATATGCGACCGGCCGCGTGGCCGAACACGGGGTCAGGCCGTAACTCGTCTGGTTCTGATACTAAATACGTGAATAAAGCGCAGATTTGGTATCAGGGGGATTTAGTAACGGCCTGACCCCTTAATTCTCCCCCCTCCGGCGGCGGCCGCGGCAACGGCCCTCGCAAGTAAGCGAGGAACTGATCCCGAAACTTCAGGGGGCCACGAAGTGGCCCCCTGTTTTGTTTAAAATCTCAAGGATGAGCCACCCGCGGAGGCAGGGCGTGCCTTTCGAGTGCTGAACCAGAACTTGCATGAAAGGAGCGAATTTCGGTGCCGGTGATTTCCGGATTCGACCAGACCGCATTGTTCTTCGCGGGATGGGTGGCGTCATGGACTTGTCACAAAGGGGCCATCCGGGGTTTATTGCTTATAATCTTAAAGACCCAGAGGTCCCATTATAAATGTAATATCAAATTGATAACGAGGCTGGGTTGACCCCTGCCGGCGGGCGGGACATAAAGAGGGACCCCTTACATCCCATGGCCATCTACGTCTATGCAGCCGAAGCGTGTCGCGAGGAGGCACGTAAGCACTCCGTTGAGCCTCAGCTCGACCGTATCATCAAGAAGGTCGAGAGCGACCAGAGCTACTCGCAGTTCCAGCCCTTCCCGGCGCCCTTCCTCGTAAAGAAGAAGTTCGGGATGTATAGCGGGCGGCTCATCGCCCAGGTCGAAGAGGTCGCCGGCAATGTAGTGGTAGTCCTGCTCGCGTTTATGCTCCGCGGCTCAAAGGAGTACAAAGATCGCGGTGGATTCTATAACGATCCCAACAAGTACGCTGAGCAGCACTTCCGCTCTCGTTATAAGACTGAGGAGCTCGCTCGATTCGTCGCGCAAAAGGAGCAGGAGCCGCCGGTAGCCTCGAAGCCGGCATTAGAGGAGCAGGAGAGCCTGATCCTGTATAACGCACTTTCCGCTTCGCAGGGAACTACCGAGCATAGTTTTTGCGACGGCCGTGCCTGGCTGGAAGCGATTTCACAGAAGACAATCAGCAACCGTAAGCAGAGCATCCATAAACATATCGAGGGACTGATGGTAGACTGGGCTGCGACGGCTCCTGACGCCGCACCTGGCGGCAAAGTTTCAGTCCTGCCCGATTCGAATAACCTGCATGTCTGGACGAGGCTCTTCCCCGACCTCGGGATCAGATTGCTGGTTGCGGTCGGTACAGCCGCCGAAATCAAAGAAAAGGTGGATGTGAAGACCAAGGAAATCGTGGACACGGCAAGTCCGGCAAAGGAGCAGGTCTTGCGTATTTCTGCCCGGCTTTACCCCGAGCTGGTGGTGTTGTCCTATGACTTGTGGGCGCAGCTTCAGGACGATGAAGAATCCAACCTAGCCCTTTCGCCCGAAGAAGAGGATGTCCGACGCTCCGTACGTATCAGCGAAGACAGTGCACGTAAATGGAGCGACCGTTCGGCTGGATTCCCGCTGTTTATCAATGGGCGCGCTGGCAGCGGGAAGACCACGATCCTGCACTATCTCTTTGCTGAATTCGCCGCCTATCACTCGGACAAGAAAGAGCGCCGCGATTCCGGCCTCGCCCCTATCTATTTTACCGCGAATCCGCGTCTCATGCAGAAGGCAGCGGAGAATGTCACGAAGATCTCGCTCTGCAACTTCCGGATCAACGATAAGGCCGACGGCCTGAGCGAACAGCAGAAGGGCGAGATCACCGCCCAGGTAAAGGATTACTTTGCTTGCTTCCATGACTTCCTGATCTCGTGCCTGCCACAATCCGACCTCGTACAATTCCCCGCTAATCGTCGCATCACCTACGCACGTTTCCGCGAGATGTGGCGCGAGCGCTTCGCTCGAGATAAGTCCGCAGCTTCTAAGTACGGCTCGGCTATCTCATGGCACGTAATCCGCACCTATGTGCTCGGGACTGAGACGGATTTCGATGATTACGATTTGGTCGGCGAACGTCCTGAGGCCGAAGCGAATACCCTCGAGCCGGACGAATACCGTCACCTCGAGCGTCGGAGTCGTACGGTGTCCGACGAGACCTATCAGCACGTCTTCGAGAATGTCTGGCCGTGGTATGCCAAGTTAAAGGCTGAGGAGAACTACTGGGACGACCAGCAACTGGTACGCCACATTCTCCGTCTCGACGCCAATAAGCGCCTCACCGAAGAGGGTGGTGAGAAGCTCCGAGGCTGGGCGCTGCCGACTTTCTCTACCGTCTTCTGCGATGAGTCCCAGGACTTCACACCGGTCGAGCTGTCATTCTTGCTAAGGCTATCAATCTACTCCCACCGCAAGATCCAGCCGCATGAAGTGAAGCTGGTGCCTTTCGTCTTCGCGGGAGACCAGTTCCAGACCTTGAATCCCACGGGCTTCCGCTGGGAGGCCATCAAGGCGTCCTATGTGGAGCGTATTGCGATGGGCTTGGATTCCTCCCTGCTCGAAGAACAGCGTAAGGTAAGTCTTAACTATCAGGAGCTCCGATATAATTACCGATCTTCCAGCGAGATCGTCGGCTTCTGTAACCTGATCCAGGCACTACGCGCCCGCGTCTTCGACCTAGCCTCCGAGATTCACCCGCAGCAATCCTGGGCTAACGAGAACACCTCGCCGGTAGTGGTGACTTCCGCCGAGCGCGACGACCTCTGGGAGTCCGTCAGAAAGTATCAGGTCAAGGTAATCGTCCCTTGCGGGGAGGACGAAGAAGAAGATTATATCCGTCAGGACCCTGTGCTGAGCAAGCAAGTGCGGTTCGATAAGCAGACCGGCGGTACAGATATCACCGTGCTGAGCGCCGCCAGCGCCAAGGGCCTCGAGTTCTCGCACGTGATGGTATACGGATTCGCCGGTACCGAAGAGGCTTCGAAGGTCATTTCCCAGCTGTCACAGCCGGATCTTGAAGAAGATCAGGCACTCCCGCTCCAATACTTCGTCAATAAGTTGTATGTTGCCGTAAGCCGTCCTACCGAGCGACTGGTCGTCGCCGAGCAGAAGGACAATATTGAGCGATTCTGGACGTTCCAATCCGAGGGCGAGAACCTAAGGGCAATCAAGGCTGGCTTGCGCCGTTGGGACGAAGAGTGGCATCTCAACGTGCGCCTCCCGTTCACGGATAACGCGTTCCTCTTCTCGGAAGGTGCCGCCGTTGATCCTTCGCAGGAAGCTGAGCAGCTCAAGTCCCAGGGTATGGCAAATCGCTCGCCGTTCGTCCTCCGTCAGGCCGCCAAGATGTACCAGCTCGCTGATAAGAGCCAAGAAGTCAGTAAGTGCGTCGCTCTCGCCTTCGAATACGAAGGTAAGTACAAGGAGGCTGCCGAAGCATACTTCGTCGCCGAAGCCTTCCCGGAAGCATTGGCGCTCTATTTCCGGGCCGGATTATGGGCGTATGCCCCCAAGATCGTCACCTGCTGCAAAAGGGAGCAGAACCTGCAAGGTGGCTTCGAGGATCGGCTGGCCCTGCTTGCCAACGGTATCCAGATCAAGGCTGCTCTGACTTTGGATAAAGCGGCAGCCTCCCTCAAGGTGGTCCAAGACCATCCAGCGTTGGAAGCGATTGTGTCCGACCCAGAGATGGCCTCCTCCTGCCGCGAGGCTTTGGATAAGATTGCCCAGCACTACACAAGCCTCTCGTCTCCTGATCCAACCCTGTGGACGGCTTTCGCACGCCCTTTGTTGCAGCTAAGACCGAAACTCGGCGTGCTGGCTGAATCCGATCATGTCGCCTTAGCCAAGCTGGCCCATCGCGCCCAGCTCTGGCGCGAAGGCGCTGAGCACTTCGAGAAAGCCAAACAATCGCCCTCCCGGGATTACGACGAGTGTAAGGCCAAGAGCGCCAGTTGGCCTGACAACGCCGCATCACTCTGCCGCCTGAAGTTGTATGATGACGTGACCCGCCCTTACGTAGAGAAGGGTCGTCCGCCCTTGGCCGTCAAGGATTCCGGATTCGTTGCTTTCGCTTTCGCCCAGGACGAGGAGAAGTGCACCGAAGCCCTTCACGTCATCCAGCAGAACGACGTGCTTCCCGAATCGATCCTGATGGTTTTCAACGCATACCCGAAGAAGCGGCTCAATGACCGTATCCGAAAGGCTCTCCTAACCCGTTATTTCATGCGTCTCGGCCAGGAGAAGCAGATCGACACGCTGCTGAACATCCTCCGCGACGTGGATCAGTTTGAGGTCAAGCCAAAGCCGGAATCGCACGTGAAGGATTACATCAAGGCCCACGACAAGGATGTGTGCAACATGTGCGTGCTCGCCCTTGCCCAGATCGCTGATCCTTGGGCTAAGGTCGAATGGGGCGCAACTTCGCCTCACAAGAAGAACCGCTACATCCAGAACCTCAAACGCGCTTACCCTGTCGCGCGTCTCTCGACCGTCGACCCCTTCGCACTGGCCCTGGCTTTCGTGTATGAGCGCCTTGACGAAAAGCAGGAAGCCCTCGCCGTTCTGGCGAAGATCACGACCGACGGGAAGCTGAACCCGGACCAACTCAAGCTCGCCTGGCGCCGCTGGGTGAAGCTCCACATGAAGTCCTTCCGCGAGGAGACGGCCAAGGGCAACGGTAACGCTGCCACCAAGGCCCTTAATGCCGCCAAGGTGGGTTACTACTCAGCTGACGTGGATGACAAGTCGGAGGAGAATATCCCCGCTGATCCCACGGAGCTGGATTGCCGCTGGTACTTCGATGCCTTCAAGGACTTCGGGCTCGGCCTGTCGTCCATCCTCGAATCCGCCGCGGACTTTAAGGGTGATGCACCCACTGGCGCCAAGCCCGAAGAATCCCAGTCCATTAGCATCCCCCCGGTCGTGCAGCCTCCTGGCCCTGTGGCCGCATCGGCATACCGCGTCGTCATGCTGGGTGATGTGAAGCTCACCTATGTGCCTGGAGCCAAGGTAAACATCGATCACGGCGCTCAGCGCGCCGTGTACAAGTTCGATAAGCACATGGCCGAGTCGGTCGATGACGACTTCCTGTCGCTCGACGGACTTTCGATCGCTGCCCTTGGCCTCACCATGAAGGACCTCGGCAAGGATGCCGTCCGCATCCGCATCCGCGGCTCCGGCCTCTACGTTGACTTCTTCAAGGACGCGCCGGCTGCCGACTCTGAGTAAAGTTATGCCGCTTGGGTGTCTGGCCTCGTGTCCAGCTAGGCCAGACGCCTCCTGCTTGGCTGGGAGATAAGGCACAGGCCTGCGTTTTTCGCGTCCGTAATATTTTCTATATAAGTATAGAGCCAAAAAGCTAGCTAGGTCCCGCGTGAGCTGCTTAGCTCCAGGCCTCATGCAAAAGATTCAAATCCAAGGAGCCTCGAAGTTCGCCGACCGATTCTTCTCCGAGTGCGGTCAGTTCCAGTGGGCTCGTGAGTTCCTGCAGAACTCGGTCGAGGCCAAGGCGACAAAGGTGGAGTTTGGCCTAGAGTGGCAGGCAGTGGTCGACCATAAGGTCTACCGGCGCGTGATCTCCGACGACGGGCTTGGGATGACCCCCGATGATCTGGTACAGTTCTTCAAGACCCTTGGTTTGAGCAGTAAGAGTACCGACGGACTTGAGAGTAATTACGGTATCGGAGCAAAAATCGCCTCGCTTCCCTGGAATCCGCTCGGCGTTACTGTGATTAGTTATGCCAAGCGTGGAAACAAGTCCACCGCCGCCATGATTCGTATCTACCAGGATCAGGATGGAGATTTCTCCTTACATGAGTTTCGGGATTCCGATGAAGCCTTGGTGAGTCATGTCGATCCAGATGAGATCGATTGGGAGTCCTACGACTGGACTGATCATAATCCTGACTGGAAGGCAGATAACATCGACTGGTCTAAGGTGGTACCTATGTGGGTCAAGGAAGCAGGGCATGGCACGGTCGTGGTGCTTCACGGTTCCAAGGAATTTCCGCACACCATGACGGGGAGTAACGGCAAGGACATCACCAAGGGTCTGTCAATCTACCTTAACACCCGTTTCTGGGAGTTCCCCGGGCTTGGTCAGATCAAGGTAGCTGAACTCAAGGGCGATAAGGAAGAAGGCAAGTGGCCGCTTGGACCGGATGACGGCGACCCAAAGCGTTCACCCAATAACCGCACCATCATGGGAGCCCGATATTACATCGAGGAGCCTAACGAGAAGGAAGGAAAGGAAATCGGCAAGGTCGCCCATTCAGGCGTTGTCGAACTCAGTGAGGGAAAGGTAAAGCTGCATTGGTCCCTTTGGGAGGGTGACCGCCCTAAGTATGGCGCCTATGCCGCCGAGAAGGGCTACGTCGGCCTCCGCTACATGAATGAACTCTATGATACCGACCAAGGGAAGGTCAGGTTCCGCCACTTCGGGATTGTCGAGAGTAAGGTGACGGATCGGCTGACCATCCTGCTCGAGCCTGTTCGTGCGAAGAAGGCCTTGGATTGGGGCGTAAGCCCTAATCAGGCCCGGTCACGTCTCGTCTTCTGCGACGGCGACGCTGGAGGACTTGAGCTGCCTTGGTCAGATTGGGGTCGTGAGTTCTACGAAGCCATGCCTGAACCCATTAAAAAGGCCATCGCCGAGGCTCGTGGCGATGGGCAGGGTGAGCTTAACGATGAGGCCTACCGTAAGCGACTTCAGGAGCTATTCGGGGATCGCTGGCGCGTGCAGGTCGAGGTGGTCAAGCCTGGGACTAAGCTGGTGAAGAGAGGTGCGGAAAAACCCGTTACCGGTGGCACGAAGCCCGGTAATGGCGGGGGTGGGGGCGGATCGTCCACGGAGCCTAGCTTGAATGTCGATGGTCCCGGCCCTGTCGAAGGTCCTGGAGAACCCGGCACTGCACTCCAAGCGGTCTCTATTCCCATCTACAAGCTCTCCGTGAAAGAGAACTTCGCCAAGCCTTGGCATCTCGCCTTATGGGTTCAGGCTGAGAATGCTGTCTACATTAACACTGGGAGCGAAATCCTGAAGAAGCTTGAGGACTACCACGTAGAGCGATTCCCGGACGTCCATGAGGAAGAGATTCGCAAGGAGATTCGGAATGCCTTCGGCGAGATCGCAGTCGCGAAGGTCGCACACTCGCAGCAACTTAAGCACCTCGTGAATAAAGAGGATCTCGAGAAGACCTACCGTTCCGAGGAAGCCCTAACCATCGCTCTCATGGGGTATGTCTCCGAGGACAAGTACATCGCTATCAAACTGAGAAAGTTCGGCAAAGCCTCTGAAAATAAAGACGACTAAGAATAGGTGTAGTCTCAGAGTTGGTCGTACTTGT
The DNA here is from genome assembly GCA_903835965.1 of uncultured Opitutia bacterium. Taxonomy (GTDB): domain Bacteria; phylum Verrucomicrobiota; class Verrucomicrobiia; order Opitutales; family UBA953; genus UBA953. The sequence continues at coordinate 18,992 of CAILOT010000079.1, forward strand.
CGGCTCGGCCCTTGGCCTTGTCGACGGGGTACTTGATGGCGTTCTTGGCCAGCTTTTCGCGAACGGCGGAAGGAATGTCGATTTTGGCCTCGTGCGCGAGGAGCAAGGCGTAGACGAGAACGTCGGCGAGCTCTTCGCGAATCTTGGAAGGATCGGCCAACTTTGCATCCTTCCAGAGAAAACATTCGAGCAGCTCGCTGGCCTCGATTGATAGTCCGGCGGCCAGGTCCTTGGCGTTATGAAACTGGGCCCAATCTCTGGCGTCGCGGAAGGCGAGGGCTTCATTTTGGAGGGCGGTTATGTCGGACATAGATTTCTTAAATAGTTTGCGGTTTATATTAGCGATAAGAGTATTTCGGGATGCTGCTTTATCAAGGAACATCCAAGGAGTTCGTGAGCGAGACGACGAAGAATGCCATCGTCGACAGGCTGGTCTCCTCGTTCAAGCGGCAGATGGGATACGGGCCCTCTGAACCCGAGCGTCGTTCCTGGCAGAACTCACTGCGCGCCATGGCGCTCGTAGTAAGCGAGTCGGGGCTGAAGAATCATGGAGTAGGCATCGAATACCAGCTGCCAGGATCTTCCAAGCGCCTGGACTTCATGATCACAGGCTTGTCCGTAGATAAGAAGAAGGAGGCCGTGATCGTGGAACTGAAGCAGTGGGAGAAGACCGAGTCTGGCGATGGCGACAAGGTCGTCACTTTCGTCGGCCAGCGCGAGCGAGACGTCCTTCATCCCTCGGTTCAGGTTGGCAACTACCGGCAGTATCTATCCGATCAGCTCGTTGCGCTTCATGAGGGCGAAACGTCAATCCGCCTGAGTGCATGCTCGTATTTGCATAACTACTCGCTCGAGAAAGAGGACCCACTTTTTGAGGAGAAATTTAAGGCGGTCGTCGCAAAGAACCCCGTATTCAGCAAAGACGACGTCGATAAGTTGGTTGAGTACCTGAACGGCTTGATTCCCGTGGGTGACGACGGTTCGGTCATCGACGAAGTCGTCCAGAGTAAGGCGAAGCCCAGCAAGAAGCTGCTCGATGAGATTCACCGAGTTGTAAAAGAGGATTCGAGATATGTCCTGCTGGACGAACAAATCATCGCCTACAACCGAATCGTGGCCGAGGTAAAGCGGTCAGCCAAGACGGGCGAGAAGGCTGCAGTCATTATCCGTGGAGGCCCTGGCACCGGGAAGTCCGTCATCGCCCTGAACGTCATGGGCGAGCTCTCGAGACTCGGACATAACACCCACTATGTCACGGGCTCCAAGGCATTCACTGAAACGATTCGAAAGATTCTCGGTACGCGCGGCGCTCAGCAGGTAAAGTATTTCAATAGCTATATGGCGGCCGAAGCAGGCTCTATTGACGTAATGGTTTGCGATGAAGCCCATCGGATTCGCAAGACAAGTAATAACAGGTTCACAAAAAAGGATAAACGTTCGAAGAGAAGTCAGCTCGAGGAACTATTCGAGGCTTCTAAGGTCGCAGTTTTCTTTATCGATGACCGGCAGATTGTAAGGCCAGATGAAATTGGCTCTTCCAAGCTAATTGCTGAGTTCGCTCAGGCTCAGGGAATTCGATTATACGAGTGTGATCTCACGGCACAATTTCGCTGTAATGGCTCCGATGCATTTATCAATTGGGTGAATCACACATTAGGTGTAGAAGTCACGGCTAACCCTTTCTGGGAGGCTTCGAATCCCTACGAATTTAAGATTTTCAGCAGCCCCGAGGAACTTGAGAAAGCAATCCACGCGAAGGTCGAAGAGAAGGCTACGGCTCGCATGTCTGCCGGCTTTTGCTGGAAGTGGTCTGACCCGGACTCATCTGGCAACTTATTGGACGATGTAGTCATAGGAGACTGGAAGCGCCCATGGGACGCTAAGCCTGACGCAGGAAAGTTAGCCAAGGGCATCCCGACGGCATCCCTGTGGGCATATGATCCTAATGGTGTCGGCCAGGTGGGCTGTGTTTACACCGCCCAAGGTTTCGAATTCGATTACATCGGGGTTATCATCGGCAAAGATCTCGTATATCGCTCCGATCAAGGTTGGGTCGGGGTAAAGGGGGAGTCTTTCGACACCAAAGTGAAGCAGTCCAAGGACAAGTTCGTAGATCTTGTCAAAAACACCTACCGAGTCCTGCTTACCCGCGGGATGAAGGGCTGCTACGTCTACTTCATGGACGAAGAAACCCGGAAGTTCTTCGAATCAAGAATAACAAAGTGACATCGTTCCCAAAAGTTTTGATACTGGGCCGAACACGGAGATTCAGTATGGGGTCAGGCCGCTCCCTGGTAGAGTGCGCTCCTTAAAACCCCTTTAACGCTCGGTTTTAGGAGCGCGCGATCGAAGTAGCGGCCTGACCCCTTCGTTTTGGATCATCACGTGCACGTGAGCCGAGACCCACCTAGTGGTCGGGCCACCCACGGGGTCAGGCCGTACCTTGGTTTAGGGTGTAACTAAAAACGCCTGAAATACCCGAATCTAGTTACGCTTACGTTAGGGTACGGCCTGACCCCTTATCCTCTGTCTGGCATATTCTTTAAAATTATTGAATAAGGTGCCTTCAGGCGACAAGATGCGGCATGGAAGATACCGCGAAAGTCACCTACTGGGCTTGCTGGTGGAGAGCCACCTGGGTTCTATTCCTCGCCAGTTGCGTACTGGGTTATCTGAGCGGCGGCGAAGCCGGTTTCGCTTACTCCGTCGGGGCCGGTCTGGTCGCCTGCCCGATCTCGGGTCTCTTCTGGGGCTGGATCTATTGGCTGATCAAGAAGTAAGCCGACCATGTACGACCCCTACCCACGCACTCAGCTCATCAGGTCGGCCTGGAAGGCTTCGGCCGGCGGCCGCTTTTCCGAGGTGGCGTTGGTTGAATCGGCTGTGGCCCTGGCCGATGAAAAGCTCCGCCCAAAACTGCGTCAGGCGCTGCCCTCGGCCTGGCTTCATTTGGATGATGCCGGTGAAGTCGCCGATTGGCTCACCGCGACAGGACTCGATGGCGAAGCCATCGACGCCGTGCAGTCGGCCATCGGCGCCGGCCTGCCGCAACCGGGCAAGAAGGCTAACCTGCACGCGTACTCGCTCCGCCCACAGGACTTCCCGGCGCTGCTTTTTCTGGCTTTCATAGCCGCACGCTTAGCTACCCCTTTCGTCGATGACGGCTCTCATCGTAAGGTGCGCGCCCAGTTCTGGTATGCGCCTGAGCTGGTTATCATCCTGATGCGCTGCCTGCCTCCCAAACTCGATCTGCTGGCGGTCGAGCATACCCTGCGCATCATTCTGCAGGCGCCTTCAGGCTGGGCCGCGCCAGCGCTCGACGGCTGGCCTGATGTCATCGGCGAGCCGCCGTCTCCTTACGGCATCACCGACATCACCATGGGCATGGTCCAGTTCCCCAAGGAGGATAAGAAAGATGAGTGAACCGGCCACGCCATTCACGCCGATCCGTCACCCTTGCCCGCTGGGCGCGATGGGCCCGCTCTACATGGTGCGCCTCGATAATGGAGACTACCACTGCCGCAAGTGCGAGAAGCCCGTTGCCGACCTCTCCGGCCAGAGCCTCGATCAAGTGAAGCACTTTGTCGCGACCAACCCCGGCATGTGCATTAAGATAAGCCCGCAGCACATCCTGCGGCACGAGTAATCCAGGTCCGGGCCGAACACGCGCCGAACACGGGGTCAGGCCGTACCCTGGTTTAGGGTGTAACTAAAAACGCCTGAAATACGCGAATCTAGTTACGCCTACGTTTGGGTACGGCCTGACCCTATCTTCCGCCCCGCATTAGGAGCGCAAGTGCTGGTCTCAGGCCATTGACCACCCGGGTTTCTTTAGAATACTGGAAGAATGCCGACCGACCCCAATCCCGTACTCAAGTTCTCCCGGGCCGGTCAGCAATTCGCCGAGTATAATCTGTTGCAGGTACCAGAGGCGCTACGTCAGCGAAAAATTCTCCCGACCGATCATTATTGGATGATAGGGATGAGTGAATGGAAGCTCGTGTCTGAATTGATCCCCCAACTCGAAAGTCTGATCGCCGAGGCAAAGCAGCCTCAAGTCCCCGAGCCCAAATCTGGAGCCATTATTTCTACGACGACGTATACGGTAGAGGGGCATCGCATCGTTCAGTACAAGGGCATCGTCCGCGGGTTAATGGTCCGTTCACCGAATGTGCTCGAAGGCTTCGGCGGTGCCATCGACGGAATCTTTGGCGGTAAGCAGGGTTCGTATATCGGAATGTGCGAAAAGACCCGCGCCGAAGCCTACGAAGCCATGGCCAAGAACGCCAAGGACATGGGCGCCAACGCCGTCATTGGGATTGCTTACGATACGACTGAAATCATGGAACGTTGTACGGAAGTCCTTTGCTATGGAACCGCTGTCGTCATTGAGCCCCTCTCCAGCTAAGCTCACTGAATCATGGGCCTTCCAAGCGCGAGGGGGCACGTTGACACGGGGGCACGTGGGCAAGGGGATGTAGTTAGTTGACCAGTTGATTAGTTGGCCGGTTGACAAGGGAGACTCTTTTCGGGTGGTGAGTATAATCGATTCAGTCCTCTACGCAGTCATCGACTCAGACCTCCATGCCGCATGATACATTTTCCCTAGGCGTGCCGGATTGAGTGGTCGTTCAGTTGCGGCATCTTCTAGGCGTGCCGACTTTCCGCATACATGAAAAATCTTGCCGTAGGGCTTCCTGGGGCTTTCACTTCCATCTTCCTCCCTGTGGGTATGCTGGACTTAGTGCCACGCCCCCACAGCCCCCCGCGGGTTACGATCCGCGGGGTTTTTCTTTTGCGGGGCTTGCGGCATGAGTCCGCGTGTTGGTTTCTTCGTGGATGGCTTCAACTTGTACCACAGTGTCACCAAGGTCGCCCAAGAGACTTCCGATGAATCGGTCAAGTGGTTGGACCTGCAGGGCTTGGCCCTTGGTATCCTGCCGTTGATCAGCCCGACGGCTTCCTTGGCCTCAATTCACTATTTCACGGCCTTACCCGAGCATCTGTACTTAAGCGACCCGGGGAGGCTCCAGCGGCATCGGACGTACTTGCGTGCGATTACGGCCCACGGAAGCCTGCGACCTTCCATTATCCTCGGTCGGATTGCCCAGCAACAGGTGCAGGTGAGGACAGCGTCAGGCGAAATCACGGGGAGCATCTGGCGAGAGAAGGGAACAGACGTGGCCCTCGCGATGGCCTTGCTGCGAGAGGCGAGCAAAGGCGACATGGATGAAGCTGTCATTGTTTCAGGAGATGCGGACTATCTCCCGGCGGTGAAGGTATTTCGAGAGATGTATCCGGATATCGGCCTTCGCTTCGCCTTCCCGCGTGGCCGGGCGAGCAAGGAGCTGCTCCGCGAGGCGCCAAACTCGTTCACGCTGACCTCGGCTGCTTATCTGTCCCATCGATTATCTGAGCGGATCCGCCTGCCGAGCGGCAAGTTCCTGCACTGTCCGGCGGAGTGGAGACGAAAGCCCCCTATGTCGTGACGCGGTCCCGACCCTACCTACGCGGCGCGCCGAACATGGGGTCAGGCCGTACCCTGGTTTAGGGTGTAACTAAAAACGCCTCAAATGCGCGAATCTAGTTACGCCTATGTTAGGGTACGGCCTGACCCCGTTGGTCAGGTACGTAAAGGGATTGTCTCCACGTCCTGCCGGCTGATGCTGATGCCTGTCACGACTATGAGATCCCCCTTCGTCGCTTGTCTGTCGTTGCTCGTCCTGCTGGCGACACCCGTCGTCCACGCCGAAGAGGTGGTCAAGGACGGCTGGATCGGCATCGGCCTCGGCGAAGGCGAGAAGACGCATCTTTCTTTCGGCATCGAGAAAGATGCCAAGGTGGTGAAGGTCGTCACCCGCCTCAAGGTCGACAAGGTCTCGCCCAACGGCCTCAACTTCTTCGCCATCCAAGTCAACTATCCGAACAAGACCTGGGCCCATGGCGGCCCGCAGGCCAACAAGCGTGACACGAAGCTGGTGCGCTACGCGAACTGGGGCGGCTTGGTCAATCGCGGTGGCGGCTCGAAGGATTACGTCGAGGCCGATCCGAAGAACGACTACGCGCTGATCGAATGCGGTATCGGTAAGCCCAACACGGTGCCGTGGGAATGGAAGCTCGACCAGGAATACATCCTGACGGTCGAGCGCGGCAAGCAGCTCGAGCTGCCGGCCGGTCGCTACGGCCCGAAGAAGGATATCAGCCTCGGCAAACGCACGATGTGGGAGTGGAAGTTCACCATCGTGCCCGCCGACAAGACGAAGGGTGGCCGCGAATTCAGCTCCTTGATTTATGATTCGGCCGAATGCCTGACGTCGTTCTATCTCTGGAACGAGTCAGGATACGGCTCGAAGAGCGACGAACAACACGCCCGCTGGATGGCCCCGACCTATTGGACGCTGGGCGACGAGAAGCCCAAGACGCTAGTGAAGTGGACGAGGTTCTGAACGCGTGGCTGGCCCCATGGCTGGCCGTAGGTTCGGTTTCTGAGCGTCTGGCGCGTTATTACCAAAATCAGGTCTATCTTAAAATGGTCTTTACCAAATTCAGATAGGCCTTAAATTGGTAAGTATGTCAGACCGCCGACGCATCTATGATTCAATCCTGGAGACCCATCTGAAGGAGCACCGGCAGATGGCCTTCGTCAGCGGTCCTCGCCAGGTGGGTAAGACGACGGTTTGTCGCCATGGTGCGGATGCCTACCTGAATTGGGATAACACTGATGACCGTCGCCTGATCCAGAAGGGTGCGGACGCGGTGGCCAAGGCGATCGGCGCCGATAAGGCCAAAGCCGACCGTCCTAAAGTGGTGTTCGACGAGATTCATAAGGATCGCCGATGGAAAACATTCCTCAAGGGGTTCTTTGATGTCTATGCCGACCGAAAGAAGCTCGGGTTGGTCGTCACCAGGAGTGCCCGCCTAACCGTCTATCGGCGAGGAGGGGACAGCCTGATGGGCCGTTACTTCCCCTACCGGATGCACCCGTTCAGCGTGGCCGAGTGCCTGCGCACCGCTACTCCGACCGCCGTTGTCTCGCAGCCAGTGAAGGTTGGCGATGCCGACTGGAATGCGCTTCTTCGCCACGGGGGCTTCCCCGAGCCGTTTCTAGCCCGCTCCCCTGCCTTCACCAGCAAGTGGGCTCGGCTACGCCTGGATCAGCTCACTGGTGAGGACCTACGGGACTTAGGGGATTTCCGTGACATGGCCGGCTTGGATCAACTCGCCCGCATCCTGTCCGAAAGGTCCTCGGTTCAGCTGAATTACTCCGAACTCGGCCGCGACCTACAGGTCGCTTCCGAGACCGCGAATCGCTGGGTGGCGGCCTTGGAGCAGCTCCATCACGGCTTCACCCTCCGTCCGTGGTCTAAGGACATCGCCAACTCGCTACGCAAGGAGCCCCGTTGGTTCCTGCGCGACTGGTCCGGTGTCGAGGACGTAGGGCGCCGTGCCGAGACCTTCGTGGGCTGCCACCTACTCAAGGCGGTGGAAGGCTGGACCGACCTCGGAATGGGTACCTTCGAACTCGCCTACCTCCGAACCAAGCAAGGGCAAGAGGTCGACTTCGTCATCATCCGCGATCGGAAGCCCTGGTGCTTGGTCGAGGTTAAGCGTTCGGCCGCCAATCTTTCGCCCGCCCTGGCTTTCTTCCAAGAACGCACCAAGGCCCCGCATGCTTTTCAGGTCGAACTCGACGCCCCTTATGAGGCGGTCGACTGCTTCGCCCATCCCGGCCGGCCTTTCCGCGTCTCGGCCCGGACATTCCTGAGCCAGCTTATTTGAGTGGGCCACCCACGGGGTCAGCGACTCTCATTTGACACGGCTCGGGAAGCCAGAAGATTGGAGTCATGATGCTTCGTCTCCTGCCTCTCTTTGTAGGTGCTGCTCTTTTCGCCGAAGCGCCTCGACCACGTCCCGGCTTCGAAGGCGTAGGTGTCCGATTCACTTCCGCTTCGGCTTCCGGGAAGGGCGAAGCCGAGGATCGCGCGACGGGCTTCGAGGTAACGGGCAATTTCCCGCTGCTGAAGTCCGGCTCCTGGCAGTACGACTGGGGCTTCCGCTATGCGCAGACCCGACATGATTGGTCCGCGGCGCCGGTCGATTTCGCCCTCGTCCGTGGTGCTTCGCTCAACCTGAGCGGCTACGCTTCCACCGAAGCCGGACGCACTCGCTACGCTGTCGTGCAGATCAATGGCGCCGCCGCCGAAGGCGTCTCGCTTGGTGATGCCCTCACCGTCCAAGCGCTCTACGGCGCGGACTGGCGTCGCTCGGAGACCTTCACGCTGGGCTATCTCTTCCTGGCCGAGACGCGCGCCGTCCGCTCGCCGATGATCTTGGTCGTGCCGACCTTCCGCTGGCAGTTCGCTCCGGATTGGTCGCTGGGCACTGGCCGCAAGTCGCTCGTCCTTGAGCGCAAGCTCGACGAAGCCTGGCGCGCCTCGATAACCTTGGCTTACCAGCAAGAAGAAGCGCGCCTCGCAGACCTCGCCGGCCAGCGCCAGGAATATGAGAGCGAACGCGTCGCGGCGCTTTTCGGCCTGCGTCGTACGGCCGATGGTCGGATCGATGAAATCACCTTGGGCTGGGCCTTCCGCGCCCGGGCTCGTCGTGAAGTCGGCGGCGTCGAAAGCGAATACGACCTCGCCCCGGGCGCCTTGATCAGTCTCGGCTCGCGCTGGAGGTTCTAAGGCGCGGCGCAGCCGCCGGGCCCCATACTAAAGCCCTTAGCGGGTGGTGAACTCGCGGTCGGAGGCTTGGCACCAGAGGCGATAGATATTGATTACGTTCTTACGGATACCGGCGACGGGTATCTTGAGGAAGCCTTGGCGCTTGGCCGCTTCGAAAAGGATTCGCTCCTTCTGAGTCAGCCGATGTCCGACGCCGCGATTGCCAATTTTGCCCCGAGTCGACTCGCCACGACTGAGTCGTTCGATGTCATTCTTGTCGGGCTTGGGCATAGCGAGAATGCTAAAGCGAAAGGATGAAAGCGCAAATGGCCTTAGAGGGATAGGAGAGCCGTCCCTACCTGAGATACAGCGGATGCGATGTCATCGCATCCCTACCTGGAGGTAGGGGCTCAAGGGGAAGCCGGATGATGGGTAGGGGTATTGTAAACCTACCCCTACTTCGGGCTTAACAATGGGTCGAGAGGGCCCTAGAACAGGGGGGTGCCGACAGGGATGTCAGTAAACCCGCCCGCCTTGGGCCAACTCGATGCCGCCGATCGGCGCTTCGGGTGGCATCCGTTTACCCAGATGCGGGAATACCAAGACAATCCCCGCCTGCATCTGGTGCGCGGCGAGGGCAGCTGGCTGATCGACGACGAAGGGAAGCGCTACCTCGACGGTAACGCCTCGGTCTGGACGAATGTCCACGGCCACAACGACGCCGACCTGAACCGTGCCCTGAAAGTTCAGCTCGAGAAGGTCGCTCACGTGACGCTACTCGGATTGAATCACCCCATCGCGACCGAGCTCGCCGAAGATCTGGCGGGGCTGACGAAGGGCGTGCTGTCGCGCTGCTTCTTCTCCGATAACGGTAGCAATGCGGTCGAGGTCGCCCTGAAACTTTCGTTCCAGTATTGGCAGCTCGTTGGTCTCGAAGCTAAACGCGGCGTTATCTCGATGGAAGGCGCCTACCACGGCGACACTTTCGGCACGATGTCGGTAGGTGAACGTTCCGAATTTCACCGCCGCTTCAATCCTTGGCTCTTTGCGGGGCAGACTTTCCCAGCGCCCATCCATTCGGAATGCGCCGGGAAGGTCGCGCGCACCGCCGCCACCGCTTCGCTAGCGGCACTTAAGGCGGTCCTCGAACGCGATGCGGCCTCGACGGCTTGCGTGATTCTCGAGCCGCGTGTCCAAGGCGCCGCCGGTATGGTGCAACAGCCTGCAGGCTTCGTGAAAGCCGTCGCGGCGGTGTGCCGCCAATACGGCGTCCATTTGATTTTGGATGAAGTATTCACGGGCTTTGGCCGCGTCAATGCGCTGACCGTTTCGGAACTCGAAGGCGTCGTCCCGGATTTTCTTTGTCTCGCGAAGGGACTCGCCGCGGGTTACCTGCCGCTGGCCGCGACGTTGACGTCGGAAAAAATCTACGAAGTTTTTCTCGGAAAATTTTCGGAAGGAAAGACCTTCTTCCATGGCCATACTTTTTCGGGTAATCCGCTCGGCTGCGCCGTCGCTCGAGAATCGTTGCGTAAGCTGAAGCTCATGTTGGCCTCGGGCCAGGTCGCCGATCGGGCCGCTCTGCTTGGCCGTGAGATGGAAGCTGCCTTTGCTGGCCATGCGCAGCTGCGCACGTTCCGTCAACTGGGCCTGACCGGCGCGGTCGAATTTAAGCCTGCCGCTGCGGAGCGTTGGCCGACTGATACCCGTGCCGGATACCGCGTCGCTTTGGCCGCACGTCGGCATGGCCTCGTCATCCGGCCGCTGGGCGACTCGATCCTATTCGTTCCGCCGATCTCCATCCAAGCTGATGAAATAAAGCACCTCGTGCGCGCCGTACGGCTCGCGATGGATGAGGTGCTGCCGAGCCTCAAAGCCGACTAGATCGGCACGCAGTGACGACCCTACCTTTTTTACCAAATATCATGCCCAACCTCACTGAAGCCCGAGCGCTCTACGACCTGCCGCTCAACACGCTGATCTTCAAGGCTCAGCAAGTCCACCAGGCCAACCAAGATCCGGCGGGGGTGCAACTCTGCACGCTCAAGTCGATCAAGACCGGGGCCTGCCCCGAAGACTGCGCGTATTGTCCGCAGTCCGTGCACAATAACACCTTCGTCGAGGCCGAGGCCTTGATGGAGACCGATGCCATCCTCGTCGACGCGCGTCGCGCGAAGGCTGGTGGTGCGACCCGCTTCTGCATGGGTGCCGCTTGGCGTCGCGTGAATGACGGCAAGCAATTCGACAGCGTGCTGAACACCGTCTCGGGCGTGAAAGCCCTCGGCCTCGAAGTCTGTTGCACGCTCGGCATGGTCAGTGAGCAGCAGGCTGGCCGACTCAAGCAGGCCGGTTGCGACGTTTATAACCATAATCTTGATACCTCGCGCGAGCATTACTCCAAGATCATCACCACGCGCACTTATGACGACCGTCTCCAGACACTTTCGAACGTCCGCAAGGCCGGCCTCGAAGTCTGTTCCGGCGGTATCATCGGCATGGGCGAGACCGTCGATGACCGTTTGAAAATGCTCGTCGAACTCGCCGTCCTTGAACCGCAACCGGACTCCGTCCCCATTAACGCGCTGGTCGCCGTCGAAGGCACGCCGCTGGCTGGACGCAAGTTCGTGGATAGCATCGAATTCGTCCGCACCGTCGCTGTGGCCCGCATCCTGATGCCGAAAGCCATGGTTCGCCTCTCGGCTGGTCGCGGTAACATGAACGACGAGACCCAGGCTCTCTGCTACCTGGCTGGCGCCAACTCGATCTTCCTCGGCGAGAAACTGCTGACCACCGGCAATCCGGACATCGAAGAAGATATGAATCTTATGAAACGTCTCGGCCTCCATCCGATGCATCCTGAGGAAGCCCGCCGCATCCATCGCGGCGAGATTGCGCCGGCGGCTGCGCAGCCGGCCGAATGGCCGAACGTCGAAGAATTTGCCGCCGCCAACGCCACGGAAGAATCCTGCGGCCAAGGCGGCTGCGGCTGCAAATAACATGGCCATCCTCTTCGTCACCGGCAGCGACACTGGCGTGGGCAAAACCCACGTCGCCGGACTGTTGGCCCGCCGCCTGTCACGGGATGGATTTACGCAGGTCATCAAACCCGTCGAGTCGGGCGCGGGCGCCGGACGCGCAGCGGACGCTCCTAAGGCCGCGGGCAAATGGGCCGAAGCGCACACGCTGATGACGCTCGCCGCGCCGATCGCGCCCTTGGCCGCAGCCAAGAAGGCCGGCAAGAAACTGGATCTCGCCACGCTCCTGAAACTCTATCGCGAAGTGCCGCATGCGCCGTGCCGCATCATCGAAGGCGCCGGCGGAGTGGCTGTGCCCATCGATCCTAAAGGCAAGGACTGGGCAGATTTTGCGGCGGCCATCAATCCGACCGTCGCCATCGTCGTCGTGGAAGATCGCCTCGGTGCGATCAACCAGGCGCGGATGGCGATCGCTTATCTCAGTCGCCATTACGAAGGCCCGATGGGCGTGTGGCTGAATGCGATCAAGAAGCCTTCGGCGGCGGTGGCGGCGGCGAATCGCGCGGGCCTGGCGGAATCTTGGATTCCCTTGCTGGGTGAATCCGGTCGCGGAGCGAAGTCGGTCCGTTTCCATTTCCTGCCGAAATGAACGCGGCCTTGCTGCAACGTCTTCGGATGTCTCTCGCGCAACGCGAGGGCTCGACGTTGCGTCGCAAGCTAAGCGCCCGGTCCTCGACTGATGCCCGCGTCAACTTGGCGGATAATGATTATCTGGGTCTCTCGCGCGATCCGGCGGTCGTCGAAGCCGGTGTCGCGGCCTTGCACGAATGGGGGGCTTCGTCTTCCGCGTCGCCGCTCGTCACGGGCTATACCGAATTACACCAGCGGCTGGAGCAGACCCTCGCGACCTGGCAGGGCTACGAGCATGGCCTCGTCATGAACACCGGTTTCGCGGCCAACTCGGCTGTCCTCGGAGGGTTGCCGAAGAAGGGCGACCTTATCCTCGCCGACCGCTTGGTCCACGCGAGCATGTTGGATGGGATTATGGCCTCGGGGGCGAGGTTGCGGAGGTTCGCGCATAACGATCTCGATGCCCTCGAACTCATGTTGCACGAGGAGCCAGCGTTGGAGGGAGTAATCTTTGTCGTCACAGAAAGTGTTTATTCCATGGACGGCGATAGCCCAGATCTGAAACGTCTGGCATCATTGCGGAAGCGTTTTGGTTTTTGTTGGGTCTTGGATGAAGCCCACGCCACGGGTTGGTATGGCGCGACGGGTTCTGGCCTGCAGGAAGAGCAGGGCGTTTTCGCGGCGGCTGACATCGTCGTGGGCACGCTCGGCAAAGGCCTCGGCTCGCAGGGAGCTTATGTGCTCTCGCATGCGTCGGAAGTGCGCGACGCCCTGATTAATTTCGCCGGCGAATTCGTCTACTCGACTTACCTGGCGCCCTCCTGTGCGGCCGCGGCGTTGGCCGCCATCGGCCGGGTCAAAGCCCTTGCGGTCGAACGCATTCAGCTGCATGCGATGTCGCACGCTTGGCGGGACGCCTTATTAGAAGCCGGCTTCGCGGTCCCCTCGGGCGATTCACCGATCATCCCGCTCATCTTGGGTGATGCGGAGATCACCTTAAAATACGCCACGGCGTTGCGCGCGGCTGGTTTCATGGTCTCGGCGATTCGTCCGCCCACCGTCCCGGTGCGCACGGGTCGGATTCGAATTTCACTGCGTCGTGGACTCACGCCGCAGGTACTCGCTGATTTCACCGCCGCGTTGAAAGGAGTTCGCGTATGAAGATAGGGTGGATCGGAGGGTGGGGCGTTTCGTTGGAAGAAATGCGAGCCATCGCCGTGGCGCATGCGCCAGAGGCCGAGCACCTGATTTATCCGCCGGTCATGGGTGCGGCGGAAAATCTCGTCGGTTGTGATGCCGTCATCGCATGGTCGCTCGGGGCGCATTTAATTTTAGAAGCCGGGGCCCGAGGCGTAAAGTTGCCGGCGAAAGTTTTGCTCTTCGCGCCTTTCACTTCCTTCTGCGCGGAGCATGGGGCCTGTGGGCGGATTCCGGAAACGCAGGTCAAGTGGCTGCGTCGCTGGCTGGAGACCGAACCGGCCGCGGCTTTGGCTGATTTCCGGAAACGGGCGGGACTAACCCCAATGACCGGCACCGAGTTGCCCTATGTATTGGAATACCTCTTGGCGGGCTTGGATGTGCTGATTCAGCCCGCGGGCATCTCGCTGGTCACGTTTGGCCGCCAAGGTTTGCCCACGGGGTGGGAGGCTTACGTCGGGGAGAAAGATACCTTGTTAAATCCGGAGGGCGTTTGCCAAGCCATCCTCGGTTGTCATATTGGAGAAGGCTTGGGACACGACCTTCGCGAATTCCTGAACGCCTGACCCTGATGCATTTTCACGAACGAGCCGAAACTTATGAGGCGCATGCCGCCCCGCAGAAGCGCTTCGCCGAAGCCTTGGCCGCGTTCGCGCCGTTTCGTCGGGGAGTGCGCGTGACCGAGCTCGGTGCCGGGACTGGTTTTCTGACGGCGGCTTTGCTTGCACAGGGCGTGAACGTCGACGCCACCGATTCTTCGCCCGCCATGGTGGAAATCGGACGTGAGGCCGTACCCGCGGCGAATTGGAAAGTGCATGATGCTTTTGGCCCCATTGAAAAAGCGAAGGCCTTGGCCTCGACGGGACTCTTGCATTGGGCGGCGGATCCGGCGGCGGTCTTGAAGCATTGGCATGCCGCGTTACCGGAAGGCGGCCGACTGCTCCTCGGCGTCCCGTGTGATCCTTGCCTCAATGAACTGAGGGACCTTATCGGCGAAGGACCGGTGCGTTGGCGTGACGAAGCCCAATGGTTGAATTTATTAAAAGCCGCGAAGTTCGACGTCCATGCGCATGGCGTCTTGGAGTCGGAAGAAATTTATCCGAGCGCGTTGGATTTCCTGCGGTCGTTGCATCGCAGCGGCGTGACCGGCGATCCGCGGATGTCACCGGGAGAATTGCGCGACCTGTTGCGGGATTACGACCGCTTGAATGCCCGGAAAGACGGTGTGGCTGCGACCTGGGCGTGGTTGTTGGTAGATGCGACCGCGAGCGGTTGAATGGGGGCGCCTAGACGCACGAGAGGCACGGGGGCGAAAGTGCAAAAGTGCAAATCGGCCTGCGGCCTGTGCAAAGGTGCAAACGTGGAGGCAAGCTTCAGGTCCCAGGTCTTGGCCGTCGGGTATCTGGTTCAGGTCTTCAGGTGCGGGCGCAGGTGTCGGGTAGGGATGCGATGATATCGCATCCGTTTGTGTTGAGGTAGGGTTGAGCGGCCTCGCTCAACCGCGGCTGACCGAGGGCGGTCAGCCCTACCCAAGGCAGCTAGGGCAGCACGCGGTGCTGCCCCTACCTCATGATCTTATTCAAAACTAAACTCTCCGTCCATGGATTCGGGCGGAGGGGCATCGCCGGCGAGGATGGTGCGGACGAAAAGATCGCGATGCTCGGCGCAAGAGCCGTGTTTGCGGAGGGCGTCGACGTGTTCAGGCGTGCCGTAGCCTTTATGCGTGGCGAAACCGTATTGCGGATAGCGTTCGTGCATCGCGACGAGCATACGGTCGCGTTCGACCTTCGCGATGATCGAAGCCAAGGCGATGGCGAGGCTCTTACCGTCGCCGCCTTTGACGGATTCATGGGCCCAGGCGAAGGGGCGGAGCGGTAGACCGTCGACCAGCACGAGGAAGGTGCGGGCATCCGAACGTCCGAATAGTTCGCCCTCGGTGCCAGCGGCGGCGAAGAGCGGGGCGATCGCGCCTTGGGCGAGTTTGGCGATGCAGCGAGCCATCGCGAGGCGGGTGGCGCCGAGGATATTATGCGCGGAGATTTCCATCACCGAGCCGGTGGCCCAGGCGGTCTTCAGTTTTCCTTCCGCTTCCATTTCCGCGATACGGGCGCGAAGCTCGGCACGTTTTTCCGGCGAAAGCTTTTTCGAATCATTGGCCCCGGCCAATTTGCGCAACCATGTCGGTTCGCCGTAAAAGCCCGCGTCGAGCAGCACGGCACCCGCGACGACCGGGCCGCAAAGCGAACCACGACCGGCCTCATCGACGCCCGCGATACCTGGACGGTCGGCACCTTTCTTGCGGTCGAATGATGCCAGCGAGGCCACGTCTTATTCCGCTTTTTTGCGGCCCTTGAAAGGCTTGGGGGCGGGCGGTTCGAGGCCGCGCGCTTCGTAAGCGGTCTTGAAGTGAAGCTTGGCGAAATTGACGAGGATCGCGGGACCGAGCCGGCCGACCAGTTCGATCGCGACATTCTTGGCCTCGGAGCCGGAGCCTTTGGGTAGGTGGATGTTGCCGTCGGCGGAAAGCCGGTCGAGTTCGCGGACGAACGCCGCGCGCGCGACGATGGAAGCCGCCGCCACGACCGGATCGGATTCCGCTTTCGTGCGCATGCGTAGGTCGAACTCAACACCCTTGCGCGCGAGTTCCTTCTGGACGATTGGTTCTTCGGAGAATTGGTCGAGCAGGCCCCATTTCGGGCGCCGCCCGTTCATTTCTTCGTAATTCTTCAGAGCCTCTTCGCAGGAAGTCGCATGCATCCAGCCCAGCAGGCGGTTCAGGTTTTTGCCGAAGCGCGAATGCAGCTCGTTATATTTCGCCATGCGCATGAACGTCGTCTTCACCGCGACGCCAGGCGTAGAGCGGATGGCGCGGTCGAGCTCGGCGATCTTGGGGTCGGTGAGCTTTTTGGAATCCTTGATGCCTAAGTCGATCCAGGCGCGGATGACATCGCCGGAAGCGATGACGCAGGCCGAGACCACGGGGCCGAAAAGATCGCCTTTACCGGATTCGTCAAGCCCGGCGTGTTCCTCGAACCATTCGGGATTATTTTCTTCTTCGTAGCCGAGCAGGGCCTGACCCGTCACGTCGGGCTCGAGGGTGAATTTGACAAAATCCTCAGTACCCTTGCCGGAGATCACGCACTTGCCGGATTTGTAGTGCACGATGTTCAGGTTTTCGCCTTTGAAGGCGAAAGCCGAGTGGTCGACCGGAAAACTCACCCAGCGTTTGGCCACGAGGATGCCGCGCAGCTTTTCGGCCTGGGCGGAATTGAGTTTGACGGTGTGCATCGCCACCTTCTTGGGATTTTCGTCTGAGTCCGGCTTTGCCTTGCGAGTCATTGCGTTCTAGGTCTTACCCGAGTTAGCGATCAAATCCAGCCCCATCCCATGGCCCGCCCCGAACAAACCCTGATTCAAGCCGCTCCGGCATTAAGAAGGGCGCTTTTGGCTTGGTTTGCCCAGCATCAGCGGAGCATGCCATGGCGGTCGAAACCGACGGCGTATCGGACCGTGGTGTCCGAGCTCATGTGCCAGCAGACGCAGATCGCGACCGTCATTCCCTATTTCGAACGGTGGGTAAAGAAGTGGCCTGATTTCAAAGCGCTCGCCAAGGCCGATGAAGCCGCGGTGCTTAAACTCTGGGCGGGACTCGGCTATTATTCCCGGGCGCGAAATCTGCTCGGACTGGCCAAGCAAGTCGCCGCCTTGCCGGTGCCACCCCGTACCGCCGTCGAGTGGCAAGAATTCAAAGGCGTCGGCCCGTATACGGCCGCGGCCATCGCGAGCATCGCTTACGCCGAGCCCATCGCGGTCGTCGATGGCAACGTCGTGCGCGTGTTATCGCGCCTTGCTGGTCATCGCACCCAGCTCAAGGACGCCGCGTCCGCCACGAAGCAATTCACCGGCTTGGCTGATGCGTTAGTCGACCCTAAGCAACCGGGAGATTTTAACCAAGCCATGATGGAGCTTGGCGCCTTAGTTTGCCGGAAGGCTGCGCCGGAATGCGCGAAATGTCCGGTGGCGAAATGGTGTGATGCCCGTCGGCAGGGCGACGCCGAAAAATTACCGCGGTTTGTCAGCAAGGCTCGCCAGACGGCCGTCGTCGAACGTGCCTTGGTGGTGCGTTCGGGGAAGTTGCTACTCCGTCGGTATGGGCCGGATTCGCGGCGACTCGTCGGCATGGCGGAGATCCCCGAGATGGTTTCCTTGGGCGTTAAGCCGAGCGGTGAGCCGACGTTGGTACGGCGGCGCACCATCGGCACGATCACCTACGAAGAACGACTCCATGTCGTCGCCACCGCGGCGGAATCTTGGCGGCGTTGGACCAGCGACATCGAACTCGAATGGATCGCCACGGAGACGCTGGAACAGGCCGCGTTGACCGGGCCGCATCTGCGCTGGTTGCGCGAGTGGCTTAGTCTAAGCGATCCGAAAGCGCGCGGCAGACGGCCTTGAGAGCGGCCACGCGCGCGAAGCGCTTGTCATTGCCTGAAATCACGTGCCAGGGCGCGTGCGGGGTATCGGTCCGCGCGATCATGTCTTCGGCGGCGCGGATATTATCATCCCACTTCCGGCGATTACGGTAATCTTCCAAAGTCATCTTGTGGCGCTTGTGCGGTGAGCTCTCGCGGGCCTTGAAGCGATTCAGCTGTTCTTCCTTGGAGATATTAATCCAGAGCTTGAGCACGATCGCGCCGGATTCCGCGAGGCGGGCTTCGAAATCATTGATCTCGGCGTAGGCGCGGGCCCATTCCGCATCTTTGGCGAAGCCTTCGACGCGTTCGACCATCACGCGGCCATACCAAGAACGGTCGAAGATCGCGAGGTGGCCGGCGTTGGGGGTCTTGTTCCAGAAGCGCCAGAGATAGTGCCGCGCCTTTTCTTCCGGCGTCGGAGCCGGCGTCGGGTGGACCTGATAGTGGGCCGCGTCGAGCATGCCGCAGAGACGCCGGATCGCGCCGCCCTTGCCGGCGGCATCGGGTCCTTCGAGAGCGAGAACGGTTGCGATACCTTTTTGCGAAGCGATGCGACTGAGCCTACCGAGGCGGGCTTGCAGCTTGGCGATCTGTTGACTGTAACCTTTCTTGTCGAGCGTCGGGTGAGGGGTGGCGCTTTCAAGCAGGCCGCGGGGGCGACTGCTGGGCTTCTTTGCCGGGTTGGCGGCGCGCCGGCGCGAAACTTGCGCGAGCTGGTCGGCGATGACCTGGCCGGCATGTAAATCGCGTTGTTTGGTTTCGGCGGCCGACAGGATGACTTTCCAAGGTAGATTCTTACCGCTGCCTTGGACGCGGAGTTCGCGGGCTTTCTTATGGACGGAAGTTTTCGTCAGCAGCAGGTCTTGATCGGTAACCACCCAGCCTTCGGCATCGGTGTCTTCGGCTTCGCGCAGACGTTTACGGAGAAGTTTCTCCGGCGATTCGATCCAGACCTTGACCACCGAAGTGCCGTCGGCGGCGAGCAACTCTTCGAACTGACGCAACGACTTCAGCCGGAGGCGGAGGGCTTCGCCGGAAATCTGATCAGAGGCGGCGGCGACGACCGTGTGGGTGAGCCAATCTCCCACCACGATGGTGAGGTGGCCTTTTGCCGGCATTTTTTGCCAGTAGGGCCAGAGA
>CAILOT010000080.1:0-16962 GCA_903835965.1 uncultured Opitutia bacterium
AAACCTGTGGCGGCCATCCCTCCGCCCCCTCCACCTCCCGCGCCCTCCGCCGCTCCGGCAGCAGCCCCCGTCGGCGCAACCGCACCGACCGCTTCAACTCCCCGCCCCTCTCCGAGCTTCAACTCAGCCAAAGACCGTGGCGTAACTAAGACCGAAGCCCTCGTCGATGTCGTCACACTCGTCGCCTCCCTCGTGGCCGTCTTCTTTTTAGCAGTCGAACTTTTCACCAAGTCCAAAGGTTAAGTTATTTCATGGCCTCCGAACTCATCACAAATCTCGATACCACCAATTTCGACTCGACCATCAAAGCGTCGACCGTACCGGTGCTGGTAGACTTCTGGGCCACCTGGTGCGGGCCCTGCAAGCAGTTAGGTCCCGTCCTGGATCAGCTTGCCACCGAAATGGGAGCCACCGTCCAAATCTGCAAAGTGGACGTGGATAGCAATCCTGCCTTGGCGCAAAACCTTGGCGTTACGTCCATCCCCGCCCTCTTTCTTTTCAAGAATGGCGTCGTGGTAGACAAGATCGTCGGCGCTCGGCCTAAGGGAGATATCGCCGCCTTCATCAAGAAACATTCAGCCTAGGACCCAAGGCGGCGTCCGCTTTCACTCCTACAACAAAAAGACCCGGAAATCTCCGGGTCTTTTTTTGAACTCTTTCGAGGCTTACTTGGCTTCCAGAGGATGAGCCTCGAGCAATTCCTTGGGCGCATACTGTCCGCGGGCTCCGATGGCCTTCCGGACTTCGGCCACCTTGGTATCCATGACCGGCTCAGCCGAGTTACCCCAGGCAGACCGGACATAGGTGGCGATATTCGCAATCTGGGCATCTTTCAAAGCGACACCAACGTTGGGCATGTTGCCGTTATATTTGATTCCTTTGATTTCGATTTCACCTGCGAGACCGGCGAGCACGGCCTTGATGATACGTTCATCGGCGCCAGCCACCCATGGCGAACCAGCCAGCGGAGGGAAAGCACCAGGAACACCCAGTCCAGTGGGCTGGTGGCAGGCGGCGCAATTAACCAGAAAGAGCTTTTCTCCCTTTGCGGCGTCAGGCTCAAAAACCTTGGGACCATTATCCGCCACAGCCTTAGGAGCATCGAGGTCAAAAACCCCCGGCGAAAATTGGCCAGAATTGCGGGTCAAGTAAAGACCGGCCCAGAAGCCGAATCCGCAAAATAGGAAAACGATGAAAATCGGCGTAAGGGAGAAACCCTGAGCCGGCTCATCCTTATCCCGCGAAAGCTGAGAGTGGAGCTCCACCAAACGTCCGTCGGTAAGCCCGTCGGAGGGATGACCAGGGGAACCCTGGCGAGGGCGATTACGGTCTGGCTGACGGTTGCGGTCGTTCATGGGTTCACTGCTTTAATTTGGCTTCAGGGGAGGCGTAGTCCTGGCGAAGGGACTTGAGATAGGCGACGAGGGCGACAGCACGCTCGGTGGGCGTCGCCTTTTTGCCATCAGCGGAAAGGACGTAAAGATAGGCGAAGTCAGGCTTCTGGAGCGAATAACCAGCCGAGTGCGGATCGCGCAACATCGCATGGATATCATCATCGGATTTAGCCCTAGCACCAAAGTTGGCTAAATCAGGACCCAGGCGACGATCACCGAGCAACACTTGAGGCTGCAGGACGTAGTCACGGGCCACGGAAGGGCGAGAACCCCAACCACGCGCAATATCGCTGCCTTGACCCGCTGGACGCACTTGCTGGGTGTGACAGGCAACACAGCCCAGTTCGAGGTAGACTGCCCGACCTTGAATCGCCAAGCCAGGCTCGCGGGCAGGAAACAAAGGCCCACCCTCTTCCGCAGGGGCACGAGAGAGTGAACCCAACTGTATTTGGCTGCTCAGCAACAAGCCGCCGAAAGGTAAAGCGATTGTGAAAAACAGACCGGCGAAGAGGAAATTAAGGTTCTTCATAGCGGTATTGAATTAGTCGGATTGGGCTTCCGAGGCCGTCGGAGCCGATGAGGAAAAAATCATACTGAAAGCGTTGAGAGCAAAAGCCAGATGCCCGATCAGGAAAAGAACCGCGAAGATGCTTCCTGCAAAAGCCAACGAAGCTGAACCCACCTGAGTCATCGTGACTGCCGGATTGAGAAGTTGATGACCAGACTGGTAACCATGGACAAGTGCGACGGCGACGCTGCCGATCACGGCCAGTGCCGTCGTCCAGAAATGAAGGTGAATCAACTTGGCCGAAGGCCAGAGGGCACCCGTCAGGCGCGGCAGAATAAAGTAAGCAGCCCCGAAGATGACCATCGTCAAGAAAGCGTAGGTCAGCAACTGCTCTTGGCCTTGGGTAAATTCCGTAAAACGAACCGCGGCATTTAAGCCACGGGTCGAGAAAACCGTGGAGAGCAGACCCGCCAAAGTGAAACTAACGGCACCGAAAGCCACGAAGCGCAGCGTCGTGCTATTCCAGGCCTGCGCCCAACCCCCACGCTGGGAAAGCGTACCGTGGAAGTTGATCGCGGTAATGATGATCGGGATCACCATCATGATCGAAGCGACGACGCCCACGGACTGGACCCAAACCGGAATAGGGCTACCCAATAACGAAGAAGGAGCGGTAGCGCCGGCGAAAAGGAAGTAAGTCCAAAAAGCCACGGTTGCGAGGTAGTAGCCATGCAACGGACGTCCGAGCACCTTTGGGATGAAATAGTAGATCGCGGCCAAACCAGATGCACCCAGCCAAAGAAGCATCAGATTGTGGATGAACCAACTATGCGCCAAGGCCTGCACGGGTCCGAAAGCCGGACACCAAAGAACCAAAAGCTGGGTAAGCGCATACACGATCGGGAAAACAAACGAGGCGCCGACCACGAACCATTGAGAGGCGAAAGAATGTTCAGTCGGCCGACGGGCGAAGGCCACGATTGGCCAGAAACCGACGAGCAAGAAAGCCGCGATTAGAACCGGACCGACTTCGCGTGGCATTTCCAATAAGTTGAAGCCGTTCATATTTCCGGCGAAAATCTGCACGACGCCGTAAGCTAGAGCGGCGTTCCAGACCAAACCGCCGAGCGTGGCAAGCCAACCGTTACGTAATTCAAATCGGCCTAATTGCGAAAGCAGCCAAAGATTCACCGCAAAAAGCGCGTTGGAGGCCCATCCATAAATGAAGATATTCTTCTGGGCGGCGACGACATGCCCGAAGGTCAGGCACTCCGAATTAAGGAATGATGGAACCTGCAGCTTTAGCGATGCGATCAAGCCAAGCACCGAGGCCAGCAATAACCAAAGGATGGCGGAGCCGAAGCAGAGGAGAAACGGCCCGCGAAGCTGGGCTTCACCGCGGGGCGGACGCGATTGGCTTCCGGGTGAACGACCGGGCGAGCGTCTGTGATTAGGGTCCTGACTCATCGTGCGTATAAAAGGTTGGGATTATTTGAGGCCGAGTTCGGCGGTGGTCCACGGTGCGGTACGGGCGGCATTCGCAGCACGAACGGCTTTGACCTGTTCGACGGAAACTGGGTTTCCTTTGTTGCCGAAACTTTGGCGAACATAGGTAAGGACATCGGAGATATCCTGGTCCGTGACTCCGGCTACTGGAGGCATCATGCTATTAAAGGTCATACCACCGACCGTGATCGGACCCATGAGCCCGTTCGTGATGAACTTGATCGGCAATTCTGGATTACCGACGACGATTGGCGTCTCGGCAATCGAGGGAAAGACAGGGGGGAGACCCTTACCAGTGGGCTGGTGGCAAGCGATACAAGTGCGGGCGTAGACGGCTGCGCCACGTTTCATCGCTTCTTCATCCGCCTTCACGAAAGCTGCAGACGGAGCGGCCCCGGCGACTGCGGCAGCGACGGGTGGCGCTATTTTCCCAAGGACTTTATTATCAGCCGCAATCAATGCCATCGCATCCTGGACAGGAATACGAACGGTGCCGTCGGGGTTACGAGCTGGAGTCGTAAGAAGAGCTTGAGCCTTGGATTCGGCATCAGCTCGCAAAGCCTTTTGAGCGATGCGACGTTCGGCGTCCGCCCCACCCTGCGGGCGGTTGGATACGTAAACGTAAGCGATGACCAAGAAAGCCAAGCAGGCTAAAATGACGGCACCGAGCCAAGAATTAATCTGCCCGGGAATCAGCGGGCGGCTTCCGGAAGGAGAATGATCACTCATGATAATTAATGGACTCGAGGATACGGGGGTCGTGAACAGGAATAGTCTCGTGCCGCGAGGCGCCGCGCAGGAAGACGGCGATGACGATGCCGCCGAAACCAAGCAGTGCGGCCAAATCGAGGAAAAGATGAGGCGTAAGGAAAGGCGCCACGATGAAACCTTCTGGGCCGGACTTATCCGCGATCTGACGTGGGACGGCATTGAACCAGAGGTCAACGAGACCCCCGAAGAAAATCAGACCTGCCACCGACAAGAGACGACCGGCAATGATCTTGGTCCGGTAAAAAAGCAGAATAAGGAAAGGTAGCAGGAAGAACCCGAAGATGAGGTACATCGAGACACTCCACCATTGGTTCTTGAGTCCAGTAATAGAATCGAACTCACGGATATTATACCAATACGTCTCTTCCGGGATGTTGGCCGTATAGATTAGGAAATATTGGGAGAAGCTGATGTAGGCCCAGAAGACCGTAAAGGCCAGCATCAGACAGCCTAAGACGTGTCGGTGAGCCTGATTGAAGATACCGTCGAGCCAACCGCCATGAGAAAGTCGATAGGTGATGATTACCGTAAACGCCAAAGCGAGGCGGATGGAAAGCGCGAAGAACCAAACGCCATACATCGTGGAAAACCAGTGGTAGGAAAGCGCCATCAGACAATCGAAGGCCAGCATCGTGAGGGTGACCGCTCCGAGAGGAATGCCGACGGCAGAAATCGCATGCAGACGATGGGTGTGCCCCGCCGTACGATCGGTGTCCTGGGCGAAAGACCATTTACGTAGAGCCCAGACCAAACCGCCCAAAATAACCACGTAACCGAGGATACGACCGAGGAAGAAGTTCTCATTCAGGAACCAGCTCTTAGCCTGGAGAATCGGGTCATGCCCGACTTCGTGGCCGTTAGGCAGAAGGTGCGAGGCATCGGTCCAATCCCAAAGCAGGTGACGGAATTTAGGGAGGAGCGCCATCGGGACGACACTCAGCAATAGAACCAACGGCAACGCAGGTAAGACCAGTTCCCACGAGCGTCGGATGACAGGTGCCCAACCGGCGTCAAAGACCCGGGTAATCATCGTCAGCATCAGCAAACCAATCAGCACCGAAACCCAGAAAAGACCTCCGACCAAAACGGAAAGCAACGGACGGTGGTTGTGATCCAACATGCCTTGGAAAGCAAAGAACCATGACACCCCGAGACCGATGAGTCCAATGACTAGGAATTTCTTCCAGTGAGCCGTGATGGGATGGGCCGAGGGCGATGAAGAGGAGTCTCTCATGTTCGAATTACTTAAGGTTAGCCTTCAAAGAGGCTGGAACGAGTTCGGCAGGGCAAGCCTGTGAAAGCTGCAAGGCGCGGACATAGGCGACGACGGCCCAGCGCTCTGCGGGCGAAAGCTTATCGCCGTAGCCCTGCATGGTGTTCTTGCCGTTGGTGATGACGTCGAAAATCTGGCCGTGCGGGTAAGCCCGGAAAATCGGGGTCTGCAAATTCGCGATCGTGATAATGGCGACATCGCCTTCGATGCCGGAACGCACCTTCATGATGCCATTGCCATCAGCCGCCTGACCGTGGCAGACCGCACAATAGATTTGGAACTTCGCCTGGCCAAGAGCCAGCGTTTTGCCGTCCACCGCGAAGGACTCAAGTTCCCCGCCCTTAAGTACCGTAAGAGATTTGGCCGGAAACTCCGCGAGGAAATTACCCTTGGCATCCTTACCAGTCACGAAAGAGGGGTTTAAGGATTCGGCACGACGGTAGTCAGCGGCGAAGACCTTTTCCGGATGCAGGGCGTCGCCTCGGGCGACGGTTCCGGCGACGGGCGGACGCGCATCGCGTCCGTCGGCAAAGAAAACGTTTTCTCCCTGGGCTTTGTACTTAGATTGATAATCCATGTCGTCGAAGACATAGACGGGGGTATCCTTGGAGGTCTTGCCCTGGAATCCTAAGAAACTTATCAGGGCCAGGACGGCGACGGCAAGAAAGGCGAGGTAACGGCTCATGGGACGAATTAGTCGCGAATGACGGTGATTTCCTGGCCGCCGAGCGACAGCAGGAAATTGCGGGATTCATCGAGGTGGAAGTTCGCGTCGCGCGCTTCGAGGACGATCATGAAAGCATCGTCCGAAACCCGGCTGAACTGGGGCAGATCAAACAGCGGATGGTGGTGATGAGGCAGACGATTGAAAATGAACTGCCCGAAGAACGTACCGAACGCCGCGAAAAGAATCGTGCACTCGTACAAGACCGGGAACGGGAAGATCACGCTCCAGTAAGGCTTACCGCCGACGATCAACGGATAGTCGTAGGAATTCATGTACCAGGTGAGCAGACAGCCCGTCAGGAAACCAGTCACGCCGCCGAGCAGAGTCAGGCGAGGAACGGGCGATCGAGGCAAGCCCATGGCTTGATCCATGCCGTGGATCGGGAAAGGAGTATGGACATCCCAGCATTTCCAGCCGGCATCGCGCACGCGTTCTGCGGCGTGAAACACGTCGGAGGGCCGGCGGAAAGTGCAGGCGACCCCGTGGATGCGTTCGTTGCGTTCGTTCATGGGTGGAGGGACGGCGAGATCAGTGGGCGTGAGGGTCAGCCTGCGGAGAAACGATCTTCAATTCCGCGATCGGCAGAAGAGGAAGGAAGCGGATGAACAGGAGGAAGAGGACCGAGAAGAAGCCGAAAGTCCCGAAGAACGTGAAGATATCCACGATGGTCGGGCTGTAGTAACCCCAGCTCGAAGGCAGGTAATCATTAGCCAGAGAAGTGACGGTGATCACGAAACGCTCGAACCACATACCCACGTTGACGAAGAGACAGATGATCCAGACCAAGGAGTGATTCTCGCGCACCTTCTTAAACCAGAATAACTGGGGCGTGATGACGTTGCATGACACCATGATCCAATAAGCCCAGGCATATTGACCGAAAGCCCGGTTGATAAAGGCGAATTTCTCGTAAGCATTACCCGAATAAGCGGCGATGAAGAATTCGGTGGCGTACGCGTAACCAACCATCGAGCCCGTGGCCAAGATGATCTTACACATGTTGTCGATGTGGTACTGGTTGATCACATCATGCAGGCGATAAATCGCGCGCAGCGGCAACATCAAGGTCAGCACCATCGCGAAGCCGGAGAAAATCGCCCCGGCCACGAAATACGGCGGGAAAATCGTCGTGTGCCAGCCGGGGACATTGGAGACCGCGAAGTCGAACGAAACGATAGTATGCACCGAGAGCACGAGCGGAGTCGAAAGGCCAGCGAGCAAAAGGTAGGCCATTTCAAAATTGCTCCACTGACGATTACCACCTCTCCAGCCCATGGCCAAGAGGCTATAAAACGCCTTACGCCACCAGGTCTTGGCCCGGTCGCGAATGGCGCCAAGGTCAGGGATCATGCCCATGTACCAAAAGAGCGTGGAGACCGTGAAGTAAGTCGACACCGCGAAGACGTCCCACTCGAGCGGTGAACGGAATTGAGGCCAGATGCCGTTCTGATTGGGAATAGGGAAAAGCCACCAAGCGAACCAAACGCGTCCGACGTGGAAGAGCGGGAAGAGACCGGCGCACATGACGGCGAAGATCGTCATCGCTTCAGCGGCGCGATTGATCGACGTGCGCCACTTCTGACGAAGCAGGCAGAGAATCGCGGAAATCAGCGTGCCAGCGTGGCCGATGCCGACCCAAAAGACGAAGTTAACAATCGCCCAGCCCCAACCCACCGGCGAACGTAGACCCCAAGTGCCCGTACCCGTCGAAACGAGGTAAGCCATGCCGATGAAAGTAAACGAGGCGATGAACAGCGCAGCGCAGAAAAGAACCTTCCACCAAGTCGGGGTTGGTTCTTCGACGATACCGCAGACTTTGTCGGTGATCCAATGAAAGCTGCGGTCGTTAAGAATCAACTTGGCGCGAGGGAGCTCGGCGGGGCGGACCTTATCAAGGATGGCAGGGCGCTCTTGCGAGCTGTCGTGGGCGTGAGCCATGGGACGGTAATGCGTTTAAGGGTTACTTAGAGTGATGTTCCGAACCATGGGCTTCGGCGGCGCCATGGGCTTCGGGATGAACCGCACTGTGCGGAGCGGCGTGGCCTTCGCGACCGGCCATCTCCTTGCGAGAGAGGGGCACGCGATTGGCACCCGGCATCTTCGGGTTGAGATTGCGCAACTTGGCTTGGTAAGTCGTGCGCGGGCGGGTATTCAGGTAGGTCAACGCGCCATACGAGCGAGTCGAAGCCTTGGCCTTGGAAACACGGGAGTTCGGATCGGTGATGTCGCCGAATTCGATGGCACCAGCTGGGCAAGCCTGCTGACAGGCCACCTGCAGCGTGCCGTCAGCGACCTTAACGTCCGCCGAGTTCTTGGCGCGGACTTTGGCGTGGATCTTGGCTTCCTGAATGCGCTGGACGCAATAGGTGCACTTTTCCATGACCCCACGCATCCGCACGGAAACGTCCGGATTTTTCTGGAGCTGAGGAAGATCGGCCGGATCTTTCGGCAACTTAGCGGGCCCGAGAGGCCCTTCGTAGTAGTGACCAGCTTCGCGCTTATTGTAATCGAGGAAGTTGAAGCGACGAACTTTGTACGGGCAATTATTGGCACAGTAACGAGTACCGATGCAACGATTGTAGGCCATCGTGTTGAGACCTTGGTCGTCGTGGACGGTGGCATTGGCCGGACAAACCGTTTCGCAAGGAGCCGTTTCGCAATGCTGACAGGCGACGCCCATGAAAGTGACTTGCGGGTCTTCGGGGATCGCCAGGCCGGCGTTATCGCGTCCGTCGAAGAAATAACGGTCGAGGCGAATCCACTGCATATTGCGTCCCTTGAGGACCTGATCGCGACCGACGACGGGAATATTATTTTCGGACTGGCAGGCGGTCACGCAAGCGTTGCAACCCGTGCAAGTATTCAAATCGATGGACATTCCCCACTGCTGCAGCGGAAGGAATTCGCCTTCGTGTCCCTTCCAGACGGCGACGTTTGGAGCGACCGAATGATCGGGGTGCTCATACGCAGAATTACCACGCGGGGTGGTAATCGCCTTCTGGGCGGGACTCATCTTGCCGTCCTTGCCGTAAACGGCAGGAGCATGGCCATCGATGCCCAGCTTCGCGAAATCAGCGTTCTCCCGGAGGTCTTCCGCATTTCCTTCGCGGACGATATCGCGACCTTCCATGGACCAGTGGTCCTGCATGTTACAGACGGGCACCGTCGCAGCGGTAAGCTCGAGATGCGCACCGGAACGATAAGCAGAGGCGTCCGAAGAAACGAGCGGGTAGGCACTGAAGCCGTTACCCGTCACACGACCAGCGAGACGTTCGTCGACCCGAGTCGCGACGCGACCGGCGACCGTGCGACCAAAGCCCAGCTGCAGGCCGAGCGTATAGTCTGCCATTCCTGGCATGATAAAGACCGGACCTTGGATCGTGACGCCGTCCACGGTGACCTTAGCGATGCGACAGAGCAAACGACCGGCGACAGTCAGATTGATGTTACGATTCATCTGCCCGATCTTATTGATCAGCATCGGCTCGGGCTCGACTTCGAGTTTGGCGGCCAACTTAGGACTGATTAAAATCACATTTTCCCAGCAGGTCTTGGACATCGGGTCGGGTGCCTCGGCCAACCAACCATTGTTCGCGTAAAGACCATCGCCCGCAT
Organism: uncultured Opitutia bacterium; assembly: GCA_903835965.1. Lineage (GTDB taxonomy): Bacteria > Verrucomicrobiota > Verrucomicrobiia > Opitutales > UBA953 > UBA953. Next base: position 9,795 of record CAILOT010000080.1, read on the forward strand.
GCACGCTGGGAAGAATGCGCACTTCAAGCGCATCAAAGGAGAGCACCGGAGCCTTGAAAGGCTTGATCTGCGAAGCGGTGACGTGAGGTTGCGACGTTGCGTAACCGGAATCCGCCAACACGCCTTCGGCGAGCCAGGCGGCAAAGGCTTGGTCGGAATGATCTTTGGCGAGGGCGTTGAAAGTTTCGCGCACCAAGGCAAAAGGCTCTTTCGCAAGGCCGGCAAAAGGTGCCAGCACCTCGAGTTCGGAGAAAGTCGGGAAGAGCGGGTCAATCATCGGCTGAACCGGCACATAGGTGCCGTCAACGGTGCGACCATCGGACCAACTCTCGAGGTAATGGGAAGAAGCGATGACCGTACCGCCCACGGACTTCACCCACGAAGAGGTCTCATCAAAAGCAGCACCATGATAACCCAGACGGACGACTTTCTTCGCTGACTTAACGGCGGACGAGAAATTGATGTCAGCAGGCCCATCGTACGCAGGATTACCGCCGAGAATTACCAACGTCTCTGCCGGCTTGGTAGCCAGATCTGAAATCGTCACACCCGATGAGGCGGGTGCTGAAACATAGCGAACAGCTGCGCCCAAGGCCTGATTGGCAAGGAAGACGGCACGGTGCGCATCGGCTGTGAGATGATCACCGGCGACGATCAGGGCTTCGCTCTTGGCATGTACCAGATCGGCGACGCACTCCTTGACCCAGCGTTCGTCGACTTGCACTCCAGAAACTTTTGCCTTCAGCGCAGCCCCTTCGGAAGCGTGTCCCGACTGCGTCAAAACCTCGGCGGCAAAGAGCGCGGCCAGGGATGAGATATGGGAAGAGGAAGCACGGAGACGGTGATCGGCTGCTCCACCCGTCAAAGTAAAGGTCGACTCTACGACATACAGACGGGTCATCTTCTCGGCTTGATCGGCGCTATCCGCGCGACGAGCGACGGAATACGCACGGGTATCTTCGACGGTGCCATCGTGCGCACCGAGGAAATCGCGATCGAGACTTAGGACGCGGCGAGCCTTCGCGTAATCGGGCAAGACCTGCGCACCGAGCGCACGGGCCGCACTATTCTGCGAGACCGGCGTGTATTCGACCCAGCGGGACTTCGGGTATGCCGATTGGATCGCAGCCACCAGACGGGCGCGCGTCGGAGAAGACGAAGGACGGGCAAGGAAGGCTAAGCCAGCGCCTGCATCGCTTTTAGCGGAGGCAGCAAGCGTGCGAAGAAGATCGTGGACTTCCGCGACGGAAAGCTGGGCTCCATTGGCGCCATAAGAAGCCTGAGCACGATCTGGATCGTACAGGTCAAGGATACTGGCTTGGGCGAATTTCGAGGAAGCGGTGCCGTTCGCGGCGTGGCTTGGATTACCTTCCACCTTCGTGGGCCGGTGTTGGTGCGTTTCGACCACGAGCGGCTGGTTGGCCGATTCGCCGGGGAAGGAAGTTGCGTAAAAAGTCGGTACTCCTGGGATCGTGTTCTCGGGTTGCTTGGCGTAAGGCAAAGTGTGGTTACGAGGCTCGCGGCAACCCGCAAGACCGAGACCAGCCAGACCGAACGACGCTCCCATTAGCATCAGGAACTCACGACGCTCGACGGTCGAGATCGCGGAAGCGCCCTCGACGAATTCACGTTCCGCACGGGTGCGGAATTCAGGCGTCTTGTTACGCTCCTCAAGGCTGCGCCAATAACTCGGACCCGTGGTTTCGCCGGCTTGGGCGACGGGGTGTTCAAAGACTTTCTTGCTCATCGTGAAAATTATTTAGGAATTAGCGGTGGCAGCCAGAGCAGCTCTGGGGTGGATTGACCTTCCAATCGTGAACGAACTTCGAACCTTGCTCGACTTGAGCGGCGGGCGAAGAGGCCTTCCAAGAGAGGTCGTAGACCTTGTCCAGCGGGCGCAACACCTGCTCGGGATTGCGGTGACAATCGAGACAGAACGACATGTTCAAAGATTTCTGCTGACCGACTACGGCCTGCTGGTCAATGCGGCCGTGACACTCGACGCAACTGACGCCGCGATTCACGTGCACCGAATGGTTGAAATAAACGTAATCAGGAACCTTGTGGACCTTGACCCAGCGAATTGCTTCGCCGGTCTCGACGCTCCGTTTAACCAAAGCCAAGGCGGGGCTCTCGGGCTTCACAATGCTGTGACAGTTCCAACACGTATTGGTCGTCGGCACGTTGGAGTGTCCCGAACGATCGACGAAGTTATGGCAATAACGGCAATCCAGACCGAGGACCGAATCAGGTCCGGCATGGAAGGAGTGATCGAAAGCCACCGGTTGATCAGGTGTATAACCGACATTGAGATATTTATTGGTCGCGTATTCGTTCACCGCCGCAACGACGACCACGCCCGTAATCAGCAGACAGACCAAAATCTGGAAAGGCGCGGCATTGACGGAACGGGAGAAGAAATTCCCCCGAGGGGCCGAACGGTTAAGGTAATCGAGGAGCTTACGCATCGCGGAACAATCGGTAGAAGTTAGCGGTTAAAGAGAAAGGACATGGAGCGATCGTTGCCGGCGTGAGACGCACGAAGAGGGCTGGGATGATCCAGTTGGCTCTGACATGAGGCGGGAAGCTCGCACATTGATTTTTGCAATCAGAGGCACGAAACCCCCACCCCCTTCGCAACCAAATTTTCGTCCCATTTTACCGTTTGTTAGGGGTTAAAATTGGGCATACCGTGAATAAGCCTGTGAACGAATTGCGAGTTTGATACTTAAATAACTGATAAACAGTTATTTATATTACTTAGAATAATTCTAAATTGTTAAAAAGTGTAAAACCTTCTTCCTGGCATGATTTTAACTATTAGACCAGCGATGGATAGACCCTTGTCGGTCTAATCCGTCGCTGGTCTCATGCTAAACCGCGCTAAATTAAGCCGAAAGCGACTTTGCTGCGCTCTGTACCAAGGCGACGAAACCTTTGGCTTCCAGGGCGGCGCCACCGATTAGACCGCCATCGATATCATGTTCGGCCAGCAAGGCATCAGCGTTGTCGGGCTTCATCGATCCACCGTAAAGAATGCGCATACGTCCGGCCGATTCGGCGCCGAATTGGGCCGTCAGCAATTGACGGATAAAAGCGTGGACCTCTTGTGCCATCGCAGGCGTAGCGGTCTTACCCGTTCCGATGGCCCAAACCGGCTCATAGGCGATGATCACCTGGTCGGCTTTATTGGCGGGAACGCCCTGCAGGCCCAACTCAATCTGACGACGTACCACGTCCTTGGTGGTGCCTGCTTCACGCTCGGCCAGCAATTCTCCGACGCAGAGGATAGGCTTTAGGGAAGCCTCCAAAGCGGCGAGGACCTTACGGTTAATGAAAGCATCGTCTTCGCCGAAGATACTCCGACGTTCGCTATGTCCCAAGATCACGTGGGTGACATGGAGGTTGCGCAGCATCACGGCCGAGACTTCGCCCGTGAAAGCGCCATTGACCTTGTCGTGCATGTTCTGAGCCCCGACGGCGAGGTGGGTGCCTTCGACGGCGGCACTAACGGCGGAGAGGGCCGTGAATGGAGGACAGAGCACGACTTGGACGGCGGACTCGATGCCGACGGCGGCGGAAATGGCTTGGACGAGTTCGACGCCTTCGGTGGCGGTCTTATTCATTTTCCAGTTACCAGCGATGAGAGGTGTGCGTTTAGACATAGTAAATAGGGGTTAAAATGGAGGTTAAGGACGAAGGGTTAGGCCGAGAGGGCCGCGACACCGGGGAGAATCTTGCCTTCGAGGTATTCGAGCGAAGCACCGCCGCCCGTGGAGCAATGGGTCACCTTGGTATCGACGCCAAACTTCTTGGCGGCCGTAGCGGTATCGCCCCCGCCAACGATGGTGATGGCGCCCCGGGCCGTCGCCTGTGCCACCGCTGCTGCCATGGCCTTCGAGCCGACGGCGAACTTTTCGAATTCGAACACGCCGCAAGGGCCATTCCAAACCACGGTGCCCGCGCGACCGATGGCTTGTTCGTAAAGCTTGATGGATTCAGGACCGGCATCCATTCCTTCCCAGCCGGCGGGAATGCCTGACTGCATCGTGGCCGCCTGCGTATTGGAATCGGGCGAGAACTTGTCGCCGCAATTGAAGTCGACGGGGAGCGTCACTTTTACGCCCCGTGCTTTAGCCTTATCGAGCAGCTCTTGGACGATCTTGGCGCCTTCGGCGTCGAACAGAGAATTACCAATTTCCATCCCGTCGCAGATCTTACGGAAGGTGTATGCCATGCCGCCACCGATGATGATTTCGTCAGCCTTTTCGATCAGATTGCGGATCAAAGGAATCTTATCGGCGATCTTCGCTCCGCCGAGGATGGCGAGCAAAGGCCGTTGAGGATTGTTCAAGACCGTGTCGAAAGCCTTAAGCTCGGCTTCGAGCAGGAAACCTGCGGCTTTACGGGGTAAATTGACTCCTACCATCGACGAATGCGCGCGGTGGGCAGTGCCAAAAGCGTCATTCACATAGACGTCGCCGAGGCGCGAAAGAGACGCGCGGAATTCCGCGACCTTGGCCGGATCGGCCTTCATGCTCGTACCGTCTTCCAACTTCACCTTGCCCTCTTCTTCGATGTGGAAGCGGAGGTTTTCGAGCAAAAGGACTTCGCCAGCCTTTAACGACTTGGCAGCGGCTTCGGCTTCGGCACCCACGCAGGCCGCCACGAACTTGACCGGGCGACCCAGGAGTTTCTCGAGCTCAACGGCGATAGGGCGAAGGGAAAACTTTTCGACCACCTTGCCATCCGGACGGCCTAAATGCGACATCAGCACCAGCGAAGCACCGCCTTCGAGCAGGAAGCGGATCGTCGGCAATGCCGCGGCGATACGCTGGGTGTTCGTGATGGCGCCCGTCTTCTTATCTTGGGGGACATTGAAGTCGACCCGGACGAGGACACGCTGACCAGAAACAGAACCAAGAGCACGGAGGATAGGAACAGGCATGGGAGGAAAGGTGCAGAGAAAGCGGTAAGCCCTAAGGTGGGAAGAACAAACCTAACCAACCCAGTCGAAACATCATTTCTAGACTCCCCTGCCCTCGAGAACGCCTAAAACAAGACAGGCGACCCGGTGGGGTCGCCTGTCGCAGAAGGTCGGGATTTAGCTTAGAGCTTGGCCGAAACCTTACTAAGGAGCTCAACAACGCGGTTAGAATAGCCCCACTCGTTGTCGTACCAGCTGATCAGTTTGAAGAAGTTCTTGTTCAACTCGATGGAAGAACCCGCGTCGAAGATCGACGAATTCTTATCATGGATGAAGTCCGAAGAAACCACTTCTTCGTCGGTGTAAGCGAGGTAACCCTTCATGTAGGTCTCGGAAGCCTTCTTAAGGGCGGCCTTGATTTCAACGAGGGAGGTATCCTTGACGGTCTTCACGGTCAAATCGACGACCGAGACAGTAGGAACAGGCACGCGGAAGGCCATGCCGGTGAGCTTGCCCTTAACCTCAGGAAGCACCAGGGCGACAGCGCGAGCGGCACCAGTGGCCGATGGGATGATGTTCTGAGCGGCGGTACGGCCACCCTTCCAATCCTTCTTGGAAGGACCGTCGACCGTCTTCTGGGTCGCAGTGTAAGCGTGAACCGTGGTCATGAGGCCTTCGGCAACGCCGAAACCTTCCTTGAGGAGCACGTGGACGAGAGGGGCGAGGCAGTTCGTAGTGCAAGAGGCATTCGAGATGATATGATGCTTAGCAGCGTCATACTTATCGTCGTTAACACCCATGACCACGGTGATGTCCTCATCCTTTGCTGGAGCGGAAATAATGACTTTCTTGGCACCCGCCTCGAGGTGACCCTTGGCCTTAGCGGCTTCGGTGAAGAGACCGGTGGACTCGATGACGACTTCAACGCCGAGGGCCTTCCAAGGTAATTCGGCTGGGCTACGAGCCGAAACAACGAGGATTTCTTTACCATTCACGATCAAGACGTCGTCTTCGAGCTTATCAGGCGAAGATTTCTTGGAAGAAACCGTGCCATTGAAGCGACCCTGCGAGGAGTCGTATTTCAGCAAGTAAGCGAGATTGTCCGCGGGGACGATATCGCCGACGGCAACGACATCAAAAGTCTTACCGAGGTGGCCCTGTTCAACGAGGGCGCGGAATACGAGACGGCCGATGCGGCCGAATCCGTTGATAGCTACTTTGGTGGCCATAGTGTGTGTAGAGAAGTGGGTGATTTCCGTCTGAGGGAAAGGGATGAAAAAGGGTGTCCTTACCCCCATTGGCAAGCGGAGAATGCAAATCAGGCACCCGCCGACCAAACTCCGCACCCCAAGGGAGGAAGAATCAGCACATCCTTCTCGATTTTGGGCATATCTCCCGGCGCATGCAGACAAGTCGGGAAAGGCGAAACAACCACGGGCACCCAATTGGCCGTCCTGGGCAGAACCAAGGCAACAGACTTATCCTGGGGATTACAGGCGATAAGGATGCGGGATGGCCCAAGACGCCCGTCTGCGTTCAGGACGGCCACAAAGGCCTCCCCTGAGTCCTCATGCGTTACTTGCATCCAAGCCGGTGAAACAGCCTCACGCGGCCGCAGCGGGGCACCAAGGTCAGAAAGCCGGAACCGGACCAAGCGCGCGACAAATTCGTGTTCGGCTCGGAATCGCTCCAGTCGGACCGGATCGAGCTTATTCAGATCCCCTCTTCGCCAGGTATTACCGACGCCACGCTTGGTCATCAGGAAATCCTGTCCCGCCGAGAGCATCGGCACGCCCGCCGCACAAAGTAAAATCAGATGCATCATGCGGGTGCGCAAAACATCATTCGGAGTGGGATCAAGGGCATCCGCCCCAGGTCGCTCGGTGATCCGATCCAACCAAGCCATGTCGTCGTGGGACTGCGCATACCGTAACCGAGCGGAAGGTCGAATCGCGCAAGCCGCGACATGGTGCAATAAATCCGAGGCACGGGCATGCCCCCGGACATAGGCGGGCAAGAATTCGCGGAAGGCATCATCCCAACTCGTCCAAGTCGAATCATCGAGATCACGCGCGATGTGCCCACGGAAACTCCAGGGTTCGGCGATTAATACCTTAGACGGACTGCGCAGCCGGAAATCAGTTTCGATTTCGCGTAACAATGGCGCGCCAAGCAGTTCGGCCAAATCCAAGCGCACGCCATCGACGCCGAGGACTTCCGTCCAATGCTCCAAGGCCGACA
>CAILOT010000081.1:0-12882 GCA_903835965.1 uncultured Opitutia bacterium
CCGGTGGCGATAACTTGGTGGGAATCGCCGACTTCCTGCCAAAACGCGCGCCGTCGGATATCATCAAGTTCCCCTAAGACATCATCGGCTAGGATCACGGGCGGGGTGGAAGCTCGAAGGGTGTCGCGTTGAAGGCGGGCGAGGCAAAGCGCCAGTACCAAGAGCCGTTGCTGACCTTCTGAGGCGTAGTCGGCCGCGTCCTGATCGCTGAACAGGATGGCGAAATCGTCGCGCTGTGGCCCACGCAAGGTCGTGCCGGTGGCGAGGTCGGAGGCACGCATCTTGGTCCAGGTTTCGCTCAGTTGATCGGCGGCACAATCGGGCTGGTATAGCAGGTCGGCACCTTGGTCAGCAAAGCCGGCGCGAGAGCAGGCATCGCGGAGGGTGGCGGCTAGTTCTGGTAAGACTTTTTGGCGAAGTTCGATGAGCCGTAATGCGGACGGCAGCATAGTTTTTTCGAAAGCACGCAATGCATCATCGTTACGCAGATTATTTTTTAAAAGCGCATTTCGGCCTTCGAGGGCACGGGTGTAGTCGCGCAAGGCGGTCAGGTATTGGGCATCGGTTCCTCCGATGGCGGCATCAAGCCAGCGACGTCGATTGGAAGGTGAGCCTCGGACAAGTCGTAAGTCGTCGGAGCAGAAAACGATCGTTGGGAATTGGCCTAAATGTTGGGAGACGGAGGCGATGGGCGTGCCATTGAGGAGCGCTTTGCGTGAACCTTTTGCGAGTCGGATTTCGACTTCGGCTTGATCGGTAGGGTTAAGCTGAACATCGATACGCAAGCGGGCTTCCGTGCAGCCCGCCCGAATCAATGGAGAAATTTCCGTGGTGCGGAATGAGCGAAAGGCCGAAACAAGCGCGGCCGCCTCCAGGAGGTTCGTTTTGCCTTGGCCGTTATCGCCTAAGAGAAAAATCCGAGGCGCATCCGTCGGGACGTCCGCAAAGGTTAGGTTGCGGAAGTCAGCCGCGCGAATGCGGGTGACGCGCATGGCTCACTCCGGAATGACCAAGGTCATCCCTACTTGCAGCGTGGCGGGGCTGGCCATCTTGTCTTTGTTGGCCTTGAAGATGTCCGTGGCCCGGTTGCTGGTACCGTAAATCTTACGGGAGATGATGGAAAGGTTGTCATTCTTTTGGACCACATAGGTCTTGGGGATATTGCCTTTGTTCTCCGGCGATGTCGCGACGGGGTTGCTGCTGATGGTTTTCTCGGGCTTGCCGGAGGCGCTGATGGTCGGGGTGGTCTTATTTTCCGCCGGGCGTTGGCCGCGGCTGAGATCAGCTACTTCCCGTTTCAATTTATCGTTTTCATTCTGCAGACGACGGATGGTCTGATTCGCATCGAGGCTGCCTCCAGTGTCCGCGCTCAAGGGCCGACCGGGAATTTGTTGTAAATATTGTTTCTCGGCCGTCTTGATCATCTGCCCGACGATCTCCGCTTGTTGTGAGTTGGGCTTAAGCCGGATATATTGGTTGAAGTGATAGATCGCTGGCAGCGGATCCAGGAGGTCGCTATACATCCGCCCGGCTTCGAGATGAGATTCGGCGGCACCTTTGCGAGCATCGATCACCTTCAGGAAACATTCCAAGGCTTTGCGATTTTCTCCCTGTTTTTGGTAAAGCTGACCTTGGCGGAAATCTGGGTCTTCCACGTCCAAGGTCCGGGAGTTGGCGGAAGAATGATCGTCGCAACCGACGATGAGTAATAACAGGAAGGCAAAAGTGGCACGGACCATGGTTCCACATTCTCCCATGGGGCCAGTGCTTCAATCCAAAATCATTCGCCTAACGCCAGCGGGAGGGCTTCGGCCAGACCCGGAGTCTTGAACTTAAATCCGCCTTCGAGGGCTCGCGCGGGACTGGCCGCCAAGTCCGCCAGGATCGTCTCCCGGCCCAGAGCACCGAATAATAAAGATATTAGCCAGGCGGGTAGGGGCAGGATCGCTGGACGGCGGAGCGCATGGCCGAGGGCGCGGGCGAAACCGGCTTGGGTGACTACCTGGGGCGCGACGGCATTGACGGGGCCGCGGCAGGATTCATGGGTCAGGACCCAGATGATGAGGTCGACGAGGTCACCGAGTCTTATCCAGCTGAGACGTTGGGTGCCGGGTCCGAGGGGGCCGCCCAGGCCAAGGCGAAAGGCGGGAAGCATGGCTTTGAGCGCTCCCCCGGAGGCGGCAAGGACCATACCCGTCCGGAGATGAATGGTACGGATGCCAGCGCTCTCCGCGGCAGCAGTGGCGTTTTCCCAAGCTTCCGCGACTTCGCTTAAAAACCCTTCGATTTTCACCGGGCTGTTTTCGTCCAAGAGTTCATGCCGGCTGCTTCCATAGCGATTCAGGCCTGACATCGAAATGAAGCAGCGTGGCTTGTGCTCCAGCTTTGCCAAGGTTTCGGCTAAAGCTGTCGTGCCTTCCTTGCGACTACCTAGGATGCGTTCACGCGCGGAGGGAGTCCAGCGTTGCACGATCTTTTCACCGGCAAGGTGGATGACGGCGGTAGCGCCCTCAAGTTGCCTGACATCGAAATTAGCTGGTGCTGCATCGCGCCACTTTATCGGAACGACCTGATAGCCTTCTTGTTCAAGTCGGACTGTCAGGGCTTTGCCGACCAGACCGGAAGCGCCAGTAAGTATGATGCGAGAGCCTGCCGCCATGAAAATGTCCTTAAGCAGATTTCTTTGTGACTACTAAAATCCAAGGTTTTCCTGGATTCGGAAAGTAGCCGATTTTCTCTACGCTATCGCCTGATTGCTCGCGCTCTTGAGCGAATGCCAGAACGATATCTGATTCCTCTGATCCGCCAGGGTGGCCCGTATATGCTACGCAAACAAGGCGGCCAGAGGGTCGCAAGAGCTTAAGGGCGGCTTGGAGGGCTTGCGCGGTAGTCGCTGGCTGCGTGATGATGGCGGGGTTTCCGCCTGGCAGGTACCCAAGGTTAAAAAGCGCGACGGCAACTTTGCCGTGATGCGCCGCGGGGATGGCATCGTTGATTTCGGCGTGGCTCCGATGGTGCAGGGTCGTCCGCTCCAACAAGCCGGCCGCTTCTAGCAGGTTATGGGTGGAGCGCAGGGCTTCGTCTTGGATGTCGAAGGCATGAACATGGCCGCCTGGGCCTACGGCTTGGGCAAGGAAAGCCGTATCTCTGCCTTTGCCGGCGGTAGCGTCGATGGCGATGTCTCCAGGGTTGATTGCTTCTAACGCGAGCTTTTGCGCGCGTTCGGTGACGCGGATAGGATTTATGGGAGCCAAGGGAATTTGCGGAAGTTGGGAGGACGTTTTTCGTTCCAAGCGGAGCGACCCTCATCACCTTCTTCGGAAAGATAATAGAGTAAAGTGGCGTTACCGGAAAGTTCTTGGATACCTGCTTGGCCGTCGAGCTCGGCGTTGAACGCAGATTTGAGACAACGAATCGCCAAGGGGCTTTTGGTCATGATCTCTTGGGCCCATTTGATGCCTTCAGCGTCTAATTGGGCGTAAGGTACGACGGTATTTACCAGGCCCATTTCCAAGGCTTCTTTGGCGTCGTATTGCCGGCAAAGGTACCAGATCTCACGGGCTTTTTTCTGTCCGACGATCCGAGCGAGGTAAGAAGCGCCGAATCCGCCATCAAAACTGCCCACGGTCGGACCAGTTTGACCGAAGACCGCGTTATCGGCCGCGATGGTCAGGTCGCAAATTACGTGTAAGACATGGCCTCCGCCGATGGCGTAGCCAGCGACGAGGGCGATGACGACCTTGGGCATCGAACGAATAAGTTTTTGTAAATCTAGGACGTTGAGGCGCGGGACTCCGTCTTCTCCGATGTAGCCGCCGCTTTTGTCGCCGCGTATCTTTTGGTCTCCACCGGCGCAGAAGGCGAATTTGCCGTCGGTTTGCGGGTTGGCACCGCGAAGTAAAACCACGCCGATGCGGGTGTCATCACGCGCGTCGCTGAAGGCACGGATCATTTCGGCCACCGTGTCGGGGGTGAAGGCGTTGCGGCGCGAGGTGCGATTGATGGTCACGCGGGCGACCCCATCGGACTTCTCGTAGACGATATCGGTGAAGTCTCCGCTCTTTTGCCAATGAATCTCGGATGCCATGGCAATAACTTGCAGGGCGTCGGGGGGATTTCCAATGAATAAGCGACGACACGCTTGAAAATCGTCGGAGACCCCCACAACTTAGGTCCATGGCCAGCCTCACTCCTAAACAAGTTTCACAGGTTTCCCAATGGGTCGCCGACGGTTTGTCTCTATCTCAGATTCAGGGTAAAATCTCTTCCGAGCTCGGCGTCTCGATGACATACATGGACGCCCGTTTTTTGGTGGATGATCTCAACTTGTCTTTGGTGGAAAAAGAAGAGCCTAAGAAAGAAGAACCGGCTGTTGATCCAGTCCCGGAAGGCGAAGCGGTGGCTACCACCCCGGGCGTCCCGGTTCCGGTGACCGTCGAAGTCGATGCTATCACGCGTCCCGGAACGATGGTCAGCGGTAATGTGACTTTCTCTGATAGTCAGAAGGCGGATTGGTATATCGACGAAGCCGGCCGTCCCGGCATGGTGCCGCACGTCCCTAATTACCGCCCAAGTCAGGAAGATATCACCGACTTCCAGGCGAAGCTCGACGTCGCTTTACGACAAGCAGGCTTCTGAGCGCTTAGCGCGACTTCAGGATAGCTTCGGCGAGGACGAAGTCCGCCGGGCGAGTTAACTTTAAGTTAACGGAAGGGTTTTCGACCAGGGATACTTCTTGTCCGACTAATTCGACCGCAGAGCTATCGTCGGTTACTTTGCGTCCAAGCTCGGTTACTTTCTGGTAGGCTTTCAGTACGGTTTGGGTCTTAAAAATTTGCGGGGTCTCTGCCGTCCATACTAATCCACGATCCGGAGAGGTTTCGACGGCTGGAGAATCAGCGCGCGCAATCTTGACGGTATCGGCCGAGCGTCCCGCCAGAATGGCGGCACCGGTTTCAATGGCTTTATCCCTTACTTTTCGGATCGCTTCAGGCGTGATGAGAGGGCGGGCCCCATCGTGAATATGAACCAAGCCTTGATGTCCGGCACAGGCGAGTAGTGCGGCCAAAACGGAAGCCTGACGGGATTCTCCGCCTGGGACAAAATCAATCGGACAGGCAGGCAAGGGGTTTTGTGCCAGTAACGCTCGCAGGCGTGTCAGTTGGGTTTCATCCCGGTAGGTGATGATTACCCGGCCAATGGTACCGGAATTTAAGAATGCCGCGAGGGAATGAATAAAAACCGGCCGCCCCGCCAAATGAGCCGTAATCTTGTCATCCACGACGGCTTGCATGCGTCGGGCAGAGCCGGCGGCTAAGAGAATCAGGATATCGTCTGGTTGTCTCAAAGGGCTTCGCCGATTTCACGGCGTATTTTCAGGGTCTCGGCGAAAGGGTCGGCGGCCTTGAGAATAGGGCGCCCGACGACGATGAAACTGGCACCAGCAGCCGCGGCTTGAGCTGGAGTCATGACACGGCTCTGATCGTCGGCCACGGCGCTAGGATAGCGGATGCCGGGGGTTACTAAGGTCGGCCCGGCGCCAAGTTCTGAGCGAAGGATTGAAAGTTCAAGCGGTGAGCAAACCAAACCGTTGAGTCCGGCCTGAGTTCCCATGCGGGCGAGTAGGCGGACTTGTTCTTCCGTGGAGCTTTTAACGCCGATGGCTGACAGTTGGGTTTGATCCATCGAGGTGAGCACGGTGACGCCGAGAACCTGACAGTTGGGAAGGGTGTCACGCGCCGCTTCAGTGGCGCGGGCGATCATCTCGGGTCCGCCGCACGCATGGATGGTAAGCAACGAGCAAGGGCGCCCCGTGAGGCTCTTAATCGCGGACGAGACGGTGTTCGGGATGTCGTGGAACTTCAGGTCTAAGAATACCTTGAAACCCAAGGCATGGAATTCATCCACGATGCCCGGCCCGTGGCGGGTAAAAAGCTGCAAGCCTAGCTTCACCCAAGCCAAATTGCCGGCTAACGGACGGGCCAGAGCGAGAGCCTCTTCTTTCGTCTCAACGTCAAGGGCGAGGATAAGTCGACAGGGCGAAGCCATGAGACTTTGTAGAATCAGTCGACCTAATCTGCCAGCGTAAATCTCAGCCTCGGCTTACTTCTTGGCTGGCGGTGTTTTCTTAGCCGTAGGCGTGCTTGGAAGCGATGAGACGGCGAAGTTAAAAGGCTGAGAGGGTTGTTTGCCCAGAAGGTGTAAGTCGAACCATTGGGCCATTCTTGAGATATCGTCGGTCATCTCGTTCCAGCCGCCGTGACCACCCCCGATCCGGATGAGTACTTCGCATTTGGCGCCAACTTCGACGGCTTTGCTCTGAAAGCGCGTGGCTTGTGAATGCGGCACCAACGGGTCGGCATCGCCTTGGACGATGTAGGTCGGGGGTTGGTTCTTATTTACCCAAGTCAACGGCGAGAGCTCACGTCCGAGCTTTGCTTTACCTTCAGGGGTTTCGACCAAAGGGCCAAAGGCAGGTATACGGGTATTGAGCGGTCCGATGCCTTCGTTGCTGTCGCCTTCTTTGGCCCAGTTGATGAAGTCGACTGGAGGATAAAAGCAGGCGACGGCGTTGACGACGCTGCTGGCCCGGTCGACGGGGTCTACGGCCTTGGCTTTGCCCGCGTCACCTTTGACTCCCAGCATCAAGCTGAGGTGTCCCCCGGCGCTGCCACCCGTGACGCCGATTTTGTTCGGGTCGATGCCGTATTGTGCGGCATTGGTACGGATGAAGCGTACGGCGCGTTGCATATCCAGGACGATTTCATCGATATGGAAACGTGGCTGGGTGCCATGGACGACCACGAAGGTCGTGTAGCCATAATTGGGCCAAGTGCCGTCATTGATGCCGTTGTGATTGGAGTTCCATCCACCGCTGATGATTTTGATCACAGCCGCGCCATTGGGTTTGGCTGGCTTAAAAATGTCCATCGTTAGCGCCACGCCGTCATGCTTGGCGTAGATGACGTCACGGATGCGTTCAGGTTCTTGCGCTGGGACGAACGTGATTGTCGCGACGAGGGTGAGCAGGGAGACGTAGAGGCTTCGCATGGGGTATGTATCATAACCCCTATCTCCCCGGGATGTTCCCCGCGAGGGCTTAAATTCTAAATTTAATCACGACCTTCAAGATCGACCCGGGCGCTCCAGTCATCACGCCGGGTTGGTGACCATCTTGCGGGTAGAAAATAGCGAAGTTGCCGCGTCCGAGGGTAAGTAAGGCGGAAGGGGCGGAAGGGGTGGCGTATTTCTCGACGTCCTTCTCCGCAACGTATGGCATTGTTACGCTAAGCGTCTTCTGATCCGCGTGGCCGCAATATTCGAGGCCCTGGTAGACTACTTGGATATCGCCGTAGATCTGATGAGCTTCCCAGAGTTTATCCGCTGAAGGGGCTGTCTGATAGCGTTGTACGATGGCTACAAGGTCTTGGCCTTGGAGTTCATACTTTCCGTCCTCGGTCTTCGCATCGAAGGTGCGGAGGTAGGCGAAAGCTTTCGGGAAAAGAGGATGCAGGGATTCTATGGCCGCGGAGGCGGAGAGTTGGTCGAGCATCATGTGATAAAGAGGAAGAGGTGAATTGATTAGGATTCGTCCGACAGGCCTTCGACATCGTCAAGCGGCATTTCGACCGCTTGTTCGGAGCCGAGCAGGGAGAGTAGGACGGCGATACGTTTCTGCGGCTCTTGCAGTTTGACGACTTCACCTTCGGAGCCGGAAAAGATGCCGCGGATAACGCGGACCTTTGCTCCAATCTTCAATTCCTCATCTAACATCGAGAGGGTCGCATCAGGGCCGAGCGCCAGTAATTCGGTGATGACCGATGCATCGACATCGACGGGTCTTCCGTTGCGGCTGACGAGTTGGAGTACGCCGCGGGTGTTGCGGACCGGGCCATGAAGTTCCTCGGGGTCGAATTTAACGAAGATATAACCTGGGAAAAGCGGTTCGACCACAACGCGGTTTTTATCATGCCCTTTGCGCGTTCGCCGCAGGCGCGGGAAAACGATTTCTACTTCACCTAAGGCTCGAAGGTTAAGGACGGCCACGGCTTCTTGCCGTGGCTTTGATTTGATGCAAAACCAAGTCGCCGGAGGAATCTCGCTCATGCCTTGCTCGCTGCAGAGGCCCTTGCCGGCAGCCATCCAAGGGCGATGATAACGATTTGGGTGATCCAGAAGGCCGTGAGCCAGAAGAAGCCTGATTCTGTGAAGCCATAGCTATGCAGGCCGACGCCCAGGAGATTGGTGCCGAACCAAGACCAGCTCGTGACGATATTGCCGAAGACCAGCATTTGCATGAGACCCTCGCGTCGGACCAAGGCACCCCAACGGGCGTGAAGGCAGACCGCGCACCAGAGGACGATCAGGATCGCCCCATTTTCTTTAGGATCCCAACCCCAGAAGCGGCCCCAGCTTTGGTCAGCCCAGATGCCACCAAGCATCGTACCGATGAAACTTGCCAAGGTAGCAAAGGCTAAGATGCCGTAGGCGGCGCGGCCGACGCTATCGCCCCAGGAATAATCTTTCTTGAACGCGCGGAGCCAAAGATGCATCGCGGCAAGCATGCCGGCGACGAATGTCGCCGAATAACCTAAGGTGACGATGGTCACGTGCGTCGAGAGCCAGAAGTTAGAATCGAGCACCGCCCGGACGCTCTCGAGGTTATCCTCGCCGGATAGGCCGAGGTTATGTGCAACGATCAACGAAACAAAGCCAGCGATACCGGTGGCGGCGGCGCCGATGCCGTTCTTCCAGATACGTTCGAGGATGATGCCTAAGCCGACCGTACCCCATGCGATGAAGATACCGGAGGAATAAAGGTTCGTCACGGGCGGGCGGCCATGCAGCCACATTCGATAGCCTAAAGCCAAGGTGTGCATGACGAAGCACGCTACGAGAAGTCGGTAGGCCCAGTTGCGGAGGGATTCGGAGTCGGTTAGCCAGGAGCCAAAAATCATGAGCACGGTCACGACGTAGGCGATGAGCAGCCAATAGAAAGGCTGCAGGCGACCAAAGGTGGCTTCGGAATTCGATTTCGTCGACCAGTTGCCTTGCAGCGAGGCGGCAATCGCGCGGGCTTGGACGGTGCAAGTATCATCATTACCCTCTCTCCAGGCCACGCAGAATGTCGCATAGCGACTGATCAGCCCGTCAGCGGCCAAGGATTGCCGATGGTTGTTTTTATCTTGGATGACGCTCAGCAAGGCCGTTCCTAAGTTATCCCATTTTTCTAATGAATCCATTTCCTTGGGCGGGACGAGGCCGATGAGGCCTTCGCGTTGGAAGTCCTGATACCGTTCCACAAAACTCTTCACCGTTTTTTGCAATTCGGGATCGAAGGCGGTGCCACTGCCGCCTTTTTCTCGATTGGTGTTCATTTCGGCGACAGCCCGGCTCAAAGAGCTCAGCCATGCCTCGTATTCACGTTGAGGTGGAATTTCAGCCGGCAGGTCGCCAGGGATGAAAGTCATGCTGAGCGTCGCGTATTGGCGGGCGGCGCTTTCGAGTTGAAGTAAGGAGCGATCTTCGGCGTCCCGATCAGCTTGGGCGCGAAGGCGGGATTTGCCGGCGGCTTCCGTGACCTTTTCACTGTTCTTTAAAATATCATCCCAGCTGGCGTAAAACGTCTTTTCGATATCCCGTCCGACCATTTTCAGGACGACCGGGTGTTCGATGCGAAAAGTGGGAAGATGGCGGGCGACTTGGGCGCGGAAACAGACCTCGAGCAGCCAGTCGATGGCGGCCATGGAATTTCCGTTCAAACGTACCGGACGCTTCTCTAAGGCTGCCTGAACATTGGCATCTACTCCTGGCAACGCTTCGGCAATCTGTTTCTTTTGTTCGGCGGTCCAGGTTGAGGGTTTCTGTCCGAATGCTATCCGCTCGAGATCAGTGAGACGAATTTCACGGCGCGAGCGCATTTGCAGCAATGAGCCGCTCGCCAAGGTTTCGAGTGGGACGATGCGGCCGCCGCTCTGGACTGGGATGTTGCCGAACTCTTGGCTGTTCCAAGTTTGTTCGGCCGCTTGGCCGGTAAGGGCGAACAGGCCGAACGCCAGGATAGCCGCTGACTTGGCAGCACGTCCGCGCAAGAAACGGAGAAGCGAAAAGCCGAAATGCCAGAGCAGACCAAGAGACATGATGCCTACCGAAACGTAGGGAATCCAAGCTCCTGGATTACGGACGACCTGAAGGACGCTGAGATCTTTACCTTCGCGAGTGCTACCGAAACTTGACTGGAAGAAGGTCAGCCCAGCATGGCGCAAGGGCTGATTCATCGAGATGTTATAGTTCAAGGACTGCGAACCTTCACTCAGGGTGACGTCGCTGGCAAAGCGCCGAGGGGTATTAGTTCCGGGGTACTTTTCGTGCGTAAACTTATTAAGTTTCAAAGTGAAAGGGAGGTAATGGCGAGTCCGGCGAAACCCGATCTCATAGTTCTTGCCATCGTGAACAAAGCTTTGCGCAGGGAAAGATTCGGAAATGCCAGGATTAAGAATCCAGTTGCCGAGGGACTTTCCGGAGGCAGTGAGTTCGACGATCGCGACTGGCGAGTTGCCTGCATTGTCATCAAAACTTTCAGGTTGGGCTTTGAGCGCGAGGGCGGATTTAGCCCCAATACCTTGACTGACCTTAACCTCGGTGGCTTCGGTCATCTGTGACTTCGCCCGCAACATTGCGTTGGTATGATAAGTCTGGACGTTCAGCGTGAAAGGGGTGCCGCTTAAGGTCAGGGCGTTATTCTTCGGTGATAGCGTGCGTAAGAGCGCATCGGGAATGGCAGTGACTTGGTCGCCGCCAGCGGTCTTTTCGATGACCGTAATTTCGAATTCACGGAAGGCCTCCGAATAGTTACGTTGTTCACCTTCCGGGATGACCATGGCCGACTCTTCTTGGTAGACTGCGGTCACGAACCCGCCCGCCAGCAGAAGGAGTAAGCCAGCGTGAATCATGCTGATGCCAAGGTGCTTAACGCTCGCCTTGAAGTGACGGAAGTGCGCAAAGCCAAGATTGACGATGAGCAAGGCGCCAATGAGGAAGCCGCCGGGCAAGGGCATGTTCAGCGGCTTGGTTTGATCCATAGGGTAGAAGCAAAACCAGCTGGAAAAATACTCCTTTTGGATATGCCATACGCCCCAATGGACCTGCTCGAGCGTGCCCAGAAGCACCAAGAGCATGGAAAGTACCAGAAGGACGACGGTGAGCTTAAGCGAGGCTAACGTATCAAGGATGCTCCGGCCGCTTTTGGCTTTAGCTTGAAAATCTTCGTTCACGGAATTTGAGAAGTTGCGAGGAATTGGGTGAACGCGGCGTTGTTAGCTTGGACGATAGTTGCATCGCCGCTTAGCTTGAAAAACCACGTGGCACCATTTTTCGGAATCATGGCTGCATCGGTCGATTTCTTGCCATCCAGTGAGACCAGGATGAAACGCTGTCCGGCGTCAGGCCCGACTTTGGTGGGTTGGGCTAAGGTGTTGATTTCTTCTTCGCTCGCAGGGGAGAGGCCGATTTGGCCACGCCACCGATTAACGTTGGCGGATAGCCCGCCGACGCTGCCCGGAAAGACGGTGACGGCGACTTCGGCTTTGGTCCCATCTTTGCCGGCGATCACAAAGGTAGCTTTGCGCATGGCATTCTCGGGGCCGACGGACCAACCAGCAGGGAGTGTGCCCCATTTAGGTTCACTGAAACTGGCGGCTTCGGCTTTCATCGACTCAGGAGCTACCATAGGAGGCGCGGGTGCGGGAGTGCTGGTGGAGGCGACCGCAGGAGCGTTGGCCGTCGGCGTCACCGCTTCAGGTTCGGCCTTGTATTGATTTATTTTGGGGGCCGGCTTGCAACCGACGCTTAGGATTAAGACAGGAATAATGAGGAGCGAACGCATAAATTATTTAGTTTGTTTCTTTTTAGCATTTTTCTTGGGAGCCTCTGCTTCATTGGCTTGGCCACTCTTGGCCCGCTCTTCATACTTCGGATCGCGGGGTTGGATGATTCCTTTTTTGACAAGTTCGTCGGCGTGCATGTCGGCGATGGGGCCGCAGCGGGTCAACCAGGCGTCACAAGCGCCACGGAGTTCTTTAAGTTTATCAGCGTTGGCTGGATCGGCGGCGATGTTCTTCACCTCCCAGGGATCCGACAGAGTATCGTAAAGTTCTTCGGCGGCACGATTTGGATTGAAATAAAGCGCTTGGGTAGGCGTGAGAGTGCCGGCGGCTTGGGCTTTGCGAAGCGCTTGCATCGTTTGACCTACTTCTTGATAGGCCACTTTACCGGCTTCGTCTACGCCAGGGGCTTGGTTGCGGACGTAGCGATAGCGAGCATCGCGGACTGAGCGCACTTTATCGAAGCTCTCATCCATAAAGTCTCGGAAAGAGTAAGCGTATTTGGGGGGGTTGAGCGCGGTCGGCAGGAAACAGTGGCCGTCATATTCTTTCGGAACCGGCACGCCGGCCAAGGTCAAGGCTGTTGGGGCGAAGTCGATCCAGCTGGCGAAGTCTTCGCGAAGCGTACCTGGGGCGATTTGGGCGGGCCAGCGGACGATGAGCGGGACGCGTGTGCCGGTGTCCTTAGGTGAACGCTTGTAGCGGGGCATGCCGCGACCATGGTCACCGGTCAAAATTACGATAGTATTTTTCTCAATATCATGTGCTTTGAGCCAATCGAGCACGCGTCCTAGGGTATAGTCTACGGCCGTTACGAGCTCGTGGTAGTGGGCGACCTCGCGGCGAACTTCTGGGGTATCAGGATAGAAGGGGGGCAATTCGATCTTCGCCGGATCGCGGCGATCGGTGGGCTTGAGCGCTGTCGTGTTCTCAGCGTGCCCTTTGTCGGAGGCGCGGATTTGGCTCTCATGGCTGACCGTATCGTTGATGTAAGCAAAGA
>CAILOT010000082.1:0-8627 GCA_903835965.1 uncultured Opitutia bacterium
CGACTTCATCGACCTCGAAGACGTCCGTCACACCCTCTCCCTCCACCCGCTCAAGGAAGGCCAACCCTACTACATCGGGGCCTTCATGGTCGGCGCCTACCAAGACATCATGGGCGACCTCCATAATCTCTTCGGCCGCGTGAACGAAGCCCACGTCTTCCTCGAAGACGACGAAGAAGACGGCTTCTACATCGAAGAAAGCATCCCGGGTTACTCCGTCGAACGCATCCTGGGCATGATCCAATATAACGCCGAAGACCTTTGCCGGATGCTTAAGCGCCAAGTCGATCGCGCGACCAAGGCCGACTCTGTCCGCCCCCGCGAAGGCGTGGCGATGGTGGACCTCTACGAACGCCTCATCCGCGGCCGCACCTACCTTATCCCGCAACGCACCGAGACGGTGGTGAAGCGTAAGGTGTCCAAAAAGAAATAAGCACCAAAGGAGCCGGACTTAGTCCGGCTCTTCTTTTGCCTTACATTCTAACCGTGCTCACTTGCCCGCGCGCCCCTCTTGGCCTTTAGGCCAAGATTAGCTTCAACCGCTTCAACTCATCCAAGGTAAGCGGTTCGGCTTCGCGCAAGTTCTCGTAGGAGTCGACATGAGCCAACCATGCCCAGTGATCGCCGCAATCCATCCGCTCTATGAATTTGAGGCGCAAGATCGCCAAGGCCCCCTTGAGTTTATAAAGCCCATCGCCGACGTGCTCAATCTGATCTCCGAGCTTCGCGATCTTATCCATCGTGTTGCCGGTTTTCTTGCCGAGCAGATTGACGTGGTTCGCCTGATCCATCGCCATGTAATTCAATAAACCGATGGGGTTGGCTTCCAGGTTTTCCAAAGTTTTGGTATCCTTGAAGATCCCCACAATGAAGCGCTTGGGCTTCATCGAAATCGGGGTGACGTAACTGCAGATATTTAAATTACCGCGGCCGTTCGCGGTCGTGGAAAGACTGTAAATCGGGCCGTCGACACGGTTCCATGGTTTGACGCGAATGCCGGGCATAGGGGGTATTTTTTAGAGTCAACCCGCCCTGCATTTGTTCCCATATTTTGGCTGTCTTATGGATAATCTAAAGGTTAACGTAACGCCCTCACTGACGGGCTGCCTGCGAACTCCCTCGACCCTCAACCTGCGCCCCAGCCACCATGCCCCCTATCGTCGCATTACATGGCTTTACGGGCTCAAGCTGGGACTTTTCCGCCCTTCGTTCCTGCCTGCCACCCGACCGGTCGCTCATCGCTCCCGATTTCCCAGGTCACGGCTCCTTGCGCGACCTCACCGCCACCACGGCGTATTCGCTGGCCAATCACCTGAGCATCATCGATCAAGCGGCCGGCACGAGCGGCCCCATTACGCTTTTAGGGTATTCGATGGGCGGTCGGCTGGCCCTCCACTGGGCCATCGCCCACCCTGAGCGCATTGCCCGACTCATCCTGATCGGCGCCAGCCCCGGTCTAAAAACCGCCGAAGAACGGCAGGAGCGCCAGCTCGCTGACGCCGCCCTCGCGACTTTCATCCGGACCCAGGGCTTAGACGCATTTTATAAGTATTGGCACCATCAGCCTTTCTTTCACTCGCTTTTCAAACTGCCCTCCGAGCGACTCCATCCACTCCTAGCTCAAAGAGCACAGAATCATCCGGAGGCCTTGGCCCTAAGTCTGGAAAACGTCGGCACCGGCACCCTCCCCTCACTTTGGCATCGGCTCAAAGAAATTCGCTTCCCAGTCGATCTCATCACCGGCGAGTTTGATCCGAAATTCACCGAGTTAGCACACGAAATGGGCGCAAACATGCCGCGAGCTCGGCTCAGCGTTGTCGAACAGGCCGGCCACGCCGTCCATCTCGAACAACCCGGCGACCTCGCGGCGCTCCTGAGTTAAGCGAAGAGTCCGAGGACGGGCTTGCCTTTGTTTCCGATGACCATCGGACGACCGGCTGGCGTCATGATCTCCTGCTCTACCGGAAGACCAGCAGCATGGGCGATGGTAGCGTGGAAATTACCCACCGTGACGGGGTCTTTTTCCGGCGCATAACCTTTGGCATCGCTCGTTCCATGGACGTAGCCGCGCTTGACTCCGCCGCCGGCCAAGACCGTCGAGAAAACCAAAGGATGGTGACCGCGACCGCCGCCCACAAATTCAGGCTTACGGCCGAACTCCGTGGTGACGGCGACCAAGGTAGAATCTAAAAGTCCGCGGGCTTCAAGGTCTTCGATCAGGGTGGCGAAAACGTGGTCAAACTCACCCCCGCGATCGGCCATGCTATCATCTAAGGTCCGGTGCATATCCCAACCGCCGCTGGAAACTTCGACAAAGCGAACCCCATTTTCCACCAGACGTCGGGCGAGCAGACAGCCTTGGCCGAATTTGCTCTTACCATAGCGTGCGCGCGTCTCTTTGGTTTCGGAACTCAGATCGAAGGCTTTCAGATCCGTGCTCTTCATGAGCTGGAAGGTGGTATCGTAAAACTCATTGTAAGCTTTTACGTTTTCGTCCGCGGCTTTTTTACCGAAGCCGGCATCCAGTGCGATCAGAAGATCGGCGCGCTTGGCTTGAACTTCTTCCGACTCGACGCTTTTCGTATTCATCAGGCCGTCTTCCGGATTCAGGATCGGCAGGGGTGAGTGCGAAGCAGGGAACCAACCATTACCATGATTCGCCGAGCGATTGATGGCCACGGAGGACGGCAAGCTCTTATGGCTGCCCCCCAGGTAATGCTGCGCCCAAGCTCCCAATGTCGGGTGCTGAACGGTCCCGCGCTTCTCAAAGCCGGTCCGCATCAGGTAAGCGGCCGAGGCGTGTACGCCGACCTTGGCAGTCATGGAACGGATGACGGTGATCTTATCGGCTACCCCGGCGGTCTCCGGCAGGTAGGAAGTCAGCTGGAAATCCGCACGCGTCGGGATCGCCGAACCTGGCCCCTTGGTCTCACCCTTTTTCGGGTCGAAGGTGTCAATGTGCGACATCCCGCCCGCGAGCTCCAAGAAGATTACGCGCTTCGCCTTGCCGAATCCAGGCAGGCCTGCGTTGGGCACCGCGGCGCCTTCCTTCTCCGCGGCATCCGCGATGCGCGTGAAGAAAGGAAGCACGCTCAGTCCGAAAGAAATCTTCGCACAGCGCTCGATGAAGGTGCGGCGGTCTTCGGGTGTCCGAAGTTGGTTGGCGAATGTAGGTGAGATCATTGGATAAATAAGAATTCGCGGGTGTTAGCCAAGACCCAAGCCAAGTCGGCCAGGTGCAAGCCGTTGGCCAAGCCTTTCTGGGCGGCGGCCAATTCGACCGAAGTCGGATGGCGCGAAAGGTAGGAAAGGTAAAGTGAATGGATCGAACCGTCGGTCGCTTTTGATTTCAGAGCGGTACCGATGGCCACACCGGTGGGGTCAGAAACAAGTTTACCGATCGAACCGTTCATCATCTGCAGCACCTGCGGTACGCTGCCGTCATTCGTCGCAGAATCCGTCAACAGGCGGTCGCCCTGGCCGAAGAGTCGCAAGAAATGGGACTCGGAGGCTGGCTGGGGCAACTCGCTGGCCCGGGCCATGGTCATGCTGAAACGGGTGATAGGCTTTTCGCCTTCGTATCCCGTGGCCAAGCCCATCGTAGTGCCGCCCCCGGTTTTCTTGCCTCCCGCCAAACTCTTGCCTTGGCCGTTCTTGTTAATGCTATCGATGACCTTGTGAACGACCGCAGCGGTGACTTTGCCATCAGGCAAGGAATACGCCATCAAGGCGTCCGAGCGCCGCAGCAAGATATTGTCGGCATTGGTCCCGACCGAATTGACCACGAAACTATCCCAAGCCTGCTCCGCGGTCAGACGACGTACGAGCGGACCGTTGAAAAGATAAGGTCCCTTGGCGAGATCAGGGGTGACGCTGGCGCCGCTCTGATAGGTCCGGGAATTGTAGATGACCCGTTGGAATTCACGCAGGTCGAAGCGGGCGGCTTTCATCACGGAGGTGAGGTGCGCCAATAATTCCGGGCTGCTGGCCTGACTTAGATCATCAATATCCACGACGGGCTCGAGCACAGCCAACCCAAAGGCTTTCTTCCAAAGGCGGTTGGCAATATTCGTGGCGAAACGTGGGTTCTGAGGGCTGACCAACCAGCGGGCAAACTCATCGCGGAGCTGCGAGGGATGGGTCGTATCCAACTTATAAATCGGTAATTTGGCGTCGTTCTTCTCCCAGGTGATCAGCACGGGCGACACCGGGGAACTTGGCTTGGCGTCCTTATATTTATAGTCCTTAGGGAAGGTCAGGCTGTTCTTGCTCTGATCTTCCAGTCGGTAGGAATTTACCAAACCGATCTTCACGACGACGTTCTTCGATAGGGTTGAGTCCGCTTTGAGCGTACTCTGAATCTGCCGCGCGATGCCCTCGTTCTTACCATCCGTCGCACCGAAGAAGGATGCCATCTGGAAGAAATCCCGTTGTTTCCAGTCCGCCAAGGGGTGGTCGTGGCATTGGGCGCAGGCCATATTGGTACCTAAGAAAGTGGTCATGAGGTTCGAAACCCCATCCAAAGGCATGTCGGCATCGAATAACATGAAGCCCGCGGCACCATTATCGGTCAATCGGCCGTCGGCCGTGACCATTTCCTTGACCACCTGATCCCAAGGAGCGTTCGATGCGATGCGGGACTTCAACCAGTCTTCGAAAGTAAAGGCTGGGACCGCCTTGCCGAAGGTATCCTTGACGCGCAAGAGGTCCGCCATCCAGTTGAACATCTGCATGGTGTAACCAGGCGAATAGACCAATTTGTCGATCAGCTTCGCCCGCTTATTGCCGGCCTCATCATTCAAGAATTCGTTCGCTTCCTCCGCCGTTGGCACCCGACCGATGGCATCTACGTAAATCCGGCGTAAGAACTGCTCATCCGTCGCCAAAGGATTAGGCTTCTGATTGTTAGTCGCTAAAACCGCCTGAATCAGGCGATCCACATCCGACGCCGCCGCCGCGATCACGGCCGGACTAAAGGCGGCTTCTTTATCCTTACCCGCACAGGCTACCGCAAACTCACGGTCTTCAGGAATGAGGATATTGACGTTAAAGTGGAAGGTTTTCCCATCCTTGGTCTGAATGGTGATAAAATCCTTACTGTAAGCGCAGAACATCGCATCCACCTTCCGGCCTTCGAGGTCGGTCCATTGGTGCCAAATCGCGCTTTGGCGGGCAATCTCGGCGACGGGTGTTGCCTTCGTGATGACCGGAGGATTAGCCTTCTCGTCCTTGCGGGCGGCCTTGCTTTCGGGCTTCTTGGCGGCCCGTGCCGGCTGGCCTTGGCCAATCAGGAGACAAAGGGTCAAAAGCGACAGGGGGAAAGCACGCAGGAGTCTCATGGGGTATTTCACTACTTATTGAACCCCATAGCCAACTAAGAGTTTCCAAAACTTATGAAATTCTTAAGCATCCTACCATCGCCGGGGAGATCCCATGCCCATAGGCTAAATAAGCTGGGGCACCCTTGCTTCGTGCCCTCTTTTACCCGACACTATTCGACCATTATTTTCAAGCGATGAACCCCCTGCCGCACCTCCGTCCGCCCAACGCCGAACTTCGCCCCGATTTGAAAGCTTTTCGGGCCTTAGGCATCGATCTTGGCACCACCAATTCCACCATCGCCCAAGTCCGCTGGTCACCCACGCGTCCCGATGAAATCGAATTGGCTGAGTGCCTTGAAATCATCCAGCCAACGCTTTCCGGTGACTTCACCTCCGTGCTGGTGCCCTCGGTCGTCGCCCACCTTCCCGATCGAAGTTTCGTCGGCGAAGGCGCCCGACGAACCTTGAGCCGATCAGTCGAACTAGGGCTTCGCCTGAATGCTACCTACCTCGCCGAGGTGAAAAATGAAATGGGTATCGGTCGCACTTTTCCTCAAGCCAAATCAGGCAGCCGCACGCCGGCCGAAATCTCCGGACAAGTCCTGCAATTTCTTCGCACGCAAGCCAAGGGCGCCATCGCACGTACGGTCGTTACCGTGCCGGCTTCTTTTCAGATCAGCCAGCGTGACGACACGGTCCGAGCGGCGAAACTCGCTGACCTTACCTTGGGCCACGGCGATTTGCTCGACGAACCGATTGCAGCCTTCATCGATTTCATCGCCCGGCAAGGACTCGCCGCCCTCGATGGCGTCAACGACAAGACCGAAGTGATGATCATCGATTTCGGCGGCGGCACCTGCGACGTCGCCATCTTTACTTTGCAACGCACCGCCGATCAACGGCTCAAGATCAGCCCGCGCGCAGTCTCCCGTTACCATCGCTTAGGAGGTGCGGATATTGACCGCGCCATCGTCCATGAAATCCTACTCCCTGCCCTCGCCCACCAGAATAAACTGGAACTCGATGAATGGGAATATGAAGTCCGCAAAGAGCAGCTCGAACCCCAGCTCCTGGCCACGGCCGAACAGCTGAAAATTGGTCTTTGTGAAATCATCAATCACCGGCTATCTCACGGCGAAAATCTCGTCGAAGTCCTTATCGCGGCGAAGAAACAATACCCCGGCGTCCAGACGTTACAGCTCAATGACGGCACGCGCCTAACCTTCAGCTCCCCGACCCTGACCGGGATTGAATTCGCCAACGTCATGGAGCCATTCCTCGATGAGGACAGCGTGCAAGTGCGGGAAGATGAATATACCTTGAGCTGTTCAATTTTTGCACCGATTGAAGACGCGCTTGATCGCGCCAAACTGAAACCTTCTCAGATCGGCTTCCTGCTTGCCGTCGGCGGCAGCTCGCTCAACCCGCTGGTGATTGATAGCCTGAAAAGGTATTTCGGCGAATTCTTGGTCCATCGTTTCGACAACGCCCTCGACATGCAAGTGGCCGTCGCCCGCGGTGCCGCCTACCATGCGCTCTTACTTCACCTTTACGGTCAAAGCATCTTCACCCCGGTCGCCAGCGATCTCCTCAGCCTCCAGACCGACCGCGGGAACCATGAAATCATCCCCCATAATCAGAAACTTCCTTTCTCCGGCCAGTTCAAGCCCAACAAAAAACAGCGCTTTATCGCCCCGGGCGGACCGATTCGCATCATTTTCTGGGCAGGCCTGGGCATGGGCTCCCGCCCCGTATTCACCGGCGTCACGCAACCGATCAAGGCAGGCACGCCCTTGACCCTGACCTTCACGCTCGACGCCAATCAGCATTTCACCTTCGAGATTACTCTGGAAAATGGTAGCGAAAGTTTTTCGGGGACCATCGAATCGCCCCTCCACAACGTCGTCAATCCAGGCAAGGATCGCGAACAGATCCTGGAGATTGAACGCAACATCCGGGCAAGCGTATATGGCCCAGACCGGCTGCCCGTCCAGATCATCGAACTCGCGAACTTACACAACAAGGTCGGCATGCACGACAAAGCCATTCATCTGCTGAAACGACTCATCCGCCAACGGCCAGATTATAAGAAAACCGGCCTCGCCCAACTGGCAATCGCCTACGGACGTAAGGGCGACGCGTATCGCCAAGAAAAAACCTACCTCGAATGCATTCTCGCGGGTAACTCTACGGCCCTTTTTAATTTGGCGAATTTTTACACCCGCAAAGGCCGCTGGCTCGAAGCCGAAGAACTATGCCTGCGTTATGAAGCCGAAGATCCCAGTGCCATCGGCATGGTCCTGTATTCCCGATGCCTCCGGGCGCGCGGTAAGGTTGAAGAATCCCAAACCGCCCTCGCCGATGCTTTCCGCCGCTTTGGTAAAGATCTCAGCCGGCTCGATGATTCCGCTTTCTCTTGGTATGGCGCCGCCGTCGAATTGGCCCAAGATACAGTGATTAAGAATGGGTATATCCTCGAAGAGCGCAGGCGTAACGACCTTCGCCCCGGACATCCCGCTATCGGCGAAGGTCAGCTGCCGCTCTTTGAATCCCATCACGACGAGAGGGAGCGGCCTTGACCTGGCTTACTCCACCCGACCGGCTCACCGCCGCGCAGGCCGCTGCCATCAAGGCGCCGACCACGGTTCCGGTCGTGCTCCGCGGTGGCCCAGGTGCCGGCAAGACCGTAGTGCTCTTACATCGCGCCCATCACCTACGGCATGCCTTAGGCCCGCAGGCCAAGATTGTGGTTCTAGTTTACACCAATGTGCTTCGCGACTTCATTCGATCGGCGGTCACCGAACTCCGCCTCGACCCCGAATCCATCCTGACTTTCGACCATTGGTGCCGGCTTCGTCATCAAGAACTGCTCGGTCCGACACCCGTCGGTCAAGATGGCTTTCCGGATTTCGAACTGATCCGAAAGAATGTCCTGAACCATCTGAAACGCCATCGGAACTCTCCCCCCCTTGCGGCCGTCCTGGTCGATGAAGGCCAAGATCTGGATGATGACTGTTACTCCCTCCTGAAGCTGAGCGGGCAACACTTGACCGTAGCGTTCGACAATAAACAAGCCCTCTACCATGAGGCCCAAAAGAACGACATCCTTCTCGCTCTGGGTACCCGTCCGATCGAAATTGATCTGGCCGCGACCTATCGTGCCTGTCCGTATGTCGTGAATCTTGCCTGCGAGTTCATCGACGATGCCATCGAGCGCGAACAATTCCGCAGCCAAGCCGCGACCGTCCAGATGGAACGGCAGACCCCTTTACTTTACCTAGCGGCGAACGATCAAGAAGAACAACA
>CAILOT010000083.1:0-9941 GCA_903835965.1 uncultured Opitutia bacterium
CAGTATTCGTTCAACGGACGCGACGCAGTCGCGCCCCTACCTCTGGGTACCTGCACTTTAAGCACTGAGTTCCGCTGCGCGGAACTCAGTGCTTAAAGTGGCGCATGCCGGTGAAAATCATCGCCATGCCGCGTGCGTCGGCGGCGGCAATGACTTCAGGGTCCTTGACCGAACCGCCCGGCTGGATGGCGCAGGAAGCTCCGGCGTCGGCCGCAGCGATCAATCCGTCCGGAAAGGGGAAGAAGGCATCCGAGCAGACGGCCGAACCGGTAAGCCCCAGTTTGGCTTCGCCGGCTTTCCAAATGGCGATACGCGAAGAATCGATGCGCGACATCTGGCCGGCGCCGACGCCGAGCGTGCGCTCTTTGCCTGCGTAGACGATGGCGTTGGATTTCACGTGGCGCACGACGCGCCAACCGAAGAGCATCGCCGTCAGTTCGTCGGCCGTCGGCTGACGTTTCGTGACGACTTTGAAATCGCGCGGATTGACGGGCTTTTGGTCGCGGTCTTGGACGAGGACGCCGCCGATGACCGCGCGGACTTCGCGCAAGGTATCGGCGCGGAGGCCCACTTTGGCACGCATGAGCCGCAGGTTCTTTTTCTTGCTGAAGATGGCGAGGGCGTCGGCGTCGAATTCCGGAGCGATGATCACTTCGGAGAAAATCTCGGCGATGGCTTCGGCGAGGGCTTTGTCTACGGTGCGATTGGCGACGATGATGCCGCCGAAGGGGGCTTGGCGGTCGGTTTCGAAGGCCTTATGCCAGGCTTCGACCAAGGTGTCGGCCGAGGCCACGCCGCAGGGGTTGGTGTGCTTTAGGATGGAAATCGTCGGCCGTTCGAATTCCCCGATCAGGTAGGTCGCCGCCGTGATATCTAAGATATTATTGTAACTGAGTTCCTTGCCTTGGAGTTGTTCGAAGGCTTCGTGGAACGTGCCGTAAAGCGCGGCTTGTTGGTGGGGGTTTTCGCCGTAGCGGAGGCGTTGGGCGAGCGACAGGGTGGTCGTGAAACGGGAGGGCAGGCCCAAGACGTTACCTGCTCCGGGTTGGGTCTGTGCTTCCAGGTAATTGGCGATGGCGGCATCATAGGCCGAAGTGCGTTGGAAGACCTTTAGGGCGAGTTCGCGGCGAAGTTCGAGAAGAGCTGCGGGATTTTTCATCGCCGCTAAGACGCGTTCGTAATCGGATGGGTCCGTCACCACGGAAACCGAAGCGTGGTTTTTGGCCGCGCTGCGAAGCATGGAGGGGCCGCCGATATCGATATTCTCAATCGCATCTTCGAAAGAGCAGTTCGGTTTGGCGACCGTGGCTTCGAAGGGGTAGAGATTGACGACCACGAGATCGATGAGGTCGATGCCGTGCTTCTTGGCTTCATCGAGGTGTTCATGGGAATCGCGTCGACAGAGCAGGCCGCCGTGGACTTTTGGGTGCAAGGTTTTGACGCGGCCTTCCATGATTTCTGGGAAGCCGGTGTGTTCGCTGACATCCGTCACCGGCAGGCCGGCGTCGCGTAACATCTTGGAGGTGCCGCCGGTGGAGAGCAGCTTGTAGCCGTGGTCTTTCACGAGGGCTTGAGCGAAGGGCAGGAGGCCTGTTTTGTCGCTGACGGAGAGGAGTGCGATGGGCATGAGAAAGCAAACACTGGGGTAGGGGGATGAAACCGAAGGGTCAAGATAAGGCGATGGTCAGGGGGCTTTCCGATTACGCTCTTACCCTTGACCCTTGGCCTGATTTTCCCTCCTTCCATGGGGTATGTCCACCGCTTTGCTTTTTTCTGGTCAAGGTGCCCAAGCCGTGGGCATGGGAAAATCTCTCTACGAAGGTTCGCCCATCGCCAAGGCGCTTTATGATCGCGCGGCGAAGGTCTTGCCCTTCGATTTGAAGCAAGTCTGTTTCGAAGGTCCCGTCGAGGTGTTGACGGAAACGCGAGTCTGTCAGCCTGCTCTCTACGTGCAGGGATATGCGATTGCGCAGATTTTGCGCGAACGGGGAAAGCTTAACGATCTTAAGGCCTGCTTGGGCCTATCACTGGGCGAATTGACGGCTTATGCCTTCGCCGGGGTTTGGGATTTTGAAACCGGACTGCAAGTCGTCGCCGAACGTGGCCGGCTCATGCAGCTCGCCTGCGATCAGACCAAGGGTGGGATGGCCGCAGTCATCGGCGGGACGCGCGAAGATATCGCAAAACTCTGCGCCGCCTTTGATATCGACGCCGCGAATTTCAATTGTCCCGGGCAGGTCGTGATTTCGGGCGATGCGGAAAAGATCACCCAAGCCGTCGCGCGCGCAAAAGAATTTGGCCCCTTTAAGCTGGTCAAGCCCTTGGTTGTCGCCGGCGCCTATCATAGCCGCCTCATGGAGCCGGCGCGCAAAGCATTCGAAGCTTACTTGCAGGGTATCGAATTTAAGCGTCCGCAGTTCACGGTCTACTCGAACACCACGGGAGCTTCCTTGTCCGAGCCGGCGGCGCTGCGGGAGGCGTTGGTCAAGCAAGTCGTCTCCTCGGTGCTATGGGAGGATGATTGCAAGGCCGCGGCGGCTACGGGGGTGACGCAGTTTTACGAATGTGGACCCGGTGGCGTCTTGGCGGGGATGATGAAGCGTTCCGCCCCCGAGGCTCCGGTGGCTTCCTTGTCCGAGTTTGCTGATATTCCCGCCTAATCCTCCCTTTGATGGGGCTAACGCTGGACAAGCCCCCCATCCGTAGTCCTATTACACCCTTTCCCGTCGAATTTCTCTCCTTACCGTGTCCTTAGACCACATCCGCAATTTCTGCATCATCGCGCACGTCGACCACGGCAAGACGACGCTTTCCGACCGCTTGTTAGAGCATACCAAGACCATCGAAAAGCGGCAGATGAAGGAACAGTTGCTCGACGCGATGGACCTCGAACGTGAAAAGGGCATCACAATCAAGTGTCACCCGGTGACGATGAATTTTACGGCTCCCGATGGTAAGCAGTATATTTTAAATCTCATCGATACCCCCGGACACGTGGACTTCGCTTATGAAGTCTCTCGCTCCTTGGCCGCCTGTGAGGGGGCGGTCTTGCTGATCGACGCTTCCCAGGGGGTCGAAGCCCAGACGGTCGCCAATGCGACGTTAGCGATGAACCAAGGGTTGGAGATTGTTCCGGTCATTAACAAGGTCGACCTGCCCAGCGCCCGTCCCGAAGAGGCCCGGCGTCAGGTCGAAGATATTTTGACCATCCCAGCTCAAGACGCGGTCTTGGCATCGGGTAAGTCCGGCATCGGTATCGACGAAATCTTCGCGGCGATCATCAAGCGCGTACCGCCGCCTCGCTGGTCCGAATATCCACATCATCGCGCGTTGGTCTTCGATTCGCTTTTCGATTCTTATAAAGGCGTCATCAGTTACGTCCGCGTTTTCTCCGGCACATTCAAGGCCGGCCAGACCATCGAACTCATGTATAATGGGGTGCGTTCGGTCATCAAAGAAGTGGGGATTTTTTCGCCGAAGATGAAGCCGCAGGACGAACTTGGCCCCGGAACGGTGGGTTATATCGTCATCAATATCCGGGAAGTCGCAGACGTGAAAGTTGGCGATACCATCACCTTGGCGGCAGATCCGGCCAAAGAGCCGGTCCCTGGCTTTAAGGAAGTCCGCCCAATGGTATTCAGCGGCATCTATCCCCTCGACACGGCAGATTACGAAAAGCTGAAGACCTCCCTGGCGAAACTGGCGATTAACGATTCCTCGCTGACGTATACCGCGGAAAGTTCGACGGCCTTGGGCTTTGGTTTCCGTTGCGGCTTCTTGGGTCTCTTGCACATGGAAATCGTCCAGGAGCGTCTGCGCCGCGAGTACGATCTCGACATTCTTTCGACCTACCCGTCGGTCGTTTACAAGGTCTTCACCACCGACGGCGTCGAGCACATTTTGGATAACCCCGTGGTCATGCCGGACCCTTCGGCCATCGAGCACATCGAGGAGCCGACCATCCGGGCTCATATTCATATTCCGGGAACTTCGATTGGCGATATGCTGACCTTGGTGCAGGAGAAGCGCGGTGTCTGCGAGCGGACCGAGACGATCGACGGCGACCGCGTGATTTTAGTCTGTCTCCTGCCGCTCAACGAAATCCTCGTCGATTTCAACGATCGGATGAAGTCCATCACCCGCGGTTATGGATCGATGGATTATGAGTTGGGCGAATATGTCACCTCCGACCTCGTGAAGATGGATATTCGCGTCAACGAAGAGCCGGTCGATGCCTTCTCTTCGATTGTTCACGCTTCCAAGGCCGAAGGCCGCGGTCGTAATCTGTGCGAAAAACTTAAGGAACTCCTGCCTCGGCAGCTTTTCAAAATCGCCATCCAGGCCGCGGTCGGCTCGAAGGTCATCGCCCGCGAGACCATTGGCTCCGTCGGCAAAGACGTGACCGCCAAGTGCTACGGCGGTGACATCAGTCGTAAACGCAAGCTCTTGGATAAGCAGAAAGAGGGTAAGAAGCGGATGAAGCAGATCGGCAAGGTCGACATCCCGCAGGAAGCTTTCATCAAGATTCTTAAGAACGAGGGGTAAGTCTTATTTGGGCGATTTCTGGGCTTTCCCTTGGCGGGGGCTTCGCTAACTTGACCCTAGGTCTCTCCTCATGTCCTTCTACTATCGTCGCAAGCTTCGCAAAATCGGCCGCGGGCTGTTGGAATCTTCCGAGAAGGTCGTCCTTTACCGTCGGGATGTCATCGCCGCCAAGGACTTGAATGAGCAGTTGGAAATGGCCGAGCTGGTCCGGGCTAATATCAAGTTACGTCCGCGCGAAGTGGTCGAGACCGAAGCTTTATTGAATCGTTTTCACGCCGTGTTGGCGCGTAACGGCGGCAAGATTTATCCGGTATCGGCGGGGACGGATTACACCGAAATGATCATCATGGCCGCCATCGTGGCCGGTGCGATTCGGAGCTTCTTCCTGCAGCCGTTCAAGATCCCGACGAATTCAATGTGGCCGACTTATAACGGCATGACGGCCGAGGTGCGCCAACCTTCCGACGAAATCCCCGGCTATGCCCAGCGGGCTCTGCAGCTGTCGCAATGGACCTGGACGCATGTCGTGGATGCGGAATTTGAAGGTGAGATCGCCATCCCCATCATGGAAGTGGAAAGCGATCATGCCGATGGCTCGCGCAAATTCATGCCGCGTTCGCCCAATTCAGTGCCCGGGAGCGGAATCCTCGGCAGCGGTTTTTTCCGGAGCAACGAGAACCAGTATCAACTTTTGATCGGACCAAACATCCAGACGATTCCGATGCCCGCAGATTTCGGCTTCGACGGCGTCTTGTTGCGGACATTTTTCCCAGCCGAAGCCAAGTTGCTCTTGCGCAAACAGGATGCGGATCGGTGGCAGGAAGTATTCCGTCGGGCCGCCGCGGATAATCGCATTCAACGCGGTCCCTTGGGTCTGATGTTGCTGACCGGTCGCAAGGCCCACGTCGGCGAACCTATCCTTAATTTCGACATCCTGACGGGCGATATGCTCTTCGTGGACCGGGTTTCTTATCACTTCGTCGAGCCTTCGCGCGGAGATACTTTCGTTTTCCGGACCAACAATATTCCTGGCTTGGCTGATCAATACGGCCGGCCTTCTCAAAATTATTACGTGAAGCGCATCGCCGGCGTGCCGGGACAGCGCCTGATGGTGAATTCGCAAGGGCAGCTCTTGATTGACGGGAAAGCTCCGACCTCGCCCGAACCGGTAGCCCTTAATAACCGACAGGCGATGGACCGGGGTTATTTCGGTTATCTGCCGGAGGCCGGAGGTTACCGGTATGCCTTACCCCTGAACGCTGAATATACTGTCACGCCTGGGCATTTCTTCGCCATGGGTGATAATTCGGCCAATAGTTATGACTCACGCGGCTGGGGCGAAGTGCCAGCGGCAGACGTCGTCGGCAAGCCGCTCTTCATCCTGCACCCCTTCACAGCGCATTGGGGCGCGGCGAAGTAGTGCGCGGACGCTGTCCGCCCAGGGCCATGCGGGCACGTGGGCAAGGTGACAAGGGGTTTGGTTCAACAGCCTTGCCAGCGTGTCCCCGTGTCACCATGCCCCCTGTGTAGCCATGTCCTGGACTCTTTACCGCCACTACAAAGGCAACCATTACCTCCGGCTCGGGGTTGCGGCGCATTCCGAGGACCTTTCGCCGCAGGTAGTCTATCGTTGCCTGTATGATAACCCTGAAGCGCGCACATGGGTCCGTCCGCAACCGATGTTCGATGGCGTGATCGCAGACGGCCGCCAGCGTTTCACACCCGTCGGCCGTCTGCGCCTCGTGCAGCCGGAGGACATGCGTACCGTCCTCGCCTTCGGCTACGACGCGTGGAAGCACGACAAGACCTTCGACCAGTATTGCGCGGCCAAGGATAGCGATCCGCATCATCAGCGCGGAACGCGTTACCTCCTCGAAGATGTCGCCGGTCAGTCCGTTGCCGCATTGAACGTCCTGCGCTTCCGCGAAAGCCTCATCGGGTTCGCCTCCGTGGCGACTTCGCCGGAGCAGCGCGGCAAGGGCTACGCCTCGTTGCTGCTGCGTGCTGTCATGGAACTGCATCGCTTCGCCCAGCTCGATGTCCGCTTCCTGCTCTTCTCCGAAATCAAGCCAACCCTCTACGAACGCCACGGTTTCCGCGTACTTCCGCCGGAGCACCAGCGTTTCCCAAAGTCCCTGGCCATGGCCACCGGCGATACGCCGTTGTCCGAGATCGAAGCCGATTTCCTGAAGGCCTACTTCTAGACCGAAGGCTTACTTCTTCGCCAGGGCTACCTTCTCGAGCCATTCGGCGATCTTGTGGTGTTCGGACTCGGAGAATTCGTGGCCGACGCCGACCATCTCACTGCCGACGACCGTCGCGCCCTTAGCCTTGAGCGCCTTGGGGAGCTGGCTGGCGTCGGGCTTGTTGGAGCCCTTCTCCGAACCCCAGCAGGCGTAGGCGAACTTGCCCTTGAGGTCGGGGAGTTCGCCCAGGGATGAATATCCCGTGCCGCCACCCTCGACGAAGATGAAGATGCCGAAGTACTCGGTGAGTTTGGGGTAGCCGCTGAGGCGTAGCATGCCGTCGATCGCATGCCCACCATTGCTGAAGCCGAGGATGATCGAGCGAGACCTGTCTATGTTCGGGATGCCCTTTGCGATCTCGTCCAACATGAAGCGCTGATACGTCCAGACCTTGGCGTAATCGCCGACCATATACGCCTGGTTAGGATTACTCGCGCCCTTGGGGTAGGGCAGGCCTACGACGATGAAGTCGCCTTCCGGTAGGAAGGAACTCTTGGGCGAGTTGGTGCCAGCCCCGCCTCCGAGCCATGCGACCAGCGGATACTTCTTCGTGGCCTCGTAGTTCGCGGGGAGAGTGAGTTTGCACGCCGCCATGGCGCCATAGCGATCGACGGAGAGTTCCGGAAAGTCGAATTTCATCGAAGCGCCGGGCGCTACCTGCGCTTTGAGCTCGGTACGTGGGACGGCTTTCTCCGCAGGTGCGACCGGCTTCTCGTCGCCCTTGGCCGAGGTTTTCTTAGCGGCAGGCTTATCGGCCGCAATGAGTGCACCGCTGATAAGGAGCAGAAGAAAGAGACGGGTGTGGTTCATGGGAAGATTCAGCGGAAGGACTTCAGTCGCCATGCCGCGTTGGTTTCGCGGTCGGTCCGGAATTCGATGACGCGGACGCCTTTGCCGCGCACTTCTAGCAGGCGGCGGACGTCTTTCAGGCTGGCGGCCACCTCATGCCTGACGAGATGCGCTTGGCAGAGTTTTCCAAGGTCGGTTACCTGCGGCGTGCCCCAAAGTTTTTCGAAGTGGGCGGTGTCGTCAGCGACGGCGAGATGATTGAAAATGCCGCCCCCTTGATTATTAATAACTAAAATCGTCACATCTCCGGCGTGGCCGTAGGCCGAGAGCAGGGCGTTGCTGTCGTGCAGGAAGGTGAGGTCGCCGCAGAGGAGCACGGTACGTTGGCCGGAAAGCGAACAGCCGAGCGCGGTGGAGACGGTGCCATCGATGCCATTGGCGCCGCGGTTGACGAAGATCGCTGGGCCAGGTCCAGGCGGATGATAAAACCATTCCAGGTCGCGGATGGGCATGCTGTTGCCCACGACCAATTGATCATCGGTCCCGAGGGCGGTCTCCAGGCAAGAAATCACCGAACCTTCAAACGCCCAATCAACCTGTACGATCTTATCGAGTTTGGCCCGGGCAATTTGCTGAAGCGATTGCCAGAGTTTCAGCTGAGCGGAAGTTTTCCCCGTGATCTTAAGGCCAACCGGGGTGAGTTCGCCATCCAGACGGCACCAGCGCGAATGGGTGGCGTCGATATTCTCTCCCGGACGTCCGACTTGGACCGCCATGATATCCGCCTCTTTGATCCATTGGCGGAGGACTTTACTGGTGGGAAGGGAGCCGACGAAAACAGCGGCCTTCGGTTGAAGTCCTTTGGCGTTTTTCGGATTTCTTAAGATCAGGTCGTAAGTTGAAATCAGCCGTCCGCTGTCCGCTAAGTCGCCGCGCAAGGTGCTCGCCCCGTCGGCCAAGATCGGCCATCCAGTCTGATGCGATAGCTCAAGGATAGCTTGGGCTGATTCATGTCGATGTGCCCAGGCCTGAGGGCCTACAATGATGACGCCACGATCCGTTTGCGGAAGCAGACTGGCTACCGCGAGAGGGGATAAGGTCG
The DNA here is from genome assembly GCA_903835965.1 of uncultured Opitutia bacterium. GTDB lineage: Bacteria > Verrucomicrobiota > Verrucomicrobiia > Opitutales > UBA953 > UBA953. The sequence continues at coordinate 8,683 of CAILOT010000083.1, forward strand.
CTTGGACGATTGGGTAGGGTGGGAGTTGGGTAAAGGCTTCCAAATCGAAGCCGGCAGGGGTCTTAAAGCCTTTTTCCGGTTCCGTGGGCGCCAGAGGGTCGCGGAAGGGGAGATTGAGGTGTACCGGACCCGCAAGAGGCCCTTGAGAGCATTGCCAGGCGTTGACCAACGTCTGGCGCCAATGGCGGAGCAGGCCGAGGTCGTTCGCAGGGACGGCGGCTTCGGCGGCCCAGACGGGATAGTTTCCGTAAATACCGTTTTGATCGATGGTTTGTCCAGAGTGGCATTCACGCAGTTCGGGCGGGCGATCGGCGGTGAGGATAATGAGCGGTGTTCCGGATAGGCGGGCTTCGACGACGGCAGGCAGGTAGTTGGCCGCCGCCGTGCCCGAGGTGCAAAGCAAGGCGGTAGGGCAGCCCGTTGCCTTGGAGAGACCGAGCGCTTGAAACGCGGCCGAACGTTCGTCGAGCGCCACAATGCTGTGCAGTCCTAGGGTTGTGGCAAAGGCGTGGGCCAGCGGCGTTGAGCGCGAGCCGGGTGAGATGATCACATGCGTCAGTCCGCAACGCTGCAAAGTCTTGGCGCCCACGGCTCCCCAAAGAGCGTTCGTATTCAGAAATTTGGGCAGGCGAGCCATGGCGCTATGTAGCCCGTCATATTCGAGGGAGACAAGCGTGGGCTTGGTTTTGGGTTTAAGTCCGCTCAATTAGGCCTACTATTTTCAATCAAATGGAGGTCTTCCTGCATCTGTTGCCCCTGATCGTGGTCTTGGCCTTGGGCGGATTGCTCAGCCATGCGATCTATTGGGGCATGAAGTTTACCGTCGATGCGGGACATGTCCGCGTGCGCGTCTATGGTTGGACCGTGCGTAAGGTCGCGCTGAGCGATATCGAATATGCGGCGCGTGATTGGGTATTTTGGAACGAGCATTGGACTAATTCCATAAGTCCCAAGCGATTGGTACTGTTACGTCGTCGGACGGGCATGGTCAGGAATTTTCTCATTAGTCCGCCTTCGCCGCAGGAGTTTTTGAAGGAGCTGGCGGCTAAGGGTGTGACGGTCAAATAGGTAGGGCGGGCTCTCCGAGCCCGCCGTTGACCCGATCGAGGTTCATGACTCCCTCCGCGAACGGACGGCTCGGAGAGCCGTCCCTACCCAAGGTAGAGAGACTTTTCGGGTCCCAGGTCCCGGCGTGGGGTGGTGGTGAGGTGAGGGACGCGACGACGTCGCGTCCGTTGGGCTAGGGCAGCACGCGGTGC
>CAILOT010000084.1:0-9227 GCA_903835965.1 uncultured Opitutia bacterium
GCAGCAACCTGATCACTCTCAACTTCCAGGATAATTCAGGTGCGCAACCAGAAGCCAATCGGCTCATCGAAATCGAACTGGCGACCGGCGAACACTTCTGTATCGCGCTCGTCGCCAACCTGCGCGCACTCCCGCCGCTGAATCTCGGATTGAATGGCCTACAACTCGATAAAGACACGGGCGTAGTCCGCCCCGCCCCCTGGGCCGAACCCGCCGTCAACGCCTTCATCTGGCCTAGCGGCGCCATCGGCCTCTACCCCGACGGGCACGAATTCCCCGATCGGGACCTCCCCTCCATTCGCGCCACCCGCTCCCTGCTCGACACCGACCTGCTCCGCCTGGAAAATAAATCCGGCCCCGGCACTCCGCCGTTCGAAATCATCGCGCAACGCCGCAAGCTTTTCAATAAACTCGATTACATTCAGGCTGGAGCTCCTTGGACCTTGCGGACGATTTCCACCCGCGGCGAAGCCGGCCCAAACCTTCTCGAATTTCGCTAAATCATGCAGGTCGAACGTCTCATCGCCCGAATCCGCGGCCAACTTGAACTGGGTACCCCCGACCTCGAAGCCCGCTCGCTGGCCGGAGAATACCTCGCGCTCTGCCAACGTGCCCGCGAACGACTCGAACAATGTTCGACTTTAATCCGCAGCGGCAATGAACATGCGGCTTTTCAAGTAGCCGAATCCGAACCGGACTTGCTCTCGCTCTGCGCCGAACTGAGTTTCGCCGAATCCGAACGCTGGCATGCGCTCTGTCGCGAACGCGGCCTCCCCGCCGCCTTCCCGCTCGACGGTCAACACGTGATGGCGCTGGAAGGCCTCTACGGCAAAGAGATCGGCGAGAACCACCCGCTCTATCGCGATTACCGTGATGCCATCCGCAAACGCGACGAAGACCGAGCGCTGTCCATTCTTCGTTCGATCGTTCGCATCAACGCCAATGATCCGAACGCCCGGTCCGAACTCTCCCGACTTTCCGCCAAATTCCTCCGCGAGGCCTTAGGCAAGGTGACGACGTTCTTCGCTACGCAACAGAACGAAGATGCGGTCAACCTGATGAACCGGATGGAGCGCTTCGGAGCCAACGACTTGGCCGATGAACCTCAATGGGAGCAGGCTCTGGCCAAACGCGTGGCTTGGCTTCGCGCCAAAGCCGTCGAACAAATCGAGAGTCTCATCAAGGATGCCACTCATGCCCGCCAAGGCGGACACTGGGAAGCCTGTGCCTCTAATATCGGTCGGGCCCGCGCGCTCGAACGTGATCATCAGATCAATCTGGCCTCCGAACTGAACCAAGAGCTCGCCTCACTCGAAGCTTGGGCCGGTCATCTCGCCGCTGCCGACGAAGCCGAAGCTTCGCTTCGTGCCGCCACCCAAGCCCTCCTCGATGAGTGGATGAGCTTGAAACAAGAAGCCGCACAGACGGGCTCTTCCGCAATCCTGGTCTCTCGTCTCGGCACCTGGCTTGATAAATCCACCCCGCTCGCCGACCGCCTGCCTGAAGGCCTCATCCGTCAAGTCCGGCAACTCCGCCAAGCCAAGCGCGCAGGCTTAAGTCGACGCTATACGATCCTGATTACTTCTTGGGTCTTTGGCGTCCTGGTTTTATTGGGCATCCTTTATAGTTGGTATAATCAGAACAAGTTGACCACCGAAGCGGACGAACGTCTGGCGGCGGCCGACCGTCTCGTGGCCGCTTCGGATTATGAAAAAGCCGAAAGCGCCCTCGACGAATTCAACTCCAAGAAACCAAAGCCCGAGTTCATCGAAGCCATCAAAGCGTTGCGCAAACAAATCGCGGACCTCCGCGAAACCGAACAACGCCTCTTAGTCGAAGCCGTCTACCTTCAAGCCCGACGAGTCGAAGGCATCTCGCTTGCCAACATCGAAGCGACTTTCCCCCGCGCCACCAAATACCAAAACGAAGTCAGTAAGGTGGGGCCGATCTCTCAAGCGCGTCTGAGGAAGACTTTTTCCGATCCGGCTGGCTTTCTGGCCGAATGCACCCGCCAAGTCGAAAACGCCAAGAACGACCTCTCTACGGAACGACAAAACCTGCTCAAAGCACTCCAGGGCAATGACGTGGTTGCCGACATTCCCCACGCGCAAGAGGCCCTCGACCACCTCCGCACCCTGCTGCGCGTCCTCAAAGCCTGCGGCATCAAAGAGCTCGAAGAAGCCAATGCCGAAGTCGTCCAAGCGACGGTCCGCCTCGACGCCGAACGCAAATCGCTGGGTGCCATCAAATCCCTCGAGGTTGCTGCTGACCTAAAAACCTATCTGTCCGCACTCAGTAACGCCGCCCAAAATACGGCAGACAAATCCGATCTCGGCAAACGCGCCGCTTTCATCGTCGAGCGCTCCGAATCGCTGCGCAATTTGCCGCGCTCCGCCCTCGCCCCACGCGTCGCCGCCATGTGGGACCAAGCCCTGAGCCCCAATCCTCAAGGCGTCTTCCAACCTGCGACTTTCCTGGAACCCGAGACCAAGATCCTCCGTTCGCTCGCCGACGAAACCGTCCTGAAATCACTCCGTAAATATAATGTCCTGCTCAATTCTTCGCTAGGCACTCGTCCCGTGCGGACGGCCTATATCATCGGAGAACTTTCTCAGGAAAAAAACCTCCTCGGCACCAACGGCATCGAATATATCACCAAAGGTAAGGAATTGTTGAAAGACGGTACCACCGTCGACTCCACCTGGCGCCGCCAAGAATTCAACAACGGCTCCCACCCCGGAGAATACCTCGAAGAGGCTCTGAGCATACCTGAACTCGACTACCTCCGGCAGTTCGGACGCTTCCACGATGCCAAGACTGGTAAACTCCTCGAGCCCCTACTCCGCACCATGGATCGGGTTCGGCGCAACCCTTCGACTTTCTTTGAACTTCGTGCCTTCCAACTTCAGGAACTTTATCGCCTCGCGAGCCTGCGCCCTGAGGCCTGGGGTTTCATCTTCTCCCCCTCCGCCCAACGCGAGGCCGATCAATTACGACGGGTGACGCAAAACACGATGGGGCCCTACGACTTCCTGTTTAAAGACAAGTGGGCTGACGTCCAAAATGAATTGAAAACTTTCATGCTCCATCAAGCCGGCGCCACTTACGCCGAGGAAGCCCGCTTCTGGCACGCGACCTTCCACAATCTGCGAAATCGTAATTTAATTTACGCCGGCATGATCGGACGAGACGGCAAGCCGGTCCTGCGCGAAGCCATCACCGGCACGGCGCTCTACGGGATCGACACCGACGGCCACGCTACGGTCCTCTTCCGGGTCGATGCCGCCGGCGCGATCGAACGCATCGCCGAAGCCGCCCCCTTGTCTCCGCTTCTCCGCTACCCAGGCACGGTGACCGAAGCCACCCAAGCCGCAGGCATCCCTGCCGGACTCGTTCCACCTGAAGGCGGCTGGGAAGCCCTCCTGCAAGGCCGCGATCTCTAAGCAATGTCTCAAGTCCTACAATTCCGACTGCGCTGGAAGGGCAATATCACCGGGCCCTTCCCCCTCGCTCGTATCCATGAGATGCTTCGCTCCGGCGAGGTCAGTCTCTTGCATAGCATCGAAGTCGACGAGAGCTGGATGACCGTTCGCGACTATTTCCGTTCGGTTGGATTAAATCGTCCCACCCTTTCCACGGCTAATACCGTCGAAGAAATCTATAACCCTAGCGCCGGCCAGCCGAACCCTTCCGGTCCCGCTGGTAATTTTCCTAACTCTGCCGGCAGTTCATTCTCTTCACGTCAGAACCCCGCCGAGATCCTTGAACGTAACGTACGCGAAGGCTACCTATGGTGCGGCTCGACGTTCCTGCTGCCCCCGCTCTTTGCCCTGCTGGTCGTACTCTGGATTTTAATCGTACCCGAAACGGCGCCGATCTCGAGATTCGTCCTCTTCACGTTCACGTCCATGGTCGGTAGTTTCTTACCGATCGTTTTCGTGCGCCGTACGGGCGTTATCCTCGAACAAGAAGGCCTAGGCGAAATCTGCCAAGCCCAGTCCCGCCTCGTGGTAATCTTGGCCGTTCTGGGCCTATTTTTCTGGGAAATTGCGTTTTGGTTTTTATCTCACCCCAGCCCTTGATCTTCAATCGGCTTGACGAGCCTCGGACGGCTGGGCACTAATCCGTCTCTCGGTTTTAGGTAGTGTAGCTCAGTTGGTTAGAGCGCCGGACTCATAAGCCGGAGGTCGGCAGTTCAATTCTGCCCACTACCACCACCGAGAAGTAAGTCTGTAAGCGACCCGACTTCGCCCAAGCGCTTAGCTCTTCAGGATCGCTGCGACCGGAATGTCGCGACCGTCTTTCCACAGCGTCTCCAAGGAATAACTCTTCCGCACATCTTCCCGGAAGATATGGAAAATAATGTCGAAAGCATCGACCACCGTCCAACCGCTTTCTTTTTGCGATTCGGTACCACGGGCGCGGGCGCCCACATCATCCAAGGCACGCTCGACTTCGATCCGCAAGGCACGCAGATGAGGCTCGGAATTACCACTGGCGACCACGAGGTAATCAGCGATGGAAGAGAGCTGACCCAATTCCAAGACTTGAATCGCATATCCCTTCTTGTCGTCGATGGCTTTGACGGCAGCGATCAGATGGGCCGGCAACTTCGGCAAAGGAGCCGAAACCGGTACGACCGCTTTGACGAGATTCTCCGAACGGCCTTTGGCCTTCGGGGTGGCGTACTTGGCCGGCGTACGACGTACCGGTCCTTTGATAGGCTTACCCTTGCCGCGCGATTTGGCGGCAGGCTTGGCGGAGGACTTTTTCTTGGCGGCGGACATGTCAGGCTTGGTAAAGTGAACGCTCATCGATGTGGCGGCTCACCCCGCTGGGCAAGCCGTTTCGAGATGAATCGCCCCGCTTGATCGCCGCCCGCAAGGCCGTCGAAGACACCAAAACCGGCGGAGCGGTCAAAATCGTAAGTTTAATATGCTTTGCCAAGCTGGCCGGCGGCACCGTCGAGATGCCATCACGGGCCAGCACTGCGAAATCAACCAGTCGACAGATTTCCTCCACTTCCTTCCAACGATCAAGCCTGGCCAGCTGGTCAGCCCCCAAAATCCACACCCGCCACGCAGACGGATGCTCTTTCGCGAGTTCTCGGGCCGTATCAATCGACCAACTGATGCCCTCACGGCGCGTTTCTCGGTCATCAACGACCGCCCAAGGACAATCCGCAAAGGCCAATTTAGCCATGGTCACCCGATCAGCCGCCGAGGCCAGCGGTACCGCCGAACGTAAAGGCGCCTGGCCGGCCGGGACGACGAGGACTTGATCAAGCCCAAGCTGCTTCCACGCCGCCGTCGCCGCTGCAACGTGTCCGATGTGCGGCGGATCAAAGGTGCCTCCCAAAATGCCAAGCGCGGCGGACATTCTGACATTACGCTGCCAAGCTCGCCCCGAGGCAACCCAAAGCAGGCTTGAGCCCGAGCCCATCCCACGGACTATAGGCCTCTATGGCGTCAGCCTCCCGCTTCCTGCCCTCCGGATTCTCGCCCTCTCAAGCCATCGCGGTCATCGCCGGCAAGGGACGCTACCCCGCCCTTCTCATCGAGTCCGCCCGCAACCGTGGCGCTGATATAAAACTCGTTTCCTTTGACGAAGAAACCGACCCCGCGCTCATCGCCACGTTCTCCCCCAAAGATCATCGCTCCGTACCCGTCGGCAAGCTTGGCACTTTGCTCTCATCCCTTGAGGATTTAGGAGTCCATGGCGCCCTCATGGCCGGCCAGGTAACTCCTCGAAAACTTTTCACGGGTATGATCCCCGACCTTAAGCTGGTCACGCTCATGGCCTCGTTGCGCGAACGGAACGCCGAGACTATTTTTGGCGGGATCGCCGCCGAAATCGAAAAGCTTAAGATCACAATGCTCGACGCTCGGGTATTCCTCGACGACCACCTCGCCTCACAAGGCTGCATGACCGGCTGGTCCTGCGGAGTTTCTGACGATGAGTTGAATTTCGGCACTCAGATGGCACGCGAAATGGCTCGTCTTGATATCGGCCAATCTGTCGTTACCGCCAAAGGAACCGTCATCGCAGTCGAGGCTTTCGAAGGCACCGATAACATGCTGCGTCGCTGCGCTCAGACGGGTGGTAAAGAGATGCTTCTCACCAAGGCCGCCAAATGCCCCCAAGACTGGCGCTTCGACGTTCCTTGCTTCGGCCTGAAGACGTTAGAGAGCATGGCCGAAGGTGGCGTCAAGAAAGCCGCCCTCGAAACCGATGGCGTGATTCTTATCGATAAGCCGCTCGTGATCAAACGCGCCAAGGAACTCGGCATCGATCTGGTGGGCTTCGCCTCCGCTGCGGTTTAAAATCAGCCTTCGAAAAAATTCCAGGCCGTTACCATCTCCATCAGGAACCACGCCAACACAAGCGCGAGGGCGATGAGCAAAGCGCGGCGGTAACGCATCCAGATGACGGGCTGATCGGCGGCGTGATCGACGATGCCGCGCGAGCTCACCAACATTCGGAGTCTGACATGCCAAGCCAAACGCGTCTGCCCCGAGAGATCCTGGTGCGCATACACGCTCTCTCGGTAGTCAGGCTTACGGAATAGGCTTAAAATCCGACGTAACATACCCCCATCCATACACCCTTCACCGACGCTTTACAAGCGGAGGGTCTAGGGGTAATGCCTTGGGTGTGAAGACCACCACCCGGTCCCTCCGCTCCCTTAAAGGAGTTCGGCCCATCGTCTGCCTGACCGCCTACGACGCCATCACCGCCCGTATCGCCGAGGCCGGTGGGGCTGACCTCATCTTAGTCGGTGATTCGGTGGGTAACACGGTCCTCGGGATGTCCGACACCGTCGGTGTGACGCTTGAGATCATGGTGCATCATTCTGCCGCTGTCACTCGCGCCAAAACCGAACGTCTGGTGATCGCCGATCTTCCGTTCGCCCTCGCGCATGATTCTTTTTCAAAAGTCCTCAAGGCCTGTCGCGATCTCCTCCAGCGCGGTGGCGCCCATGGCGTGAAAATCGAAGGTGGCGCTTCGCTCGCCCCGACCATCGCCAAGCTCGTTGACGCCGGCATCCCCGTCATGGGTCACATCGGCATGCTCCCGCAACGCGTCCACTCCGCCGGCTATCGTCGCCGCGGCCTTACGCCCGACGATCAGAAGAAAATCCTGATCGACGCCCAAGCCGTTGCCGCCGCCGGGGCCTTTGCGATGGTCGTGGAATGCGTCGACGAAGCTTTGATGCCCAAGATCACCGAAGCGGTCTCCATTCCCACCATCGGCATCGGTTCCGGACAAGGTTGCGACGGTCAGATCCTCGTCATCCACGACCTCCTCGGCTTCACTTCCAATCCTCCGCCCTTCGCAAACCCCGAAGCCAATCTGCAACGGGATGCCATCGCCGCCGTGCAACGCTGGGCGAAGAAAGTCCGCCAACAAAAATCATCCAAATGAATTGCGTCATTTTTGGTGCCGGTGCCTGGGGAACGGCCATCGCCATCCACCTCAGCCGACAAGGTCACACGGTCTCGCTCGTCCCCCGCCGCATTGAACAAGCCCTTACACTCGCCAGCACTCGCGAGAATACCGATTACCTGCCCGGCCACCGCCTGAATGATTCGATTCAAGTCGCCCTTGAACCCATCCCCGCGCTGATGGACGCCGATTTGATCTTCATCGCCTGCCCCTCCAAAGGCCTCGCCGACCTGCTCAAATCCATCGGTCACGCCGTTCGCGCTTCCTCCGCCGTGATGGCGATTTCGCTCTGCAAGGGGCTTGATCAATCCACCCTCCGCCGTCCGACCGAAATGATGGCCGAAGCTTTCGGCACCCTTCCCGTCGCAACCTTGAGCGGTCCGAGCAATGCCGATGAAGTTGCCCGCGGTCTTCCCACCGCCCTGGTCCTTGCCGCCCAACAAGACGATAAGCTCTTACGCGACGTCCAATCCGCCGTAAGCGGACCTTCCCTTCGCGCTTATACTTCCTCCGACTTATCCGGCGTCGAAATCGCCGCGACCTTGAAGAATGTCTACGCCCTCGGCGCCGGCCTCTGCGACGGTCTCCAACTTGGCTCCAACGCCAAAGCGGCTTTCCTCACTCGCGCTCTCCAGGAAATGATGCGCCTCGGGCAAGCCGTGGGCGGACGTACCGAAACTTTTCTGGGCCTCAGCGGCGTCGGCGACCTGATGGCCACCGCCCATGGTGCCTGGAGCCGTAACCGCGCCTTCGGCGAACAGCTTGCCACCCATCCGCAAACCACGCTCAAGGCCCTCGCCACCCGCCGCGATTCGGTCGAGGGCTATCGTGCCACGGAAACGCTTTCCAAACTCGCCGCCCAGAAAGGCGTGGCGACACCGATCCTTTTTTGTCTTAACGAGATTCTTTTCGCCGGCCTCGAACCGCGCGCCGGAGTGCTCGCCTTGATGACCCGCGATCTGAAATCCGAGGTTTGATGTCCGCCGACTTCGCAATCCGTCCCTCCGCCATCCAAGGCCAAGGGCTTTTTGCTCTTCGTAATTTTAATAGAGGGGAACGGTTGTTACCTTACGTTGGTTCCATCTCCACAATCCGACCGGCTCAGGCTTCAGCCTCATCCCCGATCTACGTGCTCGAAATTCGTCCAGGCCTTTGGCTCGACGGCTCCGGTCATGATAACATCAGCCGCCATGCTAATCATTCTTGCGCGCCTAACGCCGATCTGGTCTTCATGGATGAAACGACCGATGCCTGGCTTGTTGCTCGTGAAAACATCGCCGCGGACGCCGAAATTACCTTTGATTATGGCTTTAATCTGGCCGAAAGCCTCTTCCAGCCCTGCCGCTGCGGACAGCCGGATTGCATCGGTTATATCATCGCCGCCCCCCGCCGGGCTAGCCTGCGCCGACACCTGAGATTTTCACGTCCAAGGGATTGACCCAAGGGCGTGGGAGCGTCAGTTTTCGCAGGTCAATCAGTCCACTTCTTCATGAAAAAAGTCGCCCTTACCGAGCTCGATCCCCGGCTCCAAAAACAAATCTCCGCTGCCGAACAACAGCTCAAGACCAACCCACAGTATGCCGTGGAGGTCTTGACCGGCATCCTCAGCCGCAACCCTGGCTGCATCGAAATCCGCCGCACCCTCCGGGCCGCCCAAAAAAATGTCATGGGCACCAAGAAGGGTCTTTTTGACGGTATCGTCGGCGGGCTGACTTCCGGTAAAATCGCCAAAGCCGTCGAAGCTGACCCGATCGCCGCCATTGCTGATGCCGAGCTCGCCC
>CAILOT010000085.1:0-3550 GCA_903835965.1 uncultured Opitutia bacterium
AGGGCTGACCACCCTTGGTCAGCCGCGGTTGAGCGAGGACGCTCATCCCTACCCGATACATCAATGGGTAGGGGCGCGACGGCGTCGCGCCCGTTCGCAGAGAGATTATTGATGAGCCGGGCAAGTCATGCGACCCTATGACGTCTATCCGCCCACGGACGCCACGCGGTGGCGCCCCTACCCAAGTCATGCGTAAGCGGTTAGCGGTTGGGAAATAAATCACCCTGTACCTGCAGCTGAACCCGAGCACCTGAACCCGATCCCCGATGGCCGAGACCCGTGACCTGAAATTGTGTCCCGCCACCCGAAGTTTGTATCCACTTTTGCACAGGCCGCAGGCCGGTTTGCACTTTTGCACTTAGGACGGCACGTGCCCCTACCCCTCTCATGTCCCCATGCCCCCGTGCCCACTTGTCCCCTCGCGATTCCCCTCGCGATTTCATCGCGCACCCTTGCCCCCGTGCCCACTTGTCCCCTAATTAAAACCCATGCGGTTTTCTACCCCAATCGCGAGTATGGCTCTTTTACTGGGTTCCGCTCTCCCCTGCCTCGCCCAAATCGGTGACAAAAAAGGCGAAGCGCAAATCCAGCTCGTCCCGGATTCGCTGGTACCCCCTTCTCCCGCCCAATCTCCCTATCAAGAGCTGAAATCTTTCCAGCTCGCCCCGGGGTATAAGATCGAACTCGCCGCCAGCGATCCGCTCATCGGCGATCCAGTCGCCGGCGTCTTCGGCCCCGATGGCCGCCTATGGATTGTCGAGATGCAAGGCTACATGCCCGACCTCGAAGGCTCGACCGAAGATCAACCGCACGGCCGCGTCGTGGTGCTGACGGATACGAATAACGACGGGGTGTTCGATAAGGTCGAAGTCTTCCTCGATCAAATCGTGATGCCACGCGCCCTCGCCCTCCACCGCGACGGCGTACTGGTCGGCGCTCCGCCTCATCTCTGGTTCTGCCGCGATACGAATGGCGACGGCAAGGCGGACGAAAAAATCGAACTCGCCAACGACTTCGGCGTGCGGGTCGACCCCACTCGCCCGCAGCTCGCCAACCCGGAGCGCGCTCCGAATGCTTTGCTCTGGGGCCATGACAACTGGCTCCAAATCGGCGCTTACACCGCGCGCTTCAAATTCAAGGACGGACGCTGGATCCGCGGGCTCAGCAATTTCCGCGGGCAATGGGGCCAAGGCCAGGATGATTACGGTCATATTTTTCATAACAGCAACAGCGACCAACTCCGCGCCGACATCATCCCTTCGTCTTACCTGGCACGTAACCCCAACCTCGGGCGCACCACCGGCCTGAACTGGAAAGTCGCCACCGAACAACTCGTCTGGCCCATCCGCGTCAACCCCGGCATCAACCGCGGCTATCGTCCCGAAATGCTGCGCGCTAACAAGCTGAAGGAATTCACCGCGGCCTGCGCGCCTTTCATCTATCGGGCCGACTTATTGCCGGCCGACGCCTATGGCAACGCGTTCATCTGCGAACCAGCTGGTAATCTCATCAAGCGCAACGTGCTCACGGCGGAAAAAGGCACCCTCTCGGCCAAACCTTATTACGATCAGAAAGAATTCCTGGCGTCGACCGACGAACGTTTCCGTCCAGTCAATCTGATCACCGGACCCGACGGTGCGCTGTATGTCATCGATCTCTATCGTGGCATCATCCAGCACCGCATCTCGCTGACGACTTACCTGCGCGAACAAATCGTGAAGCGCGGCTTGGACAAGCCGCTGGCGCTCGGCCGGGTCTGGCGCATCGCGCCCGAAGGCGTCGCTCCGGTCGCGGCCAAGAAACTTTCGGAGATGACCCCTGCGGAATGGATCGCGGAACTTTCGAGCGGTAATGCTTGGCGCCGCGAAACCGCGCAACGCCTGCTCGTCGAACGGAATGACGCCAGCCTTACACCGGCCCTAGTGGATGTCGCGACGAACGGCGCCTCCCCGATGGGCCGCGTCCACGCCTTATGGACGCTCGAAGGCATGGGCGCGCTGTGCTGGGAAGCCGTGGCGGCTTGCATCCGCCATGCCGATCCGCGCGTGCGGGCGGCAGGCGTCCGCAATGCGGAATCTTTCCTGAGTGCGCCTAAGTCGGAAGATGCGGTGGCGTTGCTCAAAACCGTCGCGCTCACCGAAACCGCGCCTGAAGTGCAACAACAGCTCGTGCTCTCGCTCGGAGAGGCGCGGACGCTCGCGCTCGAACCGGACTTCGATGCCTACCTCAGCGCCGCCGCCTTGGCGCATCGCGCCGAAGAAGTTTCTTTCATCCAAGATGCGCTCATCAGCGGCTTGCAGGGACGGGAACTCGAAGTCTTTACGGCCATCGTCCGGAAGCCCGAACTCTATAGTAAAACCTTGCCCGCGGCTTTGTTGCGTTGCGTGTTTGCCGAAAGAAAATCCACGCGCGTCGAGAAAGCGATGGATGTCATCGCCGCCCTGCCTTTGAAATCCCAACAGCTGACCTTGCTCGGCTCGTTGGCCGCGCATCCGACTGTCACCGCCAAGCGGCCGATCAAATGCGAAGCCGAACCCGCCGCCTTGGTTAAGTTCGGAAAGAGCAAAGACACCGGCATCCAGAAAGCACTCGCCGCGGTGCAGAAACTCATCGTCTGGCCCGGCAAACCGGGCGTGCAAGTCGTCGCCGTAACTCCGCTCACTAACGAAGAGCAGAGCCAATTCGATGCCGGTAAACAGACCTTCATGGGGCTCTGCGCCGCCTGCCATCAACCGACTGGTAAAGGCCTGGAAGGATTGGCACCACCCTTGGCGGATTCGGAATGGGTGAACGGCAACCCGGCGCGGATTGCCCGCATCGTGATGCATGGCTTGCGTGGGCCCGTGAAAGTCAAAGGACTGACCTATAGTTTGGATATGCCTGCGGCTGGCTTCTTATCCGACGCCCAGATCGCCGACGTGCTCACCTATATCCGACGTGAATGGGATCACGAAGCCGCGCCCGTTAAAATCGATTTCGTGAAAACCATCCGCGATCAGACCAAAGGACGGAATGATGCGTGGACCGAAAAAGAATTATTGGGGATTAAGTAAGGAGTGGGGATTAAGAGGCAAGTTGACCCGTTGACTGGTTGGCACGTTAACAAGGAATGCAATGGGTAGGGCTGACCGGCCTCGGTCAGCCGAGGTTGAGCGGGCCGCTCAACCCTACCCGATGCGGCCCACCCGGGACCTGAACCTGGACACCTGAACCCGATCCCCGATGGCAGAGACCCGAGACCTGAAATGCATATCCCGCCACCCGGAGCTGCCACCCGCCACCTGAAACTTGTCTCTCACTTTTGCACCTTTGCACAGGCCGCAGGCCGATTTGCACTTTTGCACTTAGGACGGCACGTGGTGCTGCCCCTACCCTTTGCTGTTCGTTCACTTGCCTTGTGGTAGGGCTGACCGACCCTGGTCAGCCGAGGTTGAGCGGGCCGCTCAACCCTACCCAAGACATCTCCCGCCACCCGCCACCTGAAACTTGTCTCTCACTTTTGCACCTTTGCACAGGCCGCAGGCCGATTTGCACTTTTGCACTTAGAACG
>CAILOT010000086.1:0-3014 GCA_903835965.1 uncultured Opitutia bacterium
CACTCTGGACGGCGCCTTGCCCAAGGGTGGGGCTTTCTCCTGCGTCCTTTCGGGCGCCCAGGCTCGCAAGGCCGTGGCCGATGCTTTGCTGGCCGAGAAGGATTTCCTGGACGAGGCTTGCCGGTGGGAGGAGGGAGAATTCCCGGTCTTCGGCTTTAGCGTCTACACCTATCACACCTTTATCGGCGGATTGAGCGCCGGGTAATCGCTGCTCCATCGCGAAGTTCCGAGGGGAATCAGCCTTAGTAATGCGGCAAGGGCGAGGGCAGGTGGCTTTACCAAAATACGATATATCGTAAAATGGTCTTTACCAAAATACGATTGGCCGTAATTTGGTGAGCATGTCCGACCGACGAAGAGTCTATGATTCCATCCTGGAGACCCACCTGAAGGACCTTCGGCAGATGGCCTTCGTGAGCGGTCCGCGCCAGGTGGGAAAGACGACGGTCTGTCGTCACGGGGCTGATGCCTACCTGAACTGGGATAACGCCGAGGATCGTCGCCTGATCCAGAAGGGTCCCGACGCGGTGGCCAAGGCCGTCGGCGCCGACAAGGCCCGTTCTGGCCGTCCCAAGGTGGTCTTCGACGAGATCCATAAGGACCGTCGATGGAAGGGCTTCCTCAAGGGATTCTTCGACGTCCATGCCGACCGCAAGAAACTAGGGGTCGTCGTCACCGGCAGCGCCCGACTCGACGTCTACCGCCGAGGAGGTGACAGCCTGATGGGACGCTACTTCCTCTACCGGATGCACCCCTTCAGCGTGGCCGAGTGCCTCCGCACCGCCACGCCCTCCGATATCGTCTCGCCGCCGGCCAAGATCGGCGACGCCGACTGGAACGCTCTTCTGCGTCACGGGGGCTTCCCTGAGCCGTTCTTGACCCGCTCCCCCGCCTTCACCGGCAAATGGGCACGTCTGCGGCTGGACCAGCTCACAGGCGAGGATCTCCGCGACCTCGGGGCCTTCCGCGACCTGGCGGGCCTTGATCGGCTTGCCCGCATCCTGTCGGAACGTTCTTCCGTCCAGCTCAACCTCTCCGAGCTCGCCCGAGACCTCCAGGTCACCGCGGAGACATCCAACCGCTGGGTCGCAGCCCTCGAGCAGCTCCACCTCGGCTTCACGCTCCGCCCCTGGTCCAAGGACATCGCCAACTCGCTGCGCAAGGAGCCTCGTTGGTTCCTTCGCGATTGGTCAGGAGTCGAGGATGTCGGACGACGCGCCGAGACCTTCGTGGGCTGCCACCTGCTCAAGGCCGTGGAAGGCTGGACCGACCTCGGGCTGGGCACCTTCGAACTCGCCTATCTCCGGACCAAACAAGGGCAGGAGGTCGACTTCGTCATCATCCGGGACCGCAAGCCTTGGTGCCTGGTCGAGGTCAAGCAGTCGTCTTCCGATCTCTCTCCCGCGCTGGCCTTCTTCCAGGAGCGCACCAAGGCGCCGCACGCCTTCCAGGTCGAGCTCGACGCTCCCTATGAGGCTGTCGACTGCTTCGCCCAACGCGGACGTCCCTTGCGCGTTTCGGCCCGCACCTTCCTGAGCCAACTGATCTGAGAGTTCGGGTTACTCGTGCACCTTATGAATCTTCCCGAACCCACGCCCGACGAGATCGCGGAGCTCTTCGCCCTCGACAAGGACATCGCGGCATTGAGCTTGCGCATGCTCTCCGAACTGAAGGACGGCCGCGACCCCGCGGAGTCGGCCGGCGTCGTGATCTTCAACGCCCAGAAGACGGAAGGGCAGGGGTTGCTCCACGCGCTCGTCCAGCAGCATATGTCCATCGTGCTAAGGACATGTGCTCGTCACGAGCTTGCGGATGCGTGGCAGGAGCAGGCGCTTGAGCTCTTTGCCAAGCACAAGGCCTTCGTGGACCGTGCCTCTCTCCTCGCGCACGCTCTCGCCGACCGTTGGTTTGATGCGAAGCGTTATTCCAAGGCGGAGGCCTGGGCCCTTCGTTCGATTGCCGAGGGCGAACGCACTGGCCTCGATCTACCTTGGCTGGCTGACGCTTGGCGTATCGCCGCTCAGGCGCTTTCCGACGATAACCTAGGACCCGAGGTCGAAGTGCGTCTGAGGCAGTCCCTCACTCTCTGGAAGCGGCAGCGTAAGCCTGATCCCATCCGTGGCATGTTCGCCCACATGGGCCTCGGGATGTATCTCCTGGAGCTTGGTAAACTCAAGGAAGCCGATGCGGCCTTCGTCGAGGCCGTGGTGTTCGCCAAACTGCTTCCGGTTGATGCCCAGTATCTGGCCGATGCTCCGGTGGCTCAGTTGATGAAGTTACGAGGGGAGAACACCTGAGTACGCCCCGTCTCCTTAATGCAACTAATTTGCATTAAGGAGTGGTGAGACCAATTAACCCCAACTTATTAGTCAGACGGGTACTTACGCAGAATTTGCGGAGATTAGGGCCGGCTAATCTCCGCATGAATCCTGAGCTCTTTCGAGCGTAACCGTCAAAGGGTGGGAATCCCAATGGGGGTTGAGCGAGGGGCTAGGTCGTGTATCTAGCATCTCCACAAGAATTCAAACCTCATGGCTGTCGACCATTACAAATCCAAACAGATCGCCCATGAGCGCATGGGCTGGCGTTCGAAGAAATACCTCGGAACCAAGTCTTATGAACTTCAGAGACGTGCCGAAGATTACGCGGCCAAGGGTTGGCTGGAGATGCAGTGCTTCGGTAATGAGCGCAAGATCCCATATTATCGTCTTACCTCCAAGGGCAGGGAGGCCTTCATGGCGAAGGGTTCCCGTTTGAAGTGGGTTCCGGGTTGTTTCGAATCTGAGCGCCAGCACACCTTGGACCGCACCCGTCTGAACTTGAATAACGAGGGCTGGTATTCAGCCAAAGACGTATCCGTGGATGAGAAGCTGATCCGCGACGGATATGTTGAGGTCCGTTGGATGAATCGTGGCTGGCGCGATTTGCGCTACTTCCGTGTAACGGACAAGGGCCGATTGTTCCTTCGAAAGGCGATTCCCCAGGTGTTTCTCAAGCGGTACCAGGACAGCCTC
>CAILOT010000087.1:0-6974 GCA_903835965.1 uncultured Opitutia bacterium
AAAGTGACGTTGATGGTCAACAGTCCGGTCGAAGATGCATTCGACGAGTAATAGAGCAGGTAATCCGTGCCGTTAATCTCCTCCTCGATCGGCGCGGCAACAGTCTTGATCAACGTCTCAGCCGAGGCGCCGAGGTAAGAAACCGTAATCGTGGCGACGGGCGGCGCGATCTGCGGATACTGCGCGACGGGCAAGACCTTGAAGGCGAGCAAACCCGCTAACACAATAACCAGCGAAAGGACGGACGCGAAAATGGGCCGCCGGACGAAAAATTCCCAGGACATCGCGGTGCTTTACTTGGCGGATGGGGCGACGACGACGGCCGGACGCGGCACGACCGGTGCTCCGGGTCGGACCTTCTGGAGATTATCCGTGACGAGACGATCGCCGGCCTTGAGTCCGCTGAGAATCACCGCCGTGGGTCCAGTGATTTCATCGACGACGACCGGCGCCATGACGGCGAGGTTCTTATCGTCGGCAAGCCAGACGAATCGACCCTGTGTCGACTGCATCAATGCCGCGGCGGGAATGACGAAGCCAGCGGGAAGCGTGCGGCCGCGCAAACGGACACGCACATACTGACCCGGAAGCAATACGGCCTGAGGATTAGAGAATTCAGCCCGCATCTGGACCGTACCCAGCCGCGACTCAACCTGGGCGGCGACGAAATTGACTTTGCCGGGCTGCGCGTAGACCGAACCGTCAGGCAATAAGACTTCTACGCCAGCGGCGAACGCCTGGGAGCCTTGAGAGAGAAAAAGCCGCGCGTATTGCTGTTCGGAAAGTCCGAAACGAACCCAGACCTGCTCACGCTGTACCACCGTCGTAAGAAGACCATCGGCTCCCGGAGAAACCAGCGAGCCCTCCGAACGATTCAGGCGACCCGTAAAGCCCGCGATTGGTGCGCGCACTTCACAATAAGAGAGATCGAGCTGCGCGGCGTGTAATTTCGCATCCGCCACATCACGGGCGCCACGGGCGGCAGCCGCCGCGGCCTTCGCATCGGCCGCTTCTTTTTTGCTCGCCGCATTCTTCTTCAACAACGCCGCCTGCCGCACCGACTCCGCTTCGGCTTGTTCAAAGCGCGCCTGCTCTTGCGAGAGTTGGGCGGCCGCCAACGAGAGAGCCACCGCATAAGGGGCGGGATCGATCCGGAAAAGCAGGTCACCCGCCTTGACCGAGGCACCCTCTTGATAAGATTGCGCCAAAAGAATGCCTGTCACGCGGGCTCGCACCTCGACTTCTCGGGTGCCCTCCACTTGAGCCGTCAATTCGACGACCTGGGGCACGGGAACCGGACTAAGGGCCTGTAAATTAACCATCGGGGCAGGCATGACGGGGGGCGTCGCAGGCTTGCATCCCTGGGCCAAGGCCAAAGCCAGGACACAAAGAAGGGACTCGACCACCCGGGTTTTACATACAGACATGTATGTAAAGGTATTTATCCCTCAATGGCTCGCAAGACGAAAGCGGAGGCTGCACTCACTAAAGACAGAATTGTCACCTGCGCCCGGCAAGTCTTCGCCCGGGATGGCGTCACTAACACCTCGCTTGAAGAGGTCGCCCGCGTGGCGGGCGTGACCCGCGGTGCGGTCTACTGGCACTTTCGCAATAAGGCCGACCTCTTCATGGCCGTAAGGTCGCAGACCGGCCTGCTCATCCAGTTAGGCCAGGCCAAAGTCGGCGACCCGCTGCAACGGCTGGAAAACGGCCTCCTCCAAGCGCTCCAGCGCCTCAGCGAAGAAACCGCAGCGCAGGAAACCTATGAAGTCATGCTCTGGAAATGCGAGTATGTCGGAGAGTTCGCCCAAGTGCGGGACGATCTGATCGGCTCGGGCCGGCTCTTCCTTGACGATGCGGAAACGCTTTATCGCGAAGCCCGAGCCGCCGGCATCGTCGCCGCCGACCTAGACCCGAAGACCGCCGCCGTGGCGACCTTCTGTTTTTACGCCGGGATATTAAAAATATGGCTCGCTGACACGCGCGGCACGATCCTTCGCCAACATGCCCAGCAAGCCATCGCGCACCACATCGCCCAACAACGACGGATACCGCTCGCCGCGACAAGGCAAGTTGACCGGCGGGGGCCCCCGGCCAAAGATTCCTCACCGTGAAGGCCCTCCCTTCCCTTCTCTTCGGATTGCTCGCAATCCTCCCGGTTGCACGTGCGGCTGATCCGGACCCGCCGCAGACGTTGCCGTTAATCTATGAGCAACCGGGTCCGAACTTCATCCTGCGTATCGACAACCGTCGTTACCAAGTGCCCAACGAACTCAAGGAAGCCGTCGCCCGTCTCATGACTTCGGCCAATTACCCGCGGACGAAATTGATTTACGACGAATATAAACGGGCCTTGGGCGAAAAAGCCAAAGCGGACGCCACCCTCAACAAAGCCGAGCAACAGCTGCAGCGTGCGACCAGCCGGACAGAGCGCATCCGGGCCAACCTGGCCGCGCTGCGCAATCAGCTCATCCTCGCGCGTTCGACTTCGCAGATTGAAGTCCGGCAGGTCCTGATGTTGCAGGAGCAGATTCTCCACGAGACTTCGAACCTGGCTGCCGCCGAAGCCCAAGAAGACCGCGAGCGCATCCACCTCGAAGAAGTAAGGCACGCAAACGAACCGACGATGCAACGCACCGAAAAAGCCAAAGATGATTATATCCGTGCCTTGGGCGACTACGAGAAACCCTTCGCCCAAATCCGCGCCTTGGCGATGTCGGCCGGCACGGCGCTCTGAACTTTACCTAAACCCAACATGAAATTCCCTTATCACCGCCTCTTCCTCGGGCTTATGCTGAGCGCATCCTGCGGCTTCGCCCAAGTCGCGCCCGTCGTAAAACCCACCGGCAAAACAGCCGCGAAAGCCGACGTAAAACCTCCGGTCGAACTCGTCTGGCATGATGTCAAAAACTGGGGATTGGAAGGTCGCGCCCTCCCTGAAGCTACGCGGTTGAGTTACTACGATCGCCTGCCTGCCGAAGCGCAGAAAACCGTGACTCCGGCCGTCTGGAGCCTCAGCCGCGATTGCTCCGGCATGATGGTCCGCTTCCGCACCGACGCCACTTCCATCCACGCTCATTACAAGGTCACCAAGCCCGCCCTCGCCATGCCGCACATCCCGGCGACCAGCGTTAGCGGTCTTGATCTTTATGCCCGGGACAAAGACGGCCGCTGGCGCTGGGTGCAGGTCGTCAAGCCGACCCAACAAGAAATGAACCTCGAAATCATCGGCGGGCTCGACGCGGGCGAACGCGAATATGCCATCTACCTGCCGATCTTCAACGGCATGGAATTTCTCAAGCTCGGCGTTCCGCAGAAAAATAAGTTCGAAGAACTCGCGCCCCGTGAAAAACCCATCGTGTTCTACGGCACCTCCATCACGCACGGCGCCTGCGCCACGCGCGCGGGCATGGTCCACACGGCCATCCTCGGCCGGCGCCTTGACCTGCCGGTGGTCAACCTAGGCTTCTCGGGCAACGGTCGCATGGATAAGGCCGTGGGAGATTATCTCACGCAAATCGACGCCGCCGTCTACGTCATCGACTGCCTCCCGAACATGAAGCCGATGGAAGTCACCGAAAAATGCCTTCCCTTGGTGCATCAACTCCGGGCGGCGAAACCTAACACCCCCATCATACTCGTCGAAGACCGCCGTAACACCAACGAGTGGATCATCGCCTCGCGCAAGCAACACCATGACGATAACCATGCGGCCCTCAAAGCCGCCTACGAGCAGCTCGTCAAGGAAGGCGTAAAGGGCCTTTCTTACATCCCGGGTGACCACTTATACGGCGATGACGCCGATGGGGCCACCGACGGCTCGCATGCCAGCGACCTGGGCTTCTTCCGCCAGGCCGACCTCTTTGAACCCGTCATCAAGGCCGCCCTCGGCCGCTGATTTTTTCGCTACCCCGCTGGTAAACGGCGAAGTTCCTTCCAGATTAATCGACCATGCAACGCAACTTCCGCTACTACGACCTCATCCTCGGCGCGTTCGTGGCGGTACTGCTCTGCTCGAACCTCATCGGCCCGGCGAAGGTCGTGCAGCTCGACCTGCCCTTCTTCGGCAAGACCGACTTCGGCGCCGGCAACCTGTTCTTCCCGCTGTCGTATATCTTCGGTGACATCCTCACGGAAGTCTACGGCTACGCCCTCGCGCGTCGCGTGATCTGGGCGGGCTTCGGAGCGATGCTCTTCGCGACGATCATGACCTGGGTCGTACTCGCAATGCCGGCCAGTCCGAATGAACCCTTTAGCGCGCAGCTCCAACCGGCCCTTATCACCTGCTTCGGTGGCGGCTGGCGTATCGCCCTTGGCTCGATCATCGCGTTCTTCGTTGGCGACTTCCTCAACTCCTACGTGCTCGCGAAGATGAAGGTGCGTATGGGCGGCAAGCATCCGTGGGCGCGCTTCATCGGCTCGACCGTCGTCGGCCAAGGCGTCGACAGCCTAATCTTCTACCCGCTCGCGTTCGTAGGCATCTGGAGCCCAGCGACGCTCCTCGCGGTGATGTTCGCCAACTGGATCTTCAAGGTGCTCGTCGAGGCGATGATGACGCCGGTCACCACGGTCGTCTGCGCGAAGCTCAAGCAGGCCGAAGGCGTCGATACGTTCGACACCGACACCAATTTCACGCCCTTCAGCCTGAAGCGCTGACCGGCCTAGACCCCATTTCAGAGCCCTTTATAGGCCTCTAATGGCTTTGGGTGCTGATTTCTGTCCTATTATCGGGGTTTAAAGAGGAATCCGTTGACACCCTCCCCCCGGACGCCCACAACACCCTCAGTCAATTTCACTCAGGTAAGAGCCTCCCTTATAAAGGATGCAACAGTCGCGAGGGCGACTAACGGAAGAAGAAATAATATTCACCGTACCCGACCCCAGAGCTCCGTAGCTAGAGCTCTGGACTTATTTGTCCGGATTTTCGGAAATCCATAACGAGCCGTTCCAACCGAACGGCTCGTCTCATTTTACAGGGAAGCGCAACCTCGCCTAGTTTCTGCTAACATCTCGCCAAAGTTGTCGTGCCCAAGACCGGACTCGAACCGGTAAGCCTTTCGGCGGCAGATTTTAAGTCTGATGTGTATAGGTATTTATTAGTGTTTTTCGTGTTGTGGAACAGTTTAGGAACGGTTTAATTCTGAGTCCCTCCTCTTCTCCAACTCTCACAAAACCCTTTCCATGCCCTCCCGTAAGCGCGAACGAAACAGCTCCCTTGAACCGATCAAGCAGTCCGCAGCCGTCTGCCGAGACAGGCCCGATAAGAGCTATGCAGTCCCCTACCATAAGACCGATACCAAGGGCCGGAAGGTCTGGACCCGGAAGTTCTTCCGAACCAAAGCAGAGGCCCTAGCCTTTAGCTCCCAGAAGAAGGCTGAGAAGGTTTCCCTAGGTAATCTGGCCCATGGCCTGTCAGACCTACTCAAACAGGAGGCCCTAGGCTGCACGGAGCGTCTTAGGCCCTATGGAAAGACCCTTTCAGACGCGGTAGACTACTATATCGCCGACCTAGCCCTGACGGAGAAGTCCACCTCGGTGGAACGCGCGGCCCAGGAGATGCTGGTGGGGATGGCCAAGAACCGCCTGAGCGGGAGACACATCAAGGCTACGGAGTCCTACCTGAACCAATTCAGCCTAGCGCATGGCAAGGATACTGTCGCCAGCGTAAACGCCCTGCGGATCCAAGCATGGCTAGAGTCCAAGAAGATGTCCGACGTGACCTTTAACACTAAGCTTCGTTATCTCAGGAGCTTCTTCGCCTTCTGCCAAAAGAAGAAGTACGCGAAGGAGAACCCAGCCAATGAAGTTAACTTCAAGAAGGTGACGAGTGCCGTACCGCGTCTCCTGAGCCCTTCGGATCTCCGGGTCATCATTGCAGCGAGTGATGAAGCCATCCGCCCTGCCCTCGTCCTTCAAGCCTTCTGCGGAGTGCGGTCAGCCGAACTAGCCCGAGTGGAATGGAAAGACCTTCTACAGTCGGGACACCTCCAGATCGGAGCGGATAAGGCCAAGACCGCAAAGCGCCGCCTGACGCCCATCCCGTCGACTGCCCTGAGGTTTCTACTAAGCGTCAGGAAGGCCTCAGGTGCCATCTTCCCGTCCCCGAAGGTAGATGCCTGGGTCAAGGAACTCAAAGAGGCTGGAGAGGCTCCCAACGCATCAGAGATTGAGGGCCGCAGGACGGACGCCCTGAACGTGGCCCTACACGCCGTCAAAGCAGCCTGCCCAGGAATCAAATGGGGAAGCAACGCCCTCCGTGCCTCCGCCCTGTCTTACCGCCTAGCCGAGACCAAGGACGCAGCCGCCACGGCCCTTGAGATGGGCAACAGCCCAGCAGTCCTTCTGCGCGACTACAGAGAACTAACCACGGAAGAAGAAGCCAGCGCCTGGTTTGCCGTAGACCCTAAGAACCCTCAGGGGAAAGTCGTGAAGCTGTCAGACAAATCAAAGCGGACAGCCTGAGGGAAGGAGCAGCCTATTTTTTTGAAAAGGCGTAAATAATTCCCCCGAAGAGCAACGCCGACAAAGGGGCGGTGACAAGACCTTGCCCGAGCATTTGTCCCAACCCATACCCACCGCCATTGAGGTAGCCGAGACATGCGCTCCCCGCGTAGATTACCAGGGTGGTCTTCCACCAAATAGCGAAGAAGGAAACCCGGTTAACTGTTTCATTAGGCTCGCGGAGGGATTCTTTGCCCTCAGTCCGGCCAAGCGTGGACTCACGGAGTTTCCGTCTGCGATTCATCTCAAGCTCAACTAGTTCCTCCCGCTTAACTTCCCAGTCAGAGGAGGATGTAGAATTTACAGGAGGGGGTAAAACGGCAGAGGAAGCAGGGTCTGCTGAGGTAACAGTCCAGATTTCCCTAGAAGATACCTTCGCCCAAGAGGACATGCCTTCGGTCCAATAGTCATCAGAGCCGAGAACCTTTCCGCAGCTAATCATGTATACCATCTCCGGCTCGTCGAAGACGTCC
>CAILOT010000088.1:0-27331 GCA_903835965.1 uncultured Opitutia bacterium
GCCGGAAAGCCCGAAGAGAGTCCGATGTATCTCGCGGTCACGCGGAAACACGATGACTGGGAGCCAATGCCGCCGAAGGAAGCGGAAAAACTTTACACCGACCAAATCGCATGGATCAAGGACTGGATAGCCGGCGGTGCTCCCTGGCCGAATGATTCCCGCATGCAGGCGATCGCGAAAGCGAATGAGGCGAAGTGGGCAGCGGAAGATGGCGTGATGATGAAGACCTCCGGCGGTCTCTCCGCCGACTGGACCAATCGGAAATATAAACCCGACGGTCTCTGGGCGTATCAGCCGGTGACGAAGCCGACGCTAACCGCGAACCAAGGCAATCCCGTCGATGCGTTCATCACCGCTAAAATGCCCGCGGGGCTTACCGTCGCACCCACCGCGGATCGCGTGACGTTGATCCGACGGGCAACGTTCGACCTCCTCGGACTGCCACCGAAGCCCGAAGAAGTAGAAGCCTTCGTAAAAGATACCCGACCCGACGCCGAGGCTTTCGCCGTTCTCGTCGACCGACTCTTGGCATCCCCGCACTACGGCGAGCGCATGGCGCAGCATTGGCTGGATGTGACGCGTTATGCGGATTCTTCAGGCTTCGCGAACGATTACGAGCGTGGCAATGCCTGGCGCTATCGTGATTACGTCGTGCGCTCTTTCAATGCGGACAAACGCTACGATCAGTTCGTGCGCGAGCAGATTGCGGGCGACGAAATCGACCCACGCAACCCCGAGATGGTCATCGCCGCCGGGTTCCTGCGCATGGGTCCATGGGAACTGACCAGTATGGAGGTGCCGAAAATCGCCCGCCAACGCTTCCTCGATGACGTGAGTAACAGCGTGGGCGAAACTTTCCTCGCGCATTCGCTCCAATGCGCCCGATGTCACGACCACAAATTCGACCCCATCCCCACCCGCGATTATTATTCGTTACAGGCGGTATTCGCGACGACCCAGCTTACCGAGCGAGACACTCCCTTCCTTGAAGTCGAGAACAAGCAAGGCTTCGAAGAAAAGAAATTTCTCGAACTCAGCCGTGACCAACACCTGAAACAACTGGCGATGCTGGACGAAGTCCTACTACGCAACGCCCTGCGTTGGTTCAAGGAACAGAAGAAAGATGACGCCAAGTGGATCGCCGCCGTCGCCGCGGCCAGCAAGACCTCCGCCAAGAATAAGTTCGGCTTCTCGGATATCTTCACCCGTGCCCGCCTTCGCCTTAAGACACAGGGTCTGCCGGAGAACGACTATCCGCCTAAATTATTCGGATTCACTCCGGAGCAATACGGCATGGAGCGCGTCGCCCGTAAAGGCCTCGAACGCCTGCAGTGGGAGCTCGACCGCTATGTGCCGGTGGCGCTTTCCGTCTATGATGGTCGCACCCCGCAGATGACGTCCATCACCGCTCCGTTCCGCATGCCTAAAGAACGCATGACCGAAGGCGACTTAGAGGAAAGTTGCATCCTCACCGGCGGCGACCCCTTTGGCACCGGTGCCAAAGTGAAGCCGGGCGTGCTCAGCATCTTGGGTGCCGCGCAGAAGACGCCAATCCCAGACACCATCGAAGGTCGCCGTAAAGCCTTCGCCGAATGGGTGGCCAGCCCCGAGAATTCTCTGACCACACGTGCGATTGTAAACCGCGTCTGGCTCTGGCACTTTGATCAACCCATCGCCGGCAATCCGAACAACTTCGGTAGCACAGGCAAGAAGCCCACTCACCCCGAACTCCTCGACTGGCTTGCGGCGAACTTCGTCGAGAAAGGCTGGAGTTTCAAAGACCTGCATCGGGTCATCATGAACTCCGAGGCGTATCGGCGCAGCGCCACGTATCCCGACCTAAAAAAGCTTGCGGAAAAAGATCCCACCAACACGAGCTACGCCGTCTTCAAACCCCGTCGGCTCACCGCCGAGGAATTACGCGATGCGATGCTCACGGCGACCGGCGAACTTAATCCCACGCTCGGCGGCATCCCTAACCGCCCCGAGATCAACTTGGAGGCCGCGCTGCAGCCTCGACAGGTCATGGGCACCTTCGCCGCCGCTTGGACGCCCAACCCCCTACCCTCGCAACGTCACCGTCGTTCGCTCTACGCGCTGAAGACCCGCGGCCAGCCTGATCCGCAGCTTGAGGTATTCAACGCACCGACGCCCGACTTCTCCTGCGAACGGCGCGAAGCCTCCACCGTCACGCCTCAGGTCTTCAGCCTGTTTAACGGCCAGAACACTCGCTCCCGGGCGCTGGCTCTCGCTAACCGCGCGATTAAAGAGACAAAGAACGACGACGAAGCCATCACCCGGCTCTTCGCACTCGTCTTCTCCCGCTCTCCGCGGACCGCGGAAATCGAAAACTGCCGCGAACATTGGCGAGCGATGGAAGCCTTAGTCGGCAACACCAAGCCCACGACGATCAAACCGCCTCTCGAGGTCCGCCGCGACGCCGTCGAAGAGAATACCGGCGAGAAATTCTCGTTTAGCGAGAAATTATACGCCAATGCTGAGTTCGTCCCCGACCTGCAGCCGGCCGACGTCTCCCCGCGCATCCGCGCGCTCGCCGAGGTCTGCCTTGTCCTCCTTAACTCCAACGAGTTCTCCTATGTCTACTAAGCCTTTCTTCCCCTGTGCCGGAGCCCGGGCTTTACATGCGCCCACGCGTCGCGACTTTATTTACGGACTCGGTGCGAGCCTTGGCAGCGTCGCCTTCAGCGCTTTGCTCGCCGAGGAAGCCAAGTCGCAACCAGTCTCCACCAAGCCAGGCCACTTTCCGGGTGCGAAGGCCAAGAACGTAATCTTCCTGATGATGGAAGGCGGCCCTTCCCATATCGACACCTTCGACCCCAAGCCGACGCTGGAGAAATTGCACCTCAAAGAGTTCACGCGTGAGGGCAAGCAGAAGTCTGCCATGGAATCGGGAAAACGCTACTACGTGCAGAGCCCCTTTAAATTCATCAAGGCGGGCCAGAGCGGCGCGGACATGGCCGATAACTGGACGCATCTCGCTAAGGTTGCGGATGACCTCTGCTTCTTCCGCGGTTGCACGGTCGACAGCGTGAACCACCCGACCGCGATGTATCAGATGAACTGTGGCAATCGCTTCGGCGGCGATCCTGGTCTCGGTGCCTGGGTAAACTACGGACTTGGTTCAGCGAACCGCAACCTTCCCGGCTTCGTCGTGCTGCCCGAAGTCAGTTACCCTCAAGGCGGCGCCGCCAACTGGAGCAACGGATACCTACCTGCCAATTTCCAGGGGACCCCCTTGCGCGCCAAAGGCTCGCCGATTCTCGACCTCACGCCTCCCGCCGGCGTAACGCAGGAGCAGCAACGCAAGAACCTTGACCTGATGGCCAAGCTCAACGCCGCCCACGCCGAGCAGCACCCGGGTCATGACGAACTGTCGGCCCGCATGAACAACTACGAACTGGCCTTCCGCATGCAGATGCAGGTTCCCGAGACGCTCGACCTTTCGAAAGAAGACGAAAAGACCAAGGAGCTTTATGGCATCGGCAAAGATTCGACCGATTCGTTCGGCCGCAAATGCCTGCTCGCCCGCAAACTCATCGAAAAAGGCGTGCGCTTCGTGCAGTTGTATAACGGCTCTTGGGACAGCCACGATTATATCGAACGTGCCCACGGCAATCTTGTGCGCGGCGTTGACCAGCCTATCGCCGCCTTGATCGCCGACCTCAAACAGCGCGGCCTCCTGGAAAGCACCCTCATCGTTTGGTGTGGCGAGTTCGGTCGCACTCCGGATAACGGCGTCCGCGGCGGCACCGCCTATGGTCGCGACCACAACGCTAATGCCATGACCATCTGGCTCGCCGGGGGCGGCTGCAACGCCGGACACACCATCGGGGCCACCGACGAACTTGGCATGGCCGCCGTCGAAGGCAAAGCTCACGTGCGCGACCTCCACGTCACCCTCCTTCGCTTACTTGGATTAGATGACAATAAACTCACTTACTACCACGCCGGTCGCTTCAAGCAGCTCAGCCAATTCGGAGGCAGCGTAATCAAGAACCTGATCGCCTGACCCCTCTGGTGACCATTTTTCTCGCCTCCGCCCTTCCCCTTCCTCACATCTCCGGGCAATGGCCCTACTCAGTCTCCTCGACGTCTATGTAAGTTTCGGCGGTGCGCCCGTTCTTGACCACCTCAACCTCCAGATTGAGGAAGGCGAACGGGTCTGTCTGATGGGTCGTAACGGTGCGGGCAAAACGACCTTGATGCGGATTGCCGCCGGCGAAACCCAACCCGACTCGGGCACGGTCACTTTCCCTGTCGGCGTCCACACTTCTCGCCTCACCCAAGAGATCCCCGAAAGCCTACCCGGCACGGTCCGCGAAATCGTCACTTCCGGCCTGCGCGATGACGATCATTCCGAAGACTGGGAAAAGGATATCCGCGTCGACGACCTGATCGCCCGCCTCGGCTTGCCCGAAGACCGCGACTTTAACGCCCTCTCCGGCGGACTGAAGCGTCGCTGCCTTCTGGCCAAGGCTTTGGCCGCCAAACCCGGCTTACTCCTCCTTGACGAGCCGACCAATCACATGGATCTGGATTCGATTCTGTGGATGGAAGAATTTCTACTGGGCGAAAAAATCCCTTTGTTGTTCGTCACGCACGACCGCGCGTTCCTCCGTCGGATGGCCAACCGCATCATCGAACTCGACCGCGGCAAACTTTCGAGCTGGTCCTGCGACTACGACACCTACCTCGTCCGCAAAGAAGAACTCTTCATCGCCGAAGAACGCCAACGCGCCGCCTTCGACAAGAAACTTGGCCAGGAAGAGGCGTGGTCGCGCCGGAGCCCAGGCGCCCGCCGGACGAAATCCAACGCTCGCATGGAGGCCCTCAAGAAAATGCGCGATACGCGGCTCAACATGCGTTCCGTCACGGGCGCCGCTAAGATGGAGATCAGCGAAGCCGAGCGTTCCGGCGTCCGCGTGGTCGAAGCCGAAAACATCGCCTTCGCTTACCCTGGCAGCACGCCCATCATCCGCGACTTCAATATCGTCCTGAACCGCGGCGACAAAGTCGGCCTGATTGGCCCCAATGGCGCGGGCAAGACCACCCTCGTCAAGATGCTGCTCGGACAGCTGTCACCCACCTCGGGCATCCTCAAGTTCGGCACCAAGCTCGAAGTCATTTACTTCGACCAGATGCGCGAACAGATTGATGATAACCTGACTGTCGCTGAAAATATCGCGGGCGATTCCGATTCCGTCGACGTCCAAGGGCGTTCGCGCCACATCATCAGTTACCTGCAAGATTTCCTCTTCGACCCTTCCCGGGCACGCTCCAAGGCCAAAGTCCTTTCGGGTGGCGAACGTAATCGGCTCCTCCTGGCTCGGCTGTTCACCAAACCCGCGAACGTGCTCGTACTCGATGAACCGACCAACGACCTCGACGCCGAAACGCTCGACGTTCTCGAAGACCTCTTGGTCGAATATGCGGGCACCTTGATTGTCGTCAGCCACGACCGTGCCTTCTTGGATAACGTCGTCACCGAAACCTTGGTCTTCGAAGGCAACGGCATCGTCACCGAGCACGCCGGCGGCTATACCGATTGGCGCAACGAACTCGCCCGCATCGCCGTGGCCAAACGTACCGCCGGAGTAGGCGCTGCGCCTAAGGCCCTCGCTCAGGCCAAATCAGCCGCCCCAGCCCAGCCCGGAGCCAAGTTAAATAATAAAGAACGCAAGGAGCTCGAGACCCTCCCGGCGAAGATTGAGCAGCTCGAAGCCGAACAGGCCCAAATCACCGTGCAGCTTGGCGATCCTGAGATTTATAAAGATGGCGGCGCCAAAGCCTCCACCCTGCAGAAACGCCTCCATGCCGCCGAAGCCGAACATTCCGCTGCCCTCGGGCGCTGGATGGACCTCGACGCCCGCAAGGACGCGTAAGGCAGCACGGGGTGTTGTCCTGACCTGCTGGGTGATATCAAAGGCGCCGCGAAGCCGCATTGGGAGATTGAAGATTACCACGGTCACGACAGTCTCAACGCATGAGATTCCCTTTGAGCCTTCTGGTGTGCGTTGCCGCCCTCATCGCCGACGCCAAGCCGCTCAAGGTCTTCATCCTCGCGGGCCAGTCGAACATGGAAGGTCACGCGAAGGTGGAGACTTTTGATTACATCGGCGAAGATCCGGCAACGGCGCCTTTATTGAAACAGATGCTTACGAGCGACGGGAAGCCGGCCGTGTGCGACCACGTCTGGATTTCTTATTATACGGGTATCGGCGAAAAGAACGGGGAAGGTTTCGGCAAACTCACCGCCGGCTACGGCTCGCGCCAGGACCCTGCCAAAGACGGCGGCAAGATCGGCCCAGAATTCGTGTTTGGCCTGGCGATGGACCGCGTGTTGGCCGAGCCGGTACTCATCATCAAGACCGCCTGGGGAGGCAAAAGCTTGAATTATGATTTCCGACCTCCCTCCGCCGGCGCCTATCCGCGCACCCCCAGAGATAGCGAGAAGAACATCCACACCCAGGAGAATGCCGGCCACTATTATCGGATGATGATCGCTCATACGAAGCTCGTCCTTGGAGACATCAAGCGCGTCTGCCCAGCCTACGACCCCAAGGAAGGCTACGAGATCGCCGGCTTCGTCTGGTTGCAGGGTTTCAACGACATGGTGGATACCAATTTCTACCCCAAATTACCCAAGGGCAGCAGCGTGAACCGTTTCGCCCGCTACTCCGAATACATGGCCGATTTCATCCGCGATGCGCGCAAGGACCTCGGCGTCCCGAAAATGCCTTTCGTCATCGGCGTCATGGGGGTCGGCGGCAAGTCACCCGGAGAGGATAACCTCGCCTTCCGCGAAGCCATGGCCGCGCCTGCGAACTTGGCGGAATTCAAGGGTAACGTCGCCGCCGTGCGCACTGCGCCCTTCTGGGACGAGAAACTCGGCGCCATTCAGGAGAAGAAGGAGCAAGTGCGGCAGATGGGTTACGAATTACGGAACAAAAACAAACGCTTTGCCAACGGTGACGGCAAGATGACCGACGCGCAGATCCGCCAGTATCTCAGGGATTACGAAGCCAAGCTAGTCACGCCGGAAGAATCCGCGATGCTCAAGCGCGGGGCATCGAACGCCGGCTACCACTACCTGGGGTGTGCCAAGACCTTTGCCCTCATGGGCGACGCCTTCGCCACCGCCACCCTGCAGATGATGCAGCCAGCGAAGTAGGACTACTTCCCTCTTATTCTTTAATCCTTTCGGGACGGGAAAAGTTCGTCGATCGACAAACAGGGCAGTGTGGCGCGTTAAGCTGAGACACAAGAATCCTGAGCATATAAAAAAGACATACAACAGGCCCAATCACCCATCCGATGACAGGGATAAAGATGAGTATCCCCGACAATAATGCAAAAACTACCGACATAAAGAAATCGTCCGCTGGGTCTTTGGGCTGCTTAAAGGTAATCCGGCAACAATGACAATTCCAGAGACCTTGCGCTATTTTAATAGCCTGCCTCTGGTCGTCTAAAAGCCTATCTTTTTCAGCCTGAAGCTTTCTGAGACGTTGGACATTATCCGCCTCGGCCTTCTGGTCATTCATAAAAATCGTCGCTTCTTCGATAATCTCTGAAAGTGGCTTCCACTCGTCCATACCCGATTTCCAATAGAAGTCCGTGAGTTTAAGTTTACCTGCATTAACTAGCCCGGGGAGCTGGACTAGCGTATATTCCCCGAGCTGAACACCATCACGAGATACTTTTATCAATTCAGTGCTCATAGTTTACAGATTTTCTTCCTGCCCCAAGAAACGGCAAACTATTAAAGACTTTTTTATAAAAACGATTTATCAGTCTTTAACAAGCGGGTGCGGCCTGACCCCTTGGCTGAAAGTAACATACAAAGAGACGGCTTGGAAAAGCTGGGGTTACTGGCTCGGCACTGGAACCTGCAGGTGCCCGACTTTTACCAGAATGGTGGCACCTTCGGATTCGGTGAAGGGTCGGTGATGACTCATGTGCGGACTGCGAATCCAAGTACCGGCAGGATAGGCTCCATGCTCATCGCGAAAGATGCCTTCGAGGACGAGGATCTCCTCCCCACCGACATGGGTATGGGGATTGAAACGGGTCAGGGGCGCCCAACGGACCAAGGCGGTGTGCTTGGTGAGTCCTTCATGCAGCGAGGTGACTTTCAGGCCTGGCACCATGCCTTGACGCCAATCCAAACGGTCCCCCGCCAAGGCGAACGAGCCGTCTTCGGTCTCCGTCCAATCGCGACAGTTCTCGTAAAGGACACAACCTATCTGGGTCCGCAGCTCCATGACTTGGCCCGGGAGCAGTCGGACGTAGGATTGTGGACCGAAGGTGTCTTCGCCGATTAAAAGGCTCCCCTGGACCACAATAATTTCCAAAAGCTGCACGCCCGCATGCGACCACTCCGCACCTGCCGCATGCGCCACGACTGAAATCTGTGCATGATCACCCTGTTCTTGACGTTCCAGCGGCACCGGCCCCAACCCTTGCAAGGTCGGGCTGGCGTCAACCACGACGCGCTGCGAATGGTCGGCATGAAGGTCCATATACAATCCCTAGGAAACTTGGACCATGAAGTCGAACACCATGAAGCGTTCGTAGCTGGGGACGATGCGCTTCAAGTAACTACGATGCCGATGCGGCGGCGGTTGAGCGAGGGCGCTCAACCCTACCCGCGGCACGCTAGGTCGGTACGCAGTCCAGACCCTACCTTGGGCACAGAGGACAGCACGTGGTGCTGTACCTACCTGCATTACTCCGGGAGGACGTGAATGGTGTTCACGATCTGGCCGCTGACGTCCTTCCCCTCCAGGGTCTTGAGGTCATACTTGAGCAACATCTGCATGGCGGGCCGTAAGTCCGCAACTTCCAAGAGGACGGATTTGCGCCCGGGTAGGAGTTTGGCCGATTTGACGACCAAGGTGTCGTGCTTGCGCTGCGCCATCTGTTCTTTGCTGAACTGCATCTTGCCGTCGTTGCCCAATTCGGTGGCAGCGGTCTTGGTCTCGACGGTCGAAATGTCGGGCGATCCGTAAGCCGATGACCAGACGTAATTCCAGATTTCAACGTTCCAGCTGGTAATGTCGGCCACGAATTTTGGATCAAGTTCGTCACTGAAATCGATCTGTACGCCTTGCTGAGTGACTTTCAGCCCCAAGGGCATGTCGGCCGGATGTCCGGTATAACGCACGCGCTGCAAACAGCCGTTGTGCGTAGCGGTAGTCTGCCAACCGCGGAGGCCGGTGACATACAGTTGGCCGTCTTGCGGATTAAAGCGCGCTCGCATAATGCCGCTGTCAAAGTTGACGTTAAAACGCGCCACCCCACCCTGCATGATCGCTTCGTTCTTGAGGGTAACGGGTTGCGCCATGACGCCATACAGCGAACAGGTGCCGTAACTCAGGTGCAGAAGGCGATCCTTCCACGGGCCGAACTTATCGGAGGTCACCCAGACTTGGCCGCCGCTCGAATTATCAACGTTCTTCGGGAACCAGCACAACGGGCGATCATAATCCGCGGGCGGGGTCGCACGATGCGCCAAATCAACGACGCCATAGAAGCCGCCTTGTTTCACCCAATTGAGACGGCACACGGGCGTCCAGGTGCCTTCGTTATCTCCAGTGGTGATCTGGCCGGTCGGGCTGATGCCGATGCCGTTAGGGGCACGGAAACCGGTGGCGATGACTTCGAACTTCTTACCGTCAGGCGAGACTTTGAAGAGCGAGCCGTGGTGATCGCAGATATCATCAAAACCACGACCGCCCTTACGTACGGGACCGGCTTTGATAAAGTAAAAGTTACCTTCGGGGTCGGTCTGTAAGTCGAAGACGAATTCGTGGAAGCTCATCGTCACCATGACGTCGAAATTAAAAGCCTCATAGGTGTCGCACTCGCCGTCGCCATCGCTGTCATGCAACCGCCAGATACCATCCCGGCAGGTGACATAGATCTCGCCTTTCACGACCTTGAGGCCGAGGGGATGATAGAGACCGCTGGCGAAGCGGCGCCAGGTGATCTTCTCAAGTTTATCGTCAATACCGGAGGCGATAAAGACATCGCCATGGAAGGTGGAGACTACGGCGCGGCCATCCGGCAAGAAATCCAAGGCCGAGGTGAACAAAGGGGCCTTCCAAGGATTGGTCTCGGGCAGGTTGATCTTATCGACGACGTAAGCCTCATCTTTCTTGGTCGAAAGTTCGCCCTTGGTCTCGACCGTCTGCGGCCAGAGGCGATCGGTCTTAGCGAGCAAAGCGGACGGAATCTCGGTCGAAGGGGTGCCAGCGATCTGCGCCACCGAACCTTCAGGCACATAAGCGATACGCACGAGGGTAGGAGTCGAGGCGGGAGCCACGCGCAAGACGTCGCGGTCGCCGAGCTTGGCCGTCTGATTACTACCCGCCGAAGAAGTCACGACGGCCGTGATGTGCGACTGAGCATACGAGAGCGGAGCCAAAATCGTGACGCCTGATTTGCTGGGACTCACTTCGATCGTGCGCACGATGAATTCATGTTGGGAAACCTTCGCGACTTCGGACGTCTCGTAGACCAGCACGCCGCCGACATCCCACGTCAGCACGACTTTGTTACCGGCGTTATGGAAACCCTTGAAACGCACCTTACCCTGCGCGAGCGGTCCATAGCCCTTGCGTGCCGTTAATTCCTTCGCATCGACTCCAGGTTCAAAACCCGCGACATCTCCGGTGACGGCAAAAATCGTCTCACCCATCGCCGTGGGGTAATCCCCACGTGACATCAGATTCATCTCGGTAGTGAACTTACCAGACCAACCGCCGAGCGGACGGCAAAGCTCCAAGTCGTAGGCGATGGCGAATTTGCCTTCGGCGCCGAGCTTGAGGGCGAGCCCCTTGTAGCCCGTTGATTCGATGGTACCATCCGCACGCTTGCCAACACCGACGGTGCCCAAGATCCACGGACCGGGCGCTTCGGCGGCAACGGCCGGCGTCGACGTTTTCTTGGCCGGCTTCTTAGCCTGACCAAAAAGCAGACCGACAGACATAAATAGGACGACGAGTGACGTACGCATGGAGGTGGGGAGATTAATAGGGACAGGTACAGGGTCAGGAACAGGAAAAAGTATAGGGTCAGCTGGGCCACTTGCCAACTTGCCCCCTAATCAACACTTATAGACTTCGCAGGTAGGCGGCGAGGTCGGCGACGGATTGTTCCGTAAGGCCCATCTGGGCCGGCGTGAACATGAGCGAGCGGTCGAGGTTTTTCTCTTCCTTCACCCGGGCCCGGGGAATCGACTGCACGAGGCCGCCCATAGATTTGATCATGAGCGGATCGCCTGACGAAAGCACCATACCGGTAATAACCATACCATCATCGAGCACCACGCGCGTGCCTTCGAAGCCGTGCGAGATGTTCGCCGAAGGCTGCGAGATATTTAACACGAGGGTCTCGAGCGACTGTTGCTTGGCGTAGGTGGTGAGATCAGGACCGAAGTCGATCCCCGTGCCGTCGAACTTATGGCAAGCTTGGCAGACCGCCGAGGCGGCTTTGCCACGGGCGACATCACCCTTCAACGCGGCGATGACCTCAACCGCGGCGAGAGGCTTGGAGCTCGGCATCTCTGGGGGTAAATCGCTGGCCACCAATTTAGCCGCGGAGGCATCTCCGCCGTGAGCCTTTACGATCGCATCGACATCGAAAGCCTTCCATAGGCTGGCCTTACGATTACCAACCCACCACTTGGCGAGGTCGGCCTGGGCGAAGGTCTTATTAAGGGAGAGCTCGACCATCGTGCCCGCCGCTTCAGCGCTACGCGTAAAAGCCAGCGTGGTGAGGTCGCGCTTGAGCTCGATCTCAGTCAGTTTACCGGATAAGAGACGTGCCCGGACATCGCGCACCGCCGAAGCGGGGTGCAAGCGCCAGGTCAGCCAATCATAAGCGGCGGACCACTTAAGGGCCGGAGCGGACGTCTCCTTGGCAATTGCGGCATACACCTCGGCTTCGCGGTCGGTCGAACCCAAGCCGATGGCCTCGAGGTAAGCACGATCTTTGCCGTCGAACTGCTGGGCAATCTTCACGAGCGTGGCGATCGCGGCCGGGGTCTTGAATTCGCGTAGCGCGATGGCGACTTCGCGACGGACGGCCGGAGAGGCATCTTTTGACATGGATTCGCAGAGAGTAAACACGTCACGTCCGGCGGCGCGTAGCGCGCGGAAGGCGACGAGTCGACGGGTGTCGTCCGAGGAAGAGAGTTCCTTGCGGGCAAGCGCCGCGCCCTTGTCTCCCAGCTGGGCGAGCAACCAAACGGCACGAGAGGAGACGTACGGGTTCGCATCGGCCAGCAACGCGGCGACATCGTCGACGACCTTGTCACCCGCGGCCTTGAGGCGATTGAAGCCACCGGCACGGACGTTCGGCGAAGGACTGCGCAAGGCGGTAATCTGGCCCGCGACCGTGGCGAGGTCGATCTTCGGCATGACCGACTTGAACCCCTTGGGGGCGATGCGGTAGATCGTGCCGGACAGGCTGTTGTCACGGGTGGCATGGCCACCCACTCCGGGGTCAAACCAGTCGGCGACGTAGATTGCGCCATCAGGACCGACGCAGACATCAGACGGGCGGAACTTCGTCTTCAGGATACCCGTCGCCTTGCCGCCGAGGAAATCGGAGCCGGCCCATTCTTTCTCCTTGTTCGAAGTAAAGAAGTCGAAGCGTTCGAGCTTCATGCCAGCGCCGTCAGGCTTGGGCAGGTAACCGAAGACGACGTTCTTGCCAGCTTCGCAAGCCAGGAGCAGGCCGTTCCATTTCGAATCAAGCGCACCATTCTCATAAAAGGCCACGCCAGTCGGCGAGCCGCCGCCATAGACATCACCGGCCGGCATGGTGCCGGGGTCATCTTGGCGCCACTCGGCGACGGGTGTCTCTTGACCGGGACGTTTGTCGGCGCCCCACGAACGTTGCCCGTCCGCCGAAGCGAAGCCGGCGTTGCCACCTTCCATGACCATCGTCACGCGGCAAGCGGGTGGATCATCGTTGTCGCTCTGGTACATGTCGCCGAACGAGTTGATAGACTGCTCGAAGCTGTTGCGGTAATTATTGCCGACGATGCGGGCGTTCGTGCCGTCACCGTTCATCCGCACCGAGAAGCCGCCGACCCAGACGTTACCGTCGTCACTGCGGAGCCCGGCGACTTTCTGGCTGTCGACCGCCTGCTTGGTCCATTCGCCATGGTTATAGGGACTGCCGATGCGGAAGGTCCTACCGGACTTGTCGGTGAACTGCGCGCAGGTGTTGCCTTGATTGAAGTTCCATTGGCCGTCCGGGCCGAAGGTCGCGCTGTGCAGCGAGTGGTCGTGGTTGCGGCCGTTGAAGCCGGTCAGCAGCACTTCGCGCTTATCCACCTTAGGATCGAAGACGCCATCGCCGTTGGCATCGGTATAGACGAGCAGGTCCGGCGGCTGAGAGACGACGATCTTGCCGTCGATGTGGGCGACGCCGAGAGGCGAGACCAAATTCTCCTCCTGGGTGAAGACCGTGACCTTGTCGGCCTTGCCCGCGCCGGTCGTATCTTCAAGGACCATGATGCGGTCGCCTTCCTTGCGTCGCCCGGCCTTGCTGCGGTAGTTGACGCCTTCGGCGACGTACATCCGGCCGCGTTCGTCGAAATCGATGTTGGTAGGATTGAAGATCTGCGGCGAGGCCGCCCAGATCGTGACCTCGAAACCTTCGGGCACCGTGAAGAGTTCGGCCGGGACCAACGCAGGGCCGCCGTCGAAATCGACCGGCTTGTATTTCTCAGGACGGGTCGTGAAGACCGCGAACTTCACGTCGGCCGAGCTCGGCTTACCGGCGCGGATCGCGCCCCCGTCATCGATGCCGACCTTGGCGCGAAAAGACTTCGCCGGACCAGGGAGCTCATAGGCGATGAACGAACTCGCGTGCGTGCCGATGCCGCGGGCGAAAGTCTGGCCAGCAATCTTGAGCGGCTTGCCGTCGTAGTTCTTGCCGATGCGGGTTGTCCCGCGCGACTGGGCTTCCTTCCACTTAAGCTTCGTCAGGTCGATCACCGTGCCGTCCTCGAGAAGGACCTCCGGCTCGATCCAATTGGACCAGTCACACCCGTCCTGGCCGATATCGGCGACCAGCAGGTACAGCTCCTTGGAACCCTTGAGCTCGGCGGTGAAATCGACGAGTCGCTGCTTGTCCTTCGCGAGCAAGATGGGCGATTCGGCCACCGGCTTAGGTTCGGCGGTCGCCACGGCGGCAAGACCAAGAAGGGCCAGCAGGGATGCGATAGCCTTGGGGGATACGGACGTCATAAGGGGTGAGCAGGGGTGCCTCATAGACAGCGCCTTTGGCCGACGGTTCAAACCCTAACCCTGTCGTTCTGCCAACATCGGCCTGAATTCCGCACGAACGGCTTTACATCCCGATGACAGCCAACACGTTTTAGGAACCAAGGGCACCACGCCCTGTCCTACCCCTTTCCGATGTCTTTCCGGCCTCTCATTGCCTTGTTTTCCCTGGTACTCTCAGCCTATGCCGCCGAGACGGCCTCGGCGCCTACGGCCGCCCAGCTAGAGTTCTTCGAAAAAGAAATCCGTCCGGTCCTCATCGATAATTGTATCAAGTGCCACGGACCCAAAAAACAGAAATCGGGACTGCGTCTGGATTCGCGTGAACTCATTCTCAAGGGCGGCGAAGTCGGTCCCGCCGTCGTCTCCGGCAAGCCCGAACTCAGCCGACTCATCCTCGCCATCAATCACGCCAAGGCCAAGGACGTCGAACCAATGCCGAACGCGGATGAGAAAATTCCGGACAAAGCCATCGCGGCGTTGACCGAATGGATACGGCAAGGACTGCCTTGGCCGACCGAAGTCTCCCCGATTGCCAACGACCCGCGCAACCACTGGGCCTTCCAACCCGTTGCACATCCGGCCGCACCCGCGCTGGCCCCAGCCGATGAAACCAAAGTCCGCCAACCTCTCGATCGTTTCGTCCTCTCGAAACTCAAAACCGCCGGACTCGACTTCAACCCTGAAGCCTCTCGCGATATCATCATCCGTCGCCTGACTTTGGCTCTCTCGGGCTTCAATCCTTCCGCTCAAGAAATCGCCACGTTCGTCCACGACCAGAATCCGCATGCCATCGAGAATCTCGTCGACCGCCTGCTGGCCGCACCGACCTTCGGCGAACGCTGGGCGCGCCACTGGCTGGATGTTGCCCGCTACTCCGACACCAAAGGGTATGTCTTCCAAGAAGAGCGCCGCTATCCTTACGCTTACACCTACCGCGACTGGGTCGTGAATGCCTTCAACAACGACCTGCCTTACGACCAATTCCTCCGTCTGCAGATCGCGGCCGACCAGATCGCCCAAGACCCCGAAAACAATCGCGACCTCGCCGCTCTGGGTTTCCTGACACTGGGACGACGCTTCCTCAATAGCACCCCGGACATCATCGACGACCGCATCGACGTCGTGATGCGCGGCACCCAAGGCCTCACGATGGCCTGCGCCCGTTGCCACGACCATAAGTTCGATCCTTTGCCCACGACGGAATACTACTCGCTCTACTCGATTTTCAATTCGAGCCAAGAACCCAAGGAACTGCCGCCGCTCAAACCCTTTACGCGCACGAAGGAAACCGAAGAATTCGAAATCGAACTGGACCGACTGCAAAAGAAGCTCGATGACTTCATCGCGAGCCGCCGCGAAAATTCTTATGATGCCACCAAGACGGCCGCCTACCTGACGCTGATGCTACGGGCCGCAAAAGAACCAAAGTTCAATTACACCCAGGAAGCCAAACGCACCAACCTCTACCCGACCGTGCTGACTGGCTGGCAGCGCGTCTTGAAATCCAAGATGACCGACAACGACCCGATCTGGGGCGGTTGGTTTCAATTAAAAGAAATTCCAGACGAACAGTTCGTCGCGAAATATTCCGCCCTGCTGGCCAAGCCCGAGATGTTCAAGGACCCACTCCTACGTGCTGAACTCCTTAAAAAAGCGCCAAAAAAATTCTCGGACCTCACCGCCGCCTACGCCGCCGTATTGTCCGCCGCCCACAAGCCCGATAAAACCACAACCGAATGGAAAATATGGCGCAACCTAATCGAAGACCCCAACGGCCCGACCTCCATCACCGCCGCTTCACTGGTCCCGACTTACAACGTCGCCGACCGCAACACGCGCAATAAGCTCGAGATCGACGTCACGGGCTTCAAGGCCACGAGTCCTAAAAGCCCACCGCATGCGATGGTGCTGGTCGATAAACCCAAGCCTGTCCAGGGCGTGGTCTTCGTCCGCGGTAGCGCCTCGCGCCCAGGCAAGACCGTCCCGCGTCAATTCCTCTCCATCCTTTCCGGCGGCAACCCGAAAGAATTCACCGAAGGAAGCGGCCGACTGGAATTGGCCAACTCCATCGCCAACAAATCGAACCCGCTGACGGCCCGCGTCATGGTGAACCGCATCTGGAACGAACTGATCGGCCAGCCGCTCGTCGAAACCCCGAGCGATTTCGGAGTCCGCACGCTTCCGGCCAAAAACCCCGAACTCCTCGACCACCTCGCGTCCACCTTCATGAACGACGGCTGGTCGATGAAGAAGCTCATCCGTACCGTCGTCCTTTCGCGCACCTTCCTGCAGACATCGGACTACAACGCGACGGCCGCCGCCAAGGATCCGGAAAACTCGCTTAACTGGCAGGCCCGTCGTCGTCGCCTCGACTTCGAAACCATGCGCGACAGCATGCTCCGCGTGGCCGGACGCCTCGACGCCAAGATCGGCGGACAACCCTTCGATCTCATCGCAGATTTCGCGAGCCCACGCCGCACGATCTACGGCAGCATCGACCGACAAAACTTGCCCGCCGTCTTCCGTACGTTCGACTTCGCCAACCCAGACTACCACGTACCGAAACGCAACCAGACCACGACGCCCCAGCAATCGCTCTGGATGCTCAACCATCCGTTTGGTCGCACTCTCGCCGATTCCCTCGCCGTCAAGGCACTCGCGCAACCAACCGCCGAAGACAAAATCAAAGCGCTCTACCTCGCCATCCTCGGTCGTGAACCGAAGAAAGACGAAACCGCCCTCGCCTTAGAATATTTACGCGACGCAGAACTCGCCCCCTCGCCTGCCAAGTGGAGCAATGGTTACGGCGGCTGGAATCCGCAGACCAAAACCGTCGCATTTACAGAAATGAACGTCCGCACCGGAGAACGTATCGCACCGACGGATAAGCTTCCGGATAAGGTCTTCGCCCATACTTTCCTGACGGCCAAGGGCGGACATCCCGGAGATAGCGCACAGGCGACCGCGGTGATTCGACGCTGGACCGCGGGCAGCGCCGGCACCTATCGCATCGACGGAGTGCTTTCCGTTTCCAGCAAAGCCAGCGATGGCGTGCGCGCCCGCATCGTCACCGCCCGCCAGGGTATTCTTGCCGAAGTCGTGACCAAGGGGGCCTCCACTTCACCCGTCGCGCTCAAGGAAGTCGAACTGGCCGGCGGCGAAAGCATCGATTTCATCGCCGATAATTTCCTTGGCTCTAACAGCGACAGTTTCTCTTGGTCTCCGGAAATCAAGGACGCCAAGACGGGCGAGGTCATCAGCAGCGCGGCCAGCGAATTCGGCAAGAAGCCCGACCGTCAATCCGCCCTTTCCACTCTCGCTCAGATCCTCCTTCAGAGCAACGAATTCATCTTCGCCGACTAATGCATCATATCGATCCCGTCTCTTCGCTCGGCTCCCGTCGTGAGTTCCTCCGCAAATGCGGCATGGGATTGGGCGGACTCGCCCTCGCCTCGCTCCTGCAACGCGATCTCT
Source organism: uncultured Opitutia bacterium (assembly GCA_903835965.1). GTDB lineage: Bacteria > Verrucomicrobiota > Verrucomicrobiia > Opitutales > UBA953 > UBA953. The sequence goes on from CAILOT010000088.1 coordinate 17,802, forward strand.
ACGCCGGGCAGATTAATGTGGACCCGTTGCACCCGCTAGCCGCCCGCCGTCCACCGTTACCCTGCAAAGCCAAACGGGTGATTCATATTTTTGCCAACGGAGGAGCCTCACAGGTGGACACTTTCGACCGCAAGATCGCCTTGGACAAGTACCACGGCAAGACTTTGCCCGGAGATTATATCGCCACCGAGCGCAAGACCGGCGCCGCCTTCCGTTCGCCTTTCACCTGGAAGCGCTACGGCAAAAGCGGCCTAGAGGTCAGCGAACTTTTTAAAAAGACCGCCGCGCATGCCGACGATCTCTGCGTCATCCGTTCGATGAAGGCCGACGTCCCTAATCACGAGCCCTCCTTGTTGCTCATGAATTGCGGCGAAGCCCGCCAAGTCAGACCCTCCATGGGCTCATGGGTGACTTACGGATTGGGCACCGAAAACGAAAACCTTCCAGGCTTCATGACCTTGTGCCCTGGCGGCTTCCCGATCCAAGAAACCCAAAACTGGCAATGCGGCTTCTTGCCCGGAGTCTACCAAGGGAACTACGTCGACACGTCGAAGCGTAACGTCGACGAGCTGATCGAGAACATCCGCAACCACGGCCTATCGCGCCCCGCGCAACGCAAGCAACTCGACTTACTCGCCCGACTCAACGCCGCTCACCAAGCCACGCGCCCCATGGACGCCGCCCTTGAAGCCCGCGCCCAATCCTTCGAGATGGCTTATCGCATGCAGCTCGAAGCCACCGATGCTTTTGACGTCGGCCGCGAATCCGAGAAGACCCGCGAGATGTACGGCGACACCACCCTCGGCCGCCAATTCCTCATCGCCCGCCGCCTCGCCGAACGTGGTGTGCGTTTCATTCAACTCTGGCATGGCGCCGGCCAACCATGGGACAGCCACGATGATATCGAAAAGAACCATAAGCGCCTCGCCCTCGAAGCCGACCAACCCATCGCTGCTTTGCTCGCCGACCTCAAACGCCTGGGCATGCTCGACGAAACCCTCGTCATCTGGGGCGGCGAATTCGGCCGCACCCCGACCGTTGAACTTCCGACTCCGGGCTCCAACGCGGGCAAGATCAACGGCCGCGACCACAACAGCCACGGCTTCACGATGTGGATGGCCGGCGGCGGCGTCAAAGCCGGCACGGTCTACGGCGAGAGCGATGAATTCGGCTTCAAGGCCACCAAGGATGTCGTCCACGTGCACGACCTGCACGCCACAATCCTCCGCCTGCTGGGCTTCAATCACGAGGAATTCACTTTCCGTAATGCCGGGCGAGATTACCGACTCACGGACGTGCACGGCAATATCGTCAAAGGAATCATCGCCTAAATGAGAGGCTTCCTCTGGCTGCTCTGCGGCACTACCCTCGGATTTTCCGCCACCGAACACCCGATTCATCTGTCGCGTGATATCGTTTATAAGTCCGGCGACGAGTTGAGCGATTACGAGCGCGAACGCTGCAAGTTGGACGTCACCGCACCGACCGATGCCAAAGGCTTTGCAACGCTGGTTTGGTTCTATGGCGGCGGACTTAAACGTGGCGACAAAGACATGCCTTCGGAATACGTCCACGAAGTGGCTGCAAGCTTGGCCAAAGGTGGCGTCGCCACTGTTACGCCTAACTACCGTCTCAGCCCCAAGGTCGTCTACCCAGCTTATGTCGATGACGCCGCGGCTTCCTTCGCGTGGACGGTCAAGCATATCGCTGAATTTGGGGGTGACCCACATAAGGTCTTCATCGGTGGCCACTCCGCGGGCGGTTACCTCGCCTTGCTGGTCGGCTTTGATCCCGATCGCCTCAAGCCGTATGGTCTCACCTTAGGCTCGGTCGCCGGCATCGCCCAGGTCAGCGGACAGATCTTCACCCACTACACGGTACGGGAAGAACGCGGACAGTCCAAATACGCCATCACCTCCGACGAGGCCGCTCCTTGTTTCTACGTCAAAAAAGCCCTGCCGCCCGTGCTCACGCTTTATGCGCAGAACGATATGATCAGCCGCGCCGAAGAAAACCAATTCTTCGTGGCGACGCTCAAGGCCGCCGGTCACGCCGAAAACTATTCACTGCGCATCGATGACCGCGACCACGGCAGCGTCGGCCATAACATCCGTAACCTCGATGACCCCGCCCGTCTCGCGATGCTCAACTTCATTGCGAAGGAATGCGCCAACCGCTGAGCGAGGCCTAGAAAGTTTATCCCCAACCTGCCCCTTCCATGTTTCGCCGCCTTCTTCTCGCCATCCTTCTAACCTCAACGCTCCTTGCCGAGGAAACTTATGATGTCGTCATCTACGGTGGCACCTCGGCCGGCGTCATCGCCGCCGTCCAAGCCAAGAAGATGGGCAAGACAGTCGTCATCGTCGGCCCGGATAAACACCTCGGCGGCCTAAGCAGCGGGGGTCTAGGCTACACGGATAGCGGAGATAAATCCGTCATCGGAGGTCTCTCCCGCAACTTCTATCACCGCGTCTGGCAGTATTATCAAAAGCCGGAAACTTGGGTGCACCAGAAGCGCGAGACCTTCGGCAATAAGGGGCAAGGCACGGTGGCCATGGACCAAGAAGAGCGCACCATGTGGATCTTTGAACCCAGCATCGCGGAAAAAGTCTTCGAAGATTACGTCAAAGAATTCGCAATCCCGGTCCTCCGCGACGAATGGCTCGATCGCACCAATGGCGTCCGCCTTGAAAACGGTCGGATTGCCTCGATCGCGATGCTCTCGGGTAAGTCCTTCGCCGGAAAGGTTTTCATCGACGCAACCTATGAAGGCGACCTCATGGCCGCCGCCGGGGTTTCTTATCATGTCGGTCGCGAAGCGAATGCCGAATTCAACGAAAAGCATAATGGCTCACAGGTAGGCGTTTTGCACCACCGTCACCACTTCGGGGTACTCGCCAGCGAGATCAGCGCCTACAACACGCCGGGGGACCCCAAGAGCGGCGTCGTCGCACGCGTCACCCCGGTACCCCCGACGCCCAAAGGCGAAGCCGACCACCGCGTCCAGGCCTATTGCTTCCGGATGTGTCTGACCGACGTCCCTGAAAACCGTATCCCTTTCACGGCTCCAGTCGGCTACGACCCGAAGCAATACGAAGTCCTCGCCCGTGCCTACACCGCCGGCTGGAAGGAAACTTTCGGGAAGTTCGATCTAATCCCCAACGGCAAGACCGACACGAATAATCACGGCGGCTTCAGCTTTGATAACATTGGTTACAATTACGATTACCCCGAAGCCAGCTACGAAAGGCGGAAGGAAATTATCACGGAACATGAGACCTACCAGAAAGGCCTCCTCTATTTCATCTGCACCGATCCACGCGTCCCCGCCGACGTCCGCGAAAAGATGAATACCTGGGGCCTGCCCAAAGACGAATTTAAGGATAACGGTAACTGGTCGCACCAGATTTACGTCCGCGAAGCGCGCCGGATGATGGGAGCTTTCGTCATGACTGAAAACGAACTCACCAAAGTGAAACCGACGCCTGACTCCGTGGGCATGGGTTCCTACATGATCGATTCGCACAACACCCAGCGCTACGTCACTCCGGAAGGTTTCGTGCAAAACGAAGGCGACATCGGTGTCTCGCCACGCGGGCCATACGAAATCGCCTACGGCAGCCTGACGCCCAAGAAAGGCCAAGCCGCGAACCTGCTCGTACCTGTGGCCTGCAGCGCCACACACATCGCCTACGGCTCAATCCGTATGGAGCCCGTTTTCATGATTCTCGGACAATCCGCCGCCACCGCCGCCGTCATGGCCATCGACGGCAAGATCGCCGTACAGGATATTTCGTACGCCGATCTCAAAGCCAGATTACTCGCCGACGGGCAGGTGTTGAGCAAGCCGGTCGACCTTTCCAAATACCCGCCGATGGAAGACGACCACGCCGTCGCCAAACGTCTCCCGGGCACCACCGTCGACGATGCGGAGGCGAAACTCACCGGCCATTGGGCGATGAGTCGGGCCGGCAAAGGTTTCCACGGCGAAGGCTATCGTCATGACAATAAGGGCGCCAACGGACCCGCCACCGCCACCTTCGAGGCCAAACTCCCCAAGGCAGGCAAATATGAAGTCTTCATGGCCGTCGTCCCCAACGCCAATCGTGCGACCAACACCCCGATCCGGATCATTCACGCCAACGGCCAAACCGATGTCGTGGTCAACCTTACCAAAGGACCCGCCGATGGGCTCGTTTCCCTCGGTATTTACGATTTCTCCGACACTCAAGCCGCCCAAGTCCGCGTGAGTAACGAAGGCGCTAAAGGCTACGTGGTCATTGATGCCGTCAATTGGCAGGCACGCTGAGTTTTTTAAGGAAATCCATTGAAACCCATAGGTCGCAGGGTTGTCATAAAGACACCCCCATGCGCGTCCTGCCTTTCGTCGCACCTTTGCTTGCTGTCGGCCTTTACGGTGCCGGCGAACCTGCCGACACTGTTCGCTTCAACCGCGACATCCGTCCGATCATGTCGGACACCTGCTTCCACTGTCACGGCTTCGACGCGAAATCGCGCAAAGGCGAGCTGCGTCTAGATATCCGCGAATTCGCCCTTAAGTCCGGCAAGAGCGGAGCCATCGCCATCGTCCCGGGCAAACCTGACGAAAGCGAAATCATCAAACGTCTCTTCACCCAAGACGAAGATGATGTGATGCCGAACAAGGAATCGCACAAAACACTTACCGCCGCCCAGAAAGAGCTCTTCAAACGCTGGGTCGCCCAAGGCGCCGTCTACGAACCCCATTGGGCCTACAAACCGCTCGAAGCACCGATCGTTCCAAAGCTGCCAGAAAGCGGCAAGAATCCGATCGATGCCTTCGTCGGAGCCAAACTTGCGGAAAAGAAAATCGCACCGTCGGCCGAAGCTTCCAAGGAACGCCTGCTCCGCCGCGCTTCGCTCGACCTTCTAGGTCTGCCACCCACCCCGGAAGAAATCGCGGGCTTCGTACAGGACCACTCCCCTGACGCTTACGAAAAACAGGTCGACCGGCTGCTCGCGTCCCCGCACTTCGGCGAACGCATGGCGGTCTGGTGGCTCGATATCGCCCGCTTCGCCGACACGGTCGGTTACCACGGCGACCAAAACCAGCGCATCTTCCCCTATCGCGACTACATCATCAACGCTTTCAATACCAACAAGCCGTTCGACGTCTTCACGCGCGAACAGCTGGCCGGCGATCTCTTACCTAACCCCACCGAAGAACAACTCGTCGCCAGCGGGTACAATCGGCTGAATATGATGACCCGCGAAGGCGGCGCCCAAGCCAAAGAATACCTCGCGAAATACGGCGCGGAGCGCGTGCGCTCCGTTTCCAACGCCTGGCTAGGCAGCACCTTCGGTTGCGCGGAATGCCACGACCATAAATTCGACCCGATCAAATCGGCCGACTTTTACTCGCTGCAGGCGTTCTTCGCCGACGTCAAACAATGGGGCGTCTACGCGGATTATAACTACACGCCCGAACCCGAACTCAAAGGCGTCGGCAATGATTACCCCTTCTACCCAGAGGTACGGATTAAAAACGCTTACCTGAGCAAAAAGGACGCCCAAGCTCAGTCCGATCTCAGCGTCGCCTACGCTAAAATTCTGTCGGATTTAAAAGCCAACTCCCAAGCGCTCGCCGACTTCGGGGATTGGCAGAATGAAACTTCGCAATTCCTCGCCGCCCATCCTTCCGGCCTAATCAGCCCAGCAGGCAAGTTCTTCCATAAGGCTGCCTCACCCACCTCCGCCGCCGCGATGAAAAAGGCCTCGAAGGCACCTGCAAAAACGACTCCGACGAAGTCTGTCGCCGCGAAACCTGCGGCCAAGCCCGCGGTCCCCATGCCGACCGCATTTGCCGCTGGCGATGCCATTAAGATGGCCAAGGGCGTCGCCGCTGGCGAAGACCTTGCGGTCACGCTCCAGGACATCACCACTCCCGTCGCTTCCGTCCGGGTCGACATCGCAAAAGGCTCCGTCGCCATTGATACCACCGCCAAGATCTCCGTCCGGCTTGGTGTCTTAGATACCAAAGGCAAAGAGCGCAATCTGGGCATCTTCCTCGCCGATGCTTCCCCTCGTCAGGCTCGCTACAGTAGTTCAGTTGAATTCACCGACATCAATACGGGATGGACGCTCAAAATGCCTGATGCCGACGTGCATGCGGTCTGGCTGCTCGATTCGCCGGTCAAACTGAAGCCTGAGGAAAAGTTCGTGGTTCATTTCGACAGCAACATCGCGCTGACATTTAAGGTCTCCGTTTCGCCCCTCAGCGGCCCTGAACCGCTTAAGATCACTTCGGCCTCCAACCTCGAAGCCATCAAGTCCAGACAACTCTCGTCAGCTTCTGTCGCCAGCTACTTGTCTTCTCGTGCCACCGACCGTCCGGCACTCGAAAAGATCCGCTCACTGACCCTGCTCAAACGTTCGCACACCGATGGTTTCACTTGGTCGATGGTCACCCAAGCGACTGCGCCGCTCACGGTACGCGTCCTACCTCGGGGCAACTTCCTCGACGAATCCGGGCCGGTCGTCCTGCCGACCACGCCATCGTTCCTGCCGGGACGTCGCGAAAGTACCGGGGGGAAACGTCTTACCCGGCTCGATCTCGCCGATTGGCTGACCTCCAAAGACAACCCCATCACTTCGCGGACCGTGATGAATCGTCTCTGGCAGATCTTTTACGGCAGCGGCCTCAGCGCCGGCCTCGACGACCTTGGCTCGCAAGGCGAGATGCCCTCGCATCCCGAACTTCTGGAATGGCTCTCGCTCGAGTTTCGCGACCACGGCTGGGATATCAAAAATATGGTACGCCTGATGGTCACCAGCCGCACCTATCGCCAAAGCAGCAGCCTGCGTCCCGAGCTGAAGGAAACCGACCCCAATAACCGCCTACTGGCCTCACAGAATCCGCGCCGCTTGGACGCCGAATTCGTCCGCGACAACGCCCTGGCCATCGCCGGCCTGCTCAACACCTCCGACATCGGCGGACCAAGCGTGAAACCTTATCAACCCGAAGGCTATTACGAGCCCATGCAGTTCCCAAACCGCACGTATGTGGCGAGCAAAGATTCGGACCAATGGCGCCGCGGCCTCTACATGCATTGGCAACGTATGTTCCTCCACCCGATGCTGATCAACTTCGACGCCCCGGCGCGCGACGAGTGCACGGCCTTACGCAACTACAGCAACACGCCGCAACAGGCGCTCACGTTGCTCAACGATCCGACGTTCGTCGAAGCCGCCCGCGCGATGGCGACACGGCTACTCGCCTCCCCCGCCGGCACCGACCGGCTCAGCCAAGCTTTCCGACTCGCGATGGGCCGCGACATCAAAGCCAGCGAGCGTCCTTCGCTAGAAAAGCTAATTTCCGATCAGACGGCCTATTATAAGAACAACCCCGCCGATGCCACCAAGCTGATGAAGGTCGGCTTCAGCCCCATGCCCACCGGCGAACCGGCGGAACTTGCGGCCTGGACGAATCTCTGTCGCGTCGTCCTTAACTCCCACGAGGCGATCACCCGCTACTAATCCATGAAACCTTACGATCCTATCGCCCACGCCCTATCGATCAATCGAAGGAGCTTCCTGACCAAGAGTGCCTACGGACTCGGCAGCACCGCCTTCGCCATGCTCGCCGCGAAGGCCGGCGTCGGCGGATTACAGGCCGCACAATTCTCCAAGGGCGTCCTGCAATCCCCCCACTCACCCGTCAAAGCCAAGCGCGTTATCTTCCTCTGCATGGCCGGAGGTCCGCCGCACCTCGAACTTTTCGACAATAAACCGGTGCTAAAGGCGCTCCACGGCCAGGCCTTTCCCGAATCTTTCACGAAGGGCAAACAGATCGCCCAACTCCAGAACGCCGTCCTCAAAGTGCGGGGCGGCTCTTTCGAGTTCAAGAAATGGGGCAAGTCGGGCACCGAGATCACCGATATCTTTCCGCATCTCGGTAGCATCGCCGACGAAATGTGTGTGGTACGTTCGCTCAAGACCGAACAGATTAACCACGACACGGCACATGCTTTCTTTAATACCGGCTCGATCATTAAAGGTCGCCCCTGCATGGGCTCGTGGCTACTTTACGGACTCGGTGCTGAATCCGAAAACCTACCTGGCTACATCGTCCTGACCTCCACTGGCCGCACCGGCCAGCAACCCATCTCATCCCGTCAATGGTCCAGCGGCGTGCTGCCGAGCAAGTATCAAGGCATCCAGTTCCAATCCAAAGGTGAAGCCGTCCACTACATCGGCAACCCTGATGGCGTTTGCCAAAGCACCCAACGTCAGGTCATCGATGAGATTCGCCGCCTCAACGGTCAGCTGGCGGAAGAGACCGTCGATCCGGAAATCGCCACGCGCATCGCCCAATACGAAATGGCCTTCAAGATGCAGTCGAGCGTGCCGGAGCTGCTCGATTTCAAGAACGAATCGGCCAAGACGATCGAAGCTTATGGCATTAAAGAAATCGGTGACGGTTCCTTCGCTTCGAATTGCCTGATGGCACGTCGCCTCGCCGAACGCGGTGTCCGCATGATCCAACTTTATCACCGCGCCTGGGACCTCCATGGCAATCTCGACAACGGCATGAAGATGGGCGCCGAAGATGTCGACAAGGCCACAGCAGCGCTAATCAACGACCTAAAGCAACGCGGCCTGCTCGACGACACACTCATCCTTTGGGGCGGAGAATTCGGACGCACGCCGATGGGTCAAGGTACGGGACGCGATCACCACATCGCCGGCTACTCGGTCTTCCTCGCTGGCGGCGGCGTCAAGGCCGGCACGACTTACGGGGCGACCGATGAGCTCGGATACAACGCGGTGGAAAACGTCGTGGACGTGCACGACCTGCATGCGACCATGCTGGCCCTGATGGGCATCGATCATCATCGCCTGAACGTGAAATACCAAGGCCTGGACGTACGCCTGACTGGCATCGCCGGCAAGGTGGTCAAGGGCATCATGGCCTAAGCGATAAATGACACATTAACGCCGTTTAAATTCGGCGTTTAGACTTCAAAGCCCGACATGGAATCATACGTTCGGGGCATGCCCCTTCTCCGCCTATCCCTGTTGGCCGCCCTGCTTACGTCGGCCACCGTCAATGCCTTCGCCGCCGACGCGACCACGCCCAGCGCCAAGACCGAACTTTTTAACGGCAAGGACACCGCCGGCTGGGTAGCCTTTCCGGCCGACAGCTTCAAAGATACTTGGTCTATAAAGGATGGGTTGCTCGCCTGCGTCGGCAAGCCCAGCGGCTTTCTGCGGACCGAAAAAAGCTATAAGCAGTATCGCTTCACGGTCGAGTGGCGCTTCACTAAAGCGGGCAACACGGGCGTCGTCGTGCACATGACGCCCCCCGATGCGGTCTGGCCCAAGAGCATCGAATGCCAAGGCATGCATGATCACCAAGGTGATTTCTATTTTTGGAATGGTGCCACGGTCAAAGAGGGTACCGAATTGAAGGATAAAAAGACTGGCAAGGTCCGCGGCTATAAGATCGGCCGTCCAGGCGATAGCGTCGAAAAACCCGTCGGCGAATGGAA
>CAILOT010000089.1:0-2446 GCA_903835965.1 uncultured Opitutia bacterium
CGCGATGAGGGCGCCGATGGCCGAAAATTTGTCGGAGCGGACCGCCAGCGCGACCAGGACAAAGGGTGAGACGAACCATAGTGCCAGTGCCAGGTCGGCTACCAGTAATCCCGATTCAGTGAGGTTAACGTTGCGAAGCAGCAAGCCCGGACCAATCAGTGCGAAGATGGCGGCTAGGCCGCAGGTGAGACGCCCCACGTTCATAGCTTTACTTCTTCGCCGAAAAGTCGCGCGCGTAAGCTTCGGCGAAGTACGTCAGGATCACGTCAGCTCCGGCGCGGCGGATGGCTAAAAGCGTTTCGTCGCGCGTGGCACCAAGATCTAGCCAGCCTTTCTCGGCAGCGGCATGCAATTGGGCGTATTCTCCCGAGACCTGATAGGCGGCGATGGGGAGGCTCGTCGACTCGCGCAGGTCGCGGATGATGTCGAGGTAGGTACCGGCAGGCTTCACCATCAGGATATCGGCACCTTCTTCGGTGTCTAAGATTGCCTCGCGGGCGGCTTCACGGCGATTGGCCGGATCCATCTGATAGGTCGCCTTTGAAATGGGGGCGGCTCCGGGCTTGCGGGCACTGCCTACCGCGTCGCGGAAGGGGCCATAAAAAGCGGAAGCATATTTGGCAGAGTAGGCGAGAATTCCGGTGCGCGTGTGGTTTGCGAGATCGAGCGCATGGCGAATGGCTTTTACTCGGCCATCCATCATGTCGGAAGGGGCGACGAAATCGGCGCCAGCTTGGGCGGTGAAAAGCGCCATCTTCACGAGCGCTTCGACGGTGCGGTCATTATCTACGTCCGTCCCTTCATCGTTAAGGATGCCGTCGTGTCCGTGGGTGGTGTAAGGGTCGAGGGCGATATCCGCGAAGATCACCGTGCCGGGAGTCTTTTGCTTCACTTCGCGAATCGCTCGCAATGCGAGGTTCGAAGGGTTGAGCGCTTCCGCACCTTCGGCGGTTTTACGAGTAGGGTCTACCTTAGGAAAGAGGGCGACGCCATGGATGCCGAGGAGCTGCAATTCGGCGCACTTGGCGGCAAGCTGTGAAAGGGGGGTGCGGCTGATTCCAGGCAAGGAGGCGATAGGCTCTGGCTCGCTACCTTCGGTCACGAAGATCGGCTGAATGAGGTGGCGCGGTTCGACGGTATTCTCGGCGAGCATCGCCCGGATTCCGGCCGAAGCACGAAGCCGACGAAGGCGGATGGATTGGTCGAGACGGTCCGACATGGGAGGGTCTAATTACTTAAACCGCTTCCCAAGGGCAACGGTGAAGCCTCAAGCGTCAATCGGTCAATCAAGGTGAGACAGTTTGTCATAATGCCTCAGTGTCGACCGGGTGTTTTATGGGCTTTAATCCCTAAATCTGCGATTATCAGGCTTTTTCTTATTGGCACATGCCCTGCCATAAGGATGCACACCAACTATCTATCATATGAGTAAAATCATCGGCATCGACCTCGGCACCACCAACTCCTGTATGGCCGTCCTGGAAGCAGGCGAATCAGTAGTCATCGCGAACTCGGAAGGCGCACGCACCACGCCCTCCGTCGTAGCGTTCACCAAGACCGGCGACATCCTCGTCGGTCAGGCCGCCAAGCGCCAAGCGGTCACCAATCCCAAGAATACGATCTTCTCGGCCAAGCGCCTCATCGGACGTAAGTTCGCCGAGGTAAAGAACATCGCCTCCAAACTTCCTTATAAGGTCGTCGAGGGTAAGAACGGCGATGCCGCCATCGAATGCGAAGTCGAAGGCAAGCCTCGCGTGTTTGCGCCCGAAGAAATCGCCGCCAAGGTTTTGGCTAAGCTTAAGGCCGACGCCGAAGCCTACCTAGGCGAGAAGGTCACGCAGGCCGTGATCACGGTGCCCGCTTACTTCAATGACTCGCAGCGCCAAGCTACCAAGGACGCCGGCACAATCGCTGGGCTCGAGGTCTTGCGTATCGTCAATGAGCCCACCGCGGCCTCCTTGGCTTACGGCCTCGACAAGAAGGGCGATGAAAAAATCGCCGTCTACGATTTGGGCGGCGGCACTTTCGACGTCTCCATTCTCGAAATCGGCGGCGGCGTCTTTGAAGTCAAGGCGACCAACGGCGACACCGAACTGGGTGGCGATAACTGGGACGAGCGTCTTATCCAGTGGCTCATTGACGGCTTCCGCGTCGAGTCCGGCATCGATCTCTCGAAAGATCCGATGGCGAAACAACGTCTGAAGGAAGAAGCTGAAAAGGCCAAGATCGCCCTCTCTTCTTCCAATTCCGTCGATATCAATTTGCCGTTCATCACGGCCGATGCTTCCGGCCCCAAGCACCTTAATGTCACGCTTTCACGTGCTCAGATGGAGAAGGTCTGCGATGACCTTTCCGAGCGCACGCGTAAGCCTTTTGAATCTTGCTTAAAAGATGCCGAACTCAAGATGAGCCAGGTCGATGAACTCGTGCTCGTCGGTGGTATGAC
>CAILOT010000090.1:0-32997 GCA_903835965.1 uncultured Opitutia bacterium
CAGGTGTCGGGAGCGGGAGCAGAGGCGTCTTTCTTGGTTTCGGTCATAGGCTGGGAGTGGATGCAGGAACTGCGTGTTCCTCAATCTTAATTGGAAGGTTTACTTTCCACGCCACGTGGTAGCATATTAAGAATAGTTCGTGGAATTCCACTGCCCAGATTGCGGATTACCAATCGAGACGGCCGACCTCGCGCCGGCGCAGGGTCTCGCGGTCTGCCGCTTCTGCGAGAAGCCTCATCCACTCGCTGCTTGCCAGGCGGCGATTCCATTCGGGCGTCGTAATATCGCGCCCGAACTTACCTTGCCAAAGGGCGTGAAGCTCGAAGAGGGCATGGACGGATTCCGGCTGACACTATCGATGCGCAGCTGCGTGGCCTTCTTCCTGGTGCCGTTCACTCTTTTCTGGGCTGGGGGATCGCTCGGCGGCATCTACGGCACTCAGATAGTTAAAGGGGAGTTCAATCTGTGGATGTCGCTCTTCGGCCTGCCTTTTTTGGCCGGGTCCATATTCCTCATTGCCGTGACGGTGATGGCGGCGGCGGGTCGCTGCGTCGTCGAACGCGTCGGAGGTAAGTTCTCGATCCGTACCGGCGCACTGGGGGTCTACGGGACCCAGTCGGCCGCCTGGGATGACGTTCTTTCCTGCCGCCTTGCCGAAGTTTCCCGTCGCGGCCGTAACTCCTACACGACCACCTATCAGCTCGAGGTCGCCGTCGCAGGGGGCAAGACGCTCAAGCTGGGGGGCAGCGGGGTCGAACGCGCGACCGTGCTCTGGGTGAGCCGCTTCCTGGCCGGCCGAATCCAGCGAGGGCGATAATTCCCCGTTGCTCTCGGGTAGGGGATTTGGGCAATGTCACCCCATGTTGGACCCAAAATTATTACGTGAGCAAATCGACTTCGTCCGAAAGGGCGTTTCGCGAAAAAAATTTCAGGTAGATCTGGCCGCTGTTTTGGCCGCCGATGAGGCACGCCGCCACGCCTTGGTCGAATTTGAATCCGTTCGTTCGGCGCAGAATGCTGCGAACAAAGACATGGCTGCGATGCCGAAGGGTTCGCCGGATTTCCAGGCCAAGCTCGCCGAGATGAAAGCATTTTCAGTAAAAGCCAAAGAACTGGAAAAAAAGGTCGCGGAAGTAGAAGAGATCTGGAAGGCCGCCTGTTTGACCGTCCCTAATATTCCTCATGACACCGTGCCCGAAGGGCGCACCGAAGCCGATAATCAAGTCGTCCTGACTTGGGGTGATCAGGCTCAGCTCGTCTCCTCCGCCGCCAAGCCGCACTGGGATATTTCTTGGTTCAGCAAGGCGATCGACTTCGAGCGAGGCGTCAAGGTGACTGGTGCCGGATTCCCTTTCTATGTCGGTGATATGGCCCGTCTGGTGCGGGCCCTCATCCAGTTTTTCTTGGAGGAGGCTGGTAGCGCAGGTTATACGGAGGTCCATGCGCCTTTGATGGTCAATGCGGCGAGCGCGACGGCGACTGGGCAATTGCCCGACAAGGAAGGCCAGATGTACCACGCGCAGGTCGACGATTTTTATATGATTCCGACGGCTGAGGTGCCGGTCACGAATTTCTTCCGCGATGAAATCCTCGAGGAAAACACCTTGCCCGTGAAGCGTTGTGGTTACACGCCCTGTTTCCGGCGCGAAGCGGGTAGTTGGGGCGCGCACGTGCGCGGCCTGAATCGTTTGCACCAGTTCGATAAGGTCGAGTTGGTCAAATGGGTGCACCCGGAAAAATCCTTTGATGAATTGGAATTACTGCGCGGGGATGCTGAACGCTTGCTGCAGAAACTTAACCTGCCTTACCGTGTATTATTGATTTGTGCTGGCGATATTGGTTTTTCGCACAGTAAGCAGTATGACCTTGAAGTTTGGGCAGGTGGTCAGAAACGCTGGCTGGAAGTCTCGAGCTGCTCCAATTTCACCGACTTCCAGGCCCGCCGCGCGGGGATACGGTTCCGGCCGAAGGACGGGAAGCCAGAGTTCGTCCACACGCTCAACGGTTCGGCCTTGGGTCTTCCGCGCGTGTTGGCGGCCATCTTGGAGAATAATCTCCAAGCCGACGGCTCCGTCCGGATTCCAGAGGCCCTCCGCCGCTGGTATGGTAAAGAAACCTTGTCCTTCTGAGCGTCGCTTAGTGTTGGCAGTGGCTCTGCCGGCGTTAGTTTGAAGTCGTGCCGGCGATTCTGCCACCATCCGAGATTTTACGCGCAGCTGCCGGGCGGCTTCAGCGGTTGCCCGCATTGCCTGCTGATCGGGGCGGTCCAATCGCCGTCGCTGTTTCCGGCGGCGCAGATTCCATTTACCTCCTTTGTGCCCTTTGGGCGGATGTAGCTTTGCGTTCACGCTTGGTGGTGTTGCACTTCGATCATCGAGTCAGAGGGGAAGACTCCGCCGAAAATGCCCGATTTGTCCAAGACTTCTGCGCTTTGCTTGGGGTGCCTTGTAAAAGCGACCAACGTGAGTTTTCCGGTCCGGCTTCGGAGCTTGAATTACGCGAGGCTCGGAACGCGTTTTTCACTGCGCAGCGTAAACTGCTGGGTTTCGATTTACTGTGTACGGCACATCACCTTGACGATGTCGTTGAAACGTTGCTTCTGCGTTTGGCTCGAGGTGCAGGCCTGTCCGGTCTTTCTGCGCCGCGAGCCTTACAGATATTCCGGGATGGCCATCGTCGGTGGCGCCCGCTCGTCGCCGCTGGTCTCACTAAAGAAGAGTTGTTGTTTTCATTGAAAACGTTGGGCCTGGCTTGGCGTGAGGATACCACGAACGTCTTGCCGGTCGCTGCCCGTAATCGCGTGCGAATCTGGCTGAAAGACGGAGGTGAGTCTGCGCTTGGCCGGGATTATCGGCAGGGTTTTGCGAGATCTTCCCGCATCCTCGGCGAAGCCCAAGCCGCTTTGGCGACTTGGGCTGAAGAGCTCGGGTGTGTTGTGGAGGTCGAAGGCGCGATGCCCATCGCAGCCTTGAAGGGTAGGCCGGAGGCGCTGATCCGTGAGGCGTTGAGCCAATTTCTTTATTACCACGGCATTGCGGAACCAGGCTTAGCTTCATTGCTTCCGCTGGTCTCGGCCATCCGTTCAGGCGAAGCAGCCCAGTCTGCCGTGCGGGGAAGAATCGTGCGGGTGCAGGCACATCAATTAACGCTGTTACCCTTGTCCGCACAGTCATTGGGATCTTCGGAGCGTCCACTGGTCGAAGGCGTGACGGACGACGAATGCGGGCTCTTGGCCGAGCGTGTCGATATTGATGAAGCGCTCTGGTCTAAACTGTCCCGTGGCGATATTCCGCCAGATCGGGTAGCCTATCTTAATGCCCCCTTGGAGGGTTTGATGTGGCGGGGAAAGTCCGATGGGGATCGCTATCATCCGCTCGGTGCGCCTGGTTCGGCCAAGGTCTCTGACTTGCTCATCAATCGCAAGATTCCGGTGGAACTGAGGGCGGCCCTGCCGGTCGTGCTCGCCCGGGGGACCATCGTATGGGTGCCTGGTCTGCCACCGGCCGAAGCCGTTCGCTTGTCTGGGCCGGTTAAGGGGGCTCTCCGATTGACTTGGCTTCATCCCTGAGTAAGTTAAAACCTCTGCCAATGAGTCAAAACGACCAGCCGGATGATAATAAAAACGGACCACGCATGAATGGTAAGCCAGTTCTTGTCTGGCTATTGATCATGGCCGCCGTGGTGGCCTTGCTGCAGTTCGCCAGCCCGCCGACTAGCTCCATCCAGCAGTTGGGTGTTTCGCAGGTGTTGTCTTTGGCCCAAGAGAAGAAAATCAAGACCTTGACGGTTAAGCCCGATCCGTCGGGCGGAACGGACAGTTGGTATCAGGTCGCGGGGGAGCTCGAGGTGAAAGGGGCTGACGCCAACGACAAGTCCAAATTCATCGCGGCGGGTCGCCTGACGGAAAAAGAATTCGAAGCCCTTCGCGCCGCCGTAGGGAAAGACGCTTTCAAGGAAGTTCCGGCGCAGACCGGGTGGACGATGTTCCTGTATAACGTCCTGCCGACGCTGCTAGTTTCCGGAGTCGTGCTGTTCATGATGTACCGCTTTCTTAAGAACGCGAACCGGGGTGCGATGCAGTTCGCCAAAACACGTGCCCGGTTGAATTCCACCGAAAAAGAAACGACGACTTTTAAGGATGTTGCTGGCTGCGACGAGGCGAAGGAAGAAGTGAAGGAGATCGTGGATTTTCTCCGCGACCCTAAACGTTTTACGAAAATCGGAGCCACCATTCCTAAGGGCATCCTGATGGTCGGCCCGCCCGGAACCGGTAAGACGCTGTTGGCCAGGGCGGTCGCCGGCGAGGCTGGCGTACCTTTCCTCAGCATCAGCGGCTCGGACTTCGTCGAAATGTTTGTCGGCGTGGGTGCTGCCCGTGTACGCGATACTTTTGAGCAGGCCCGCAAGCTTGCGCCTTGCATCATCTTCATCGACGAAATTGATGCCGTCGGTCGTCAACGCGGCACTGGTGTCGGGGGCGGAAATGACGAACGCGAACAGACGCTCAATTCCTTGCTCGTCGAGATGGACGGATTCGACGGTCAGGCGGGGGTAATCGTGATCGGGGCGACGAACCGTTCCGACGTTTTGGACGCGGCGCTGCTTCGGCCCGGCCGCTTCGACCGGCAGGTCTTTGTCGATCTTCCTGACCTACGCGGACGCGAGGCTGTCCTTGCGGTGCACGCTAAGCGTTTTCAGTTAGCCCCTTCCGTGGATCTTGCGCGGGTCGCACGTATCACGACCGGAATGTCGGGTGCTGATCTGGCTAATCTCTTGAATGAAGGTGCGCTCCATGCCGGACGTCGTAATCGCGACAAGGTCGAGATGTCGGACATGGAAGAGGCCCGGGATAAAATCGCCTTCGGCCGTGAGCGAAAGAAAGTCATGGACGAAGAAGATCGTCGCAGCACCGCTTACCATGAAGCCGGCCATGCCGTCGTGCAGGCGGTCATCGATGACGGTTCATTGCCGCTGCATAAAGTGACGATCATTCCTCGGGGTCGTGCCTTAGGGATGGCGATGTATGTGCCCACTAAGGATATTCTCGGCTACTCGAAGCATCGTCTGCTGAATTATATTTGCTCTGCCATGGCAGGGCGCATCGGTGAGCGTGTGGTCACCGGTGACGTCTCGAATGGCGCTTCTTCGGACATCAAACAGGCTACCCGCTTGGCCCGGCAGATGGTTTGTGATTGGGGCATGAGCGAACTTGGTCCGATTGCTTTCGGAGAAAATTCTGAACACACTTTCTTGGGGCGTGAGATGTCGCGGACCCAGAGCCAGGCCTACAGTGATGACACTGCCCGCCGTATCGACCAAGCCGTCGCATTGATTGTGAATGAACAATTTGCCCGCGCCGAAAAGGTCCTGAGCGAAAACTCCGAGGCCCATCGCAAAATCGCCGAAGCCCTGCTTGAGCATGAGACCCTTGATGGCATCCATGTGATGGAAATCATCAAGACTGGCTCGATTCAGACTCCAATCGTAGGAAATCCCGTCATCGCGCCACCCCGAGAAGCTCCGGCGGTGAACCCGATGCCGGAGGCTGGGACACAATCTTCGCCAAGTCCTGCTTGAGGTTTGCCCCCCTACGGCAGGGGGCTTTAATCAGGTCATGGTTATCGGGCTAACGGGCGGTATCGGTTGTGGTAAATCCGCTGCGGCGGCTTTGTTTGCCGAACACGGCTTTGTCCATGTCGATGCCGATCTTCTTGCGCGACAGGTTTTGATGTCAGGTCCTTGCCGCAGTCAGCTGGTAGCCAGGTGGGGCTCAGATTGTTTAGGACCCGATGGGAGTCCTAGTCGTAGTTGGATCGGGAGTAAGGTTTTTAGCGACCCGGCTGAATTGGCGTTCCTAGAGTCCGTAACCCACCCCGAAGTGGCGCGGCTGAGGAAGCTTGCGACCGCTGACGCCTCACGCTCTTACGTGGTCGAAGTCCCGCTTCTTTTTGAGAAGAATTTAGAGGCAGGCTTTGGCGTCATAGTTTGTATCGCTTGCTCTGATGATATCCAACTTCAGCGTTTAGCTGGCAGAGGGATGAGTTTACATGAAGCAAAAAAAAGAATTAGTTCGCAACTCCCTCTCTCAGAAAAGGTTAAGAAATCTAATTTTGTGCTTTGGAATGACGGTAGCCTGGAGTTTTTAAGGGCTGAAGTCACAAAATTGTTACGACAGATAAAAGTTTAATCTCCCCGTCAAATTTTGGTTAATTTGCGATTGCGGCTAGGGTTCGCTGATTTACCTTATTTTCCCCAGCCGTCCCCCTCTCCGGGGGGTGCTACGCCTCACCCCGCTTTTACCTCGGAATTCTCCACCTGTGTCGACCGCCGACGATTTCGTCATCCAATTCATTCAGGACAAGGGACTCGTGTCTCCTGCCGATATCGCCGTGGCCCGTGCCGCGCTGACTGATGTCAAAGAGGGCCAGAACCCAGACACCCTTTTATTGGCTAAGGTGGTCGAGGGAGGGAAGGTGGCATGGCCGGCGATCACCGCGGCACTTGGGCAGGAGTTTGACATGGAGGTCGTCAATCTCGAGCAGGTCACCCCCGCTGAGGAGTTGTTGAAGCTGATCGGCCGCGAACAGGCTGAACGTCATAACATTTTACCCCTCCAGATGGACGGGGCGGAGTTGTTGGTCGCGATTTCTGACCCGCTGGATACGGAGACCCTCGATTCGCTTTCCCGCGTCTTGAAGTTAGCCCTCAACCCCAAGCTGGCCACGCCCGAAGATTTGAAGGCAGCCATCCATCGCTGCTATAGCGGCGGACAGGTCAGTGTTTCTTACGAAGATGTCTTTGGTAAGGCCGAAGACGGCGGCATCTCGGTGGAGCTACCTCAAGGGGGCGACGTCAAAGAAGATGACGCACCGATCATCCGTTACGTTAATTCGCTCATCGTTGACGCAATTCGCCGGAAGGCGTCGGATATTCACTTGGAGCCCCTAGAGAAACGTTTCCGCGTGCGTTTCCGTATCGACGGCGTGCTGCAAGAAATGAAAGGTCCGCCTAAGCGCCTGCAGGCTTCGATTATTTCCCGACTGAAACTGATGGCCGAAGTTTCGCTCGCCGAAAAGCGTATCCCGCAAGACGGACGTATTCAGGCCCGCACGGGGGGCCGTGATATCGACTTGCGCGTCTCGGTCCTGCCGACCGTTTACGGCGAGTCGATCGTCATGCGTATTCTAGACAAGGAAGGGCTGAAGCTCGGCTTGCCAGAGTTAGGATTTTTCGCCGACGACCAAGCTAAGTTCCAGGGCCTGATTTCAGGGTCTGACGGCGTCTTTCTGGTGACCGGACCGACGGGCTCCGGAAAATCTACGACACTTTACTCCGCGCTTAACTACATCAATAAGCCCGACCGGAAGATCATCACGGTCGAAGATCCGGTCGAATATCAGATGGCCGGCATCAACCAAGTCCAGGTCAAGCGCGACGTGGGCATGACTTTCGCGGCGGCGCTGCGCGCGATGCTTCGTCAGGCTCCCAATATCGTCATGATTGGGGAAATTCGCGACTTGGAGACCGCTGAAATTGCGATCAACGCCGCACTGACGGGCCACATGGTATTCTCCACCTTGCACACTAACGACTCGGTCAGCGCGGTGACGCGACTTGTGGATATCGGCGTCAAACCCTTCTTGGTTTCCGCCGCTTTGCGGGGAGCCTTGGCGCAGCGGCTCGTGCGCCGTGTCTGTCAATCTTGTGCGCAGCCCTACGCCCCCTCGGCCAAGGAACTTTACTCGATCGGCATGACCGTGCAGGACATCGCAGGCGCGACGCCGATGAAAGGTGCGGGTTGTCAGAAATGCGGTAATCGCGGTTACAAGGGTCGCCGTGGCGTCTTCGAGCTTTTTGTCATCACCGAAGAAGTCCAAGAAATGATTTATTCCGGAGCCAACTTAGTCGACCTCCGCCGCAAGGCGCGGGAAGCCGGCATGCGCACCATGCGCGAAGACGGCCAGCGCAAGGTCGCTTCCGGCATGACGACCATCGAAGAAGTCCTCGGCTCCACCGTTTCGGACGACATCCCATAATCTCGATGCCTTATCAACTGAATGAGCTGCTCGATGCCATGATTGAAAATGGCGCATCGGACTTGCACATTCATGTGGGTCGTCCGCCTTGCCTCCGGGTCAACGGTGATGTGGTTTCCCTTGAAGGTCCGACCCTCACAACGGGCGACACCAACCGACTGGTGATGTCCGTCGTTCCGTCCGCTCAGCTTCCAGTTTTGGAGCGCGAAGGAGGATGCGACTTCTCCCTCGCCCTGAAAGACCCCTCACGCATTCGCGTCAACGCCTTCCGCAGCCATGGTGGTTACGGAATGGTGCTACGACTGCTGCCGGCCGAGGTCTTCACCCTCGAGCAACTACGCCTGCCGCCGGTCATTAAAGACGTCCTCAACCGCGCCCGCGGACTCATTTTGGTGACGGGACCGACGGGATCTGGCAAGTCGACCACGCTTGCCGCGATGATCAACTGGATCAACGAAAACCAACAAGGGCACATCATCACGATTGAGGACCCGATCGAGCACACGCATGAGCACAAGAAATGCATGGTCACGCAGCGCGAGGTCGGCGTCGATCTCCCCTCCTTCGCCGAGGGAATCCGTGCGGCCTTGCGTCAAGATCCGGACGTAATCCTGATTGGAGAAATGCGCGACCTGGAGACCATCGAAGCTGCGATCACCGCGGCGGAGACTGGCCACCTAGTTTTGGCTACCTTGCACACCTCGGGCGCGACCCGCACGATTGATCGGATCATCGACGCCTTTCCGGCCAATGCACGCGAGCAAGTCCGGGCCCAGTTGGCATCTTCGCTCAGCGCCGTCATCTCGCAGTGTCTTCTGCACTCCAAGGATGGTAAGCGCGTCGCGGCGTTCGAAATCATGCTTCGCACGGATGCGATAGGCTCGAAAATACGTGATAATAAGACCTTCCAACTTTTGAGCGATATCGAGACTGGAAGCTCCCGTGGTATGCGTGCCCTCGATGGGGACATGCTCGCCCTCTTCTCGCAAGGCATCGTCTCGGAAGAAGAGGTTCTTGTTTATTGTAATAACCCCGAGGCCATGCGTGAGCGCATGAAAGCCGTCCACCGCGTCGGCTAAGAGCTCCTTTTTTACCCTATTCTCATGTTTGACGATCATAGTGACTTAATTCGTGACATCGCCCTCGAGGCCGGCCTCGTCGACGCCTCGCAGAGCGATGAAATCTGGGAGTCCCATTCTACCACCGGCAAGGCGTATGCCGACAGCCTGATCGATACGGGTCTGGCCGATCGCCCGACGTTGCTTCAATCGGTGGCTGATCATTTGAACGTGCAGTATTATTCGTCGGTACCCCTTGAAGTCGGTGATGCGCTGATGAAGTTGCTGAAGCCAGCCCAGGCTCATAAGTACGTCGTTTTGCCGGTCGCGGACGAAGCCGGGAAGCTGACCCTCTTGGCGAAAGATCCTTTCAACTCCGCGGCCGTCAATGAGCTTACGTTTATTTTGCAGCGCGATATCGAGTTTGCCGTGGCCGACCCCGAGCAGGTCGAGGCGGGCGTCATCCGGGTTTATGGCGAGCCGGCGGCTTCCTCGATGGAAGACTTGCTGGGCGAGTTCGAGCAGGTCGAAGGCGCAGGTCCGGTCGCCGAAGAAGATGCCGCAAGCCAAGCCAGCAAAGCGCCGATCATCCGCTTCGTCGACCTCGTCTTGCAGGAAGCCGTAAAGGCCAAAGCTTCTGACATCCATTTCGAGCCGTTCGAAGATCAGTTCCGGATTCGTTATCGCATCGATGGTTCCCTTTATGAAATGGCGCCGCCGCCGAAGAACCTGGCCTCAGCCGTCATCGCCCGCGTCAAGGTCCTGTCTTCTCTTAACATCGCAGAACGTCGCGTGCCGCAAGACGGACGCATCAAGACGATCATCGGCGGACGCGCGATTGATTTGCGCGTCTCGACGCTACCGACCCAGTTTGGCGAATCCGTGGTGCTTCGTATTCTCGACAAGACCGTCGTCAATCTGAGCCTCGACGCGCTTTCGATGCAGGATGACATCAAAGAAGGTATCCGTGCCATGGTGAATCGTCCTAACGGCATCTTCATCGTCACGGGTCCGACCGGTTCCGGTAAGACGACCACGCTTTATTCGGCCCTCCGCGAGGTGAATACGGAAGACGTCAAGATCCTGACCGCCGAAGACCCGGTCGAATATGAAGTAGAGGGCATCATGCAGGTCCCCATCAACCATCAGGTCGGACTGACTTTCGCCGCCGCCCTGCGTTCCTTCCTTCGTCAAGATCCGGATACGATCATGGTGGGAGAAATCCGTGACTTAGAGACCGCCCAGATCGCCGTTCAGGCTTCGCTGACCGGTCACGTGGTTCTTTCCACGCTCCATACCAACGATGCTCCTGGAGCCGTCACACGTCTGATCGACATGGGATTGGAGCCCTTCCTGATTTCCGCCTCGCTTGAGGGCATCTTGGCGCAACGGCTCTTACGTCGGATTTGTAAGACCTGTAAGACTGCTTATGAGCCTGACAAGGAGGTGATCAACATGCTCGACGTCGATGCCATCGAGATCACGAACAAGAAGTTCTACTTCGGCAAGGGTTGTCCCGATTGTAATCGTGCCGGTTACCGTGGCCGTCAGGGCCTTTTCGAACTGATGACCATCAACGACAACCTGCGCACGCTGATCACCCAGAAGGCGCCGACGTTGGTTTTGAAACAGAAAGCCATCGAAACCGGCATGCGTCCCCTCCGGGAAGACGGCCTTCGATGCATCTTCGACGGTCTTACTTCCATCGAGGAAGTCTTGAAATACACCTAAACCTTTCTCTACCCCACTCACGCTCATGCCCGAATACAAGTATACCGCCATCGATCGTACCGGTGCCCAGACCGCAGGTAAAATCGAAGCCGCCAACGACGGTCAAGCCCGCCAGAAGCTCATGGCAAAAGGGCTGATGGTCACCACTTTGGTTGGCGACAGCGGGGCCGCCAAGCCAGCGGCCGGTGCCCCGTCCGCTCCAGCCAAGAAGAGTTTCGGTTTCGGTGGCAAGGTCACGCAGGATGACGTGACCGTCATGACCCGGCAGCTGGCCACGCTGATAACGGCAGGGCTTCCCTTGCTTCGGGCTTTGGAGTTAATCCACAAGCAGGAACGTAACCCAATCTTCAAGGCCGTCTTGGCCGATATCGCCGCCAGTGTCTCGCAGGGTAATAACCTCTCCGAGGCTTTGCAGGCACACCCTAAGGTGTTTGATAAACTTTTCGTCAACATGGTGCGCGCCGGTGAGGCGGGCGGCGTGCTCGATAAGGTGCTCGATCGTCTGGCCAAGTTCCGCGAAAAAGCCCAACGTATTCAGAAGAAGGTGAAGTCGGCGATGGTCTATCCCGGCGTGGTCATGTCCGTGGCGATCATCATCGTTTACATCCTGATGGTGAAGGTCGTGCCGTCTTTCCAGAAATTACTCAGCGCCCAGAAGATGAACCTGCCGCCGCTGACGCAATTTGTCGTCGGAATTTCGCGTGCCCTCACGGATTTCTGGTATGTCACCCCAGTAGTGCTCTTCGGTCTCTACTTCGGCGCTAAATCCTGGCTGGCCACGGATAAGGGTAAGGAGCTCTTCGATCGGGCCATTTTCCGCTTACCTAAGGTCGGGACCTTCGTGCAGATTGTTTCCGTTTCCCGCTTCGCCCGTACGTTCGGCACGCTGATGGCTTCCGGCGTCCCCATTTTGCAGTCTATTTCCATTACGCGCGACACCCTAGAAAACGTCGTCATCGCTAAATCACTCGAGCGCGTCCACGATCGCGTCCGTGATGGTGAGCCGCTTTCCGTGCCGCTAGAACAATCGGGCGTCTTCCCCCAGATGGTGACCTCCATGATCCAAGTGGGAGAAGAGACCGGCCAGCTGCCCGAGATGCTTAACCGCGTCGCTGATATTTATGACGAAGAAGTCGATAATGCCGTGACCGCACTGACTTCCATTATTGAGCCGGTGCTCATCGTGTTCCTCGCCGTCGTCGTCGGTACGATCGTGTTGGCGATGTTCCTACCGTTGATCGCGCTGATTACTAAGATGACTGGCGGCTGACCGCCGTTGCCATTGATAGGCGCAAAAAAGCCCGGCTCACAAGAGTCGGGCTTTTGTTTTAGGGCGGTTGCTTGCTCCTAAAAAGGAGACGGCTTGCATACCCCTATGCAAGCCGTCTGTTTTTTACTGCTTTATCTTACTTACCCCATTGTCCCGTAGGACAAAGTTAATACCCGATATCCTGCAATTAGGCCTGCCTGGCACAAGGCTAAATTGAGAAAACCTGGCCTTAGTCCGCTAAGTAGTTGAATATTAGACGGATAAAATTGGGTGCAGGGGTAGGATTTGAACCTACGACCTTCAGGTTATGAGCCTGACGAGCTAACCGGGCTGCTCCACCCTGCAATAAGTGGGAGGTGAAGATGAGAGGGGGGAGGGCAGTGCCGCAAGCCATTTTTTTGCCTGCTTGAAAAGGTCGGTAAGGGGCAACGATTAGAATGAGATTGAAGGACTTCCTTCGGGGCTAAACATAGCCTCACCCCGCTAGCCGATGAACGAAGACGTACCAACGCCTCCTGCCCCAAATCCTGCCGATGACGTCAACCCGTTCGTGGTCAGTCCGGAGATTGTCGTAGACGCGTCGATCTCTAAGCGCAAACGGCCTAATTTCTGGCGTCGATTGGGCGGCGAGGGCCTGACCATCTCCATCGGCATTCACTTGGCCTTGGTGATGATTGCGGCCTACTTCGTGATTTCTACCGTCACGACGAACGCCAAGAAGGAATCCAATGCTTTCGCGACGGGAGCGGGCGGCGGCAGTGGAGGAGAAAAAGCCAAAACTTTCCAGCACAAGATTCAGCCTAAAAACGTGAAGACGCTCTCCAAGAGTACGACCCGGATCACTTCGAAAAGCGCATCGTCTTCCATCGTTTTGCCGGACATGCCGGCTTCGGCTTCTGCAGCCTCGATGGTTTCCGGCATGATGGCAGGGGGCTCCTCCAAGGGCTTCGGGGGCGGCTCCGGTGGCGGGATCGGCTCTGGTAAGGGCATGGGCGTCGGCGGCGGGAAGAACTTTGTTTCTAAGCCAGTCATGGGCGCCAATATCTTCGCGCAGAAAATCGCCGTCTACTTCGACTCCTCGGATTCGCTCATCGATTACTTGGATAAGGTACAGGAAGAGATTAAGAAATCTTTTCCGGATGCGGACGTCTTTGTCTACGAACAGCCGGCCATTACGATTCAGGACGGCGATGTCGTCGGTGGCCATGAATTCATGCGGGATAAGAAAAATGTCGTCGCCCGTAAGGTTAATACTAATCCCAAGCGTCCGGGCGGCGGGGATAAGCCGGTGACGGAGCCCAAGCGCCTGTCGGCCGTTGGTAAGAATATTTTCTCTCGATATGACAGTAATTTCCAGTCTGGGAAATTAGGCGCATGGTTGGATATCTTGCGCAAGGAGAAGGCTTATGACGCCTTGGTGGTCTTTACCGATTTCGACGATTATGGTCTGACGCAACTCCGGATCAAGGGCGTCAAGGTCGAGAAAGGAATGAAGCCCTCACCTTTGGTGGTCTACTCGGATGACGCTAATTATGGCGTAGGTCGCGGCATCGATAATCGTAAGCCGATGGAAAAAGAATGGGAGAAGGAATGGATCACGACTTTTACGGGAGCCAAGACCGGCACGACTCCCAAACTTTACATTTTTTCAACCAAGAAGAAGCCGGGTGATTTCTTGACGGAATGCGTCAAAGCCTCGGGTGGCGAAGTCGTCATGCTGACAGGCATCGCTACGGGCACGCCTACGGCCGTTCCCGCCAAAGCGGCGGTGGTTCCGGGTATGACCGTCAAGCCCGTACGCTGAACGGCTGCTGGTCGTAGGGGGTTTCACTGGGGCGAAGGCAAGGCTTTGGCCTGAGTGAGGATTGACGGGACTGTGCCTTGAGGCGGCGGCTATCTTGTTAGTCTGGATGGATGTCTTCTTCCGTGCCCATGGTGATGTCACGTCCGCATGCCCGGTCGTTGCGTAGCTTGTTTATTTCTCTGCTGGTCCATGGATTACTCATTCTTATGGCCTGCTGGATTGTGCTTCGGCAGCCTGGAAAAGCCCGCAAGCGGAAGTCGTCTCCGGCGTTTGTCGTGGCGGGCGGGGGCGGGGCTCCGGCGGTTTCTCCGCATGTCGTCCGCCGGCCTCCGCTTAAGTTAAAGGCTATCCCGCAAAGAATTTCGGTTAAGGATAAGTCGTCGATGGTGATTATGCCAAAGTTGAGCCTACCCAGCGTGCTCGATGGACTGAGCCAAACTCAAAAACTCGGCCAAGCGGGTGCCGGCACAGGCACGGGGAAGGGCTTTGGCGGCGGGAGAGGGGTTGGCTCAGGGCTGGGCACTCAAAACGGGTTTATGGCGAAACCTGTGATGGGTGCAATGATCAAGGCTCAGCGGGTGGCCGTTTACTTGGATTGCTCCGGCTCGATGAAACCCTACCTGGAACGGGTGGCGGGTGAGATTCGAAAGCAATTTCCAGATGCCGATGTCTTTCAGTTCGACGGCGCAAGGATCGTGGCCCTCGGAGAAGTCATTGTCTATGGACGTAGTTTCCATGGAGTAGCTCCGCGCCTTCGGGAAGGTCCGACACAGACTGATTCGAAGGCATTGACTCCCGGGGGGAGGTCCTTGCAGGTGAAAATAAAAGTACCGTGCGAAAAGGGTTCCTTGGGCGCATGGCTCGATCGCTTACAAGTCGAGCCTTATGATGCGCTCGTCGTCTTCTCGGATTTCCAAGACGGGGTCAGGATTTACCATGAATTGCCGAAGCATGGGTCGAAGCTGATCTACTCGGACAGTTCATATCATAAGGTCAATGGCCCCCGGCGACCCTCTTATCGCTGGGAAAAGGCTTGGGTGGATGCGTTTACCCATGGGGCCCGCGGAGCCGCCCCGCGTTTATACCTATTTAGTCTGCAACAGGAGCCGCAGGAAATCTTGCGCCGATGCGTCGAGGCGTCAGGCGGAGCCAGCGTTTCGGTGGCGTGGTTGCGCAAGGCTAAGGTGGCGCGTTAAACGCCTTGGCGGTTGCGCCCCTGCGGGCTTCGGCCATGGATACTGGCATGGCCTCATTTACGGCAGAACACCGCGCTCAGTTTTCCGATACGGATGCCGCCGGCATCGTGCATTTTTCGACGATATTTTTTTGGGTCGAAGCCACCGAGGAAGCTTTGTTTCGTCATCTGAAATTACCTTTCCTAAAGGCGGAGGGAAGTAAGCTGACAGGCTTTCCGCGCGTCCGGGTCGAGTGCGATTACCTTTCGCCAATCCATCGTGAAGAGGTTGTGACGGTGTCCCTGACTCCGAGGGAGATAGGCGATAAGAAGATCGTCTGGGGCTTTGACGCTCATGTCGGCAATCGTGCGGTCGCCAAGGGTGCCTTGACGACCGTCTATGCTTGGAGGGAGGGGCAGGGGCCGATGGCCGCCGCGCTGGTGCCTCTGGACATCAAGACGGCGCTGCAGAATCATTTTGGAGTCTAAATCATGGAAGAAGGTATCACTAAGAGGCCGCTGGTGTTACTCGCGCTGATTGCCGCCGGCTTTCTGTTATTCTCTTTGCTGGGCGTTCAGCCGCCTTCGTATCCATCACCGCTGAACCCACAACCGCTCCACGCCGACGAGGCGGTGCAGTGGTCGCTCGCGAAGGAAATGTCTGAAGGAGTTCTTTATAGTTCGAACAGCGACCGTTTCCATGGACCGACTTTGGCGGCATCGTTGCTGGCGGCATCTAAGATCACGGGAACCGCCTTCACGGATATGTCGGAATCCTACCTACGTAACGTCGCTGGGTGCTACTTGGCGCTACTTTCTTTAGCCGCACTGGCTCTTCCGGGCGTGGACTTGTTGTCGCGTGTCACGGCGGCTATTTTTTGCTTCGCGGTCGGGGGTGGTGCCCCTTTTGGGTTTTATTATGTACAAGAGGTGTTGCTCGTGGCGGGGCTCGCCTGGGCGGCGGTGCTGTGGCTGCGCGCGGAAGCCTCGGATCGGAAAATGAGGTGGCGGCTGCTGTCAGGCGTGGCCTTCGGGTTTGCGCTGGCCTGCAAGGTCACTGCGGTGGCCTACCTGCTATTCTTTTTCATCGCACTGATCATCGTCCGTAAAACCTGGGCCGATCGTCATCTGCTTACCTTTATTGCCGGACTTGTCACATCTTGGGCGTTCTTCCAAAGCGTCGCTTTCACGGATGTCCACGGCTTGGCGACATGGTGGAGTCAGTTAGCTCGCTCACTCGGTGTGGCCAGCGGCCATTCGGAAGACACGCTGAATGCTCTGAGTTATTGGCCTTGGCTTTGGGCAGCGTTGTGGCTGGGCGAATTCTCGATGTATCGACTCCTTGGCCAGCGCCTTATCCCGTTCCGTTCCGGTTCGTTTGACTTCGCCTTGGTTTTCGTCGGTCTGCTCTACGGCTTTCACCTCCTGTTGCCGTATAAGACGCCCTGGCTGCTGTACGGCGTCATGGCGCTGCCTTTAGTCCTGGTTCTTCCTTATTACCTCAGCGGCGGATGGCGACGTGACGGAATGCTCTTACTCGGCTTGCTGATCTCGGCTGGCGTCGCCGCCGGAGATTTTGCTTCGCATTCACCGACGGCCGATCTGCGGACTTTCGAGGCGAGTACGGCTCGGCTAAAGGCCGCCTATAAGGGTGGACCGTTTTATATCGCCATCCAAGAGGGACAATATTGGCCGCTCCCTTATTACTTGCGGCATTATCAGGTTGGGTACGGCGATTTTCCGGCCGCGGCCAAGGCTCCGTTACGGTTGATTCTGGCGAACGATACAAGTGAGCCCAAGGTGGCTGGTTATGCTGTCCGTCGGCTGATTTTACGCAAAGAAGGCACCGAGTATTGGGTGCTAGTTGCCAAAGAGTACGAAAGCGTTTTTAGTCGTCCCTAATCCTATGAGCGCCGGCCCCACGATTCACAACTTCTCCCACGACGCGCTTCAGTGTCGTTTTTGGATTCGCATCGCCGATGAGGATGCGGTTTACGCCCGTAATGCTGCCGAGGCGATTTTTCAGCTGCTGGATGACCTGGATTTCCAGACGGACTTAAGGCACGACAGCGGACCGGTTGCTTCCATCAACGCCATGCCGGAGGGAGCCATGGTAGCCGCCTCGGATCATATCCGGGCGCTTTGGAGTTTTGGCGAAGCGATGGGCGAGGAGTCGGGCGGAGCTTTTAGTGTCACCGCCGGAAATCTTTTCAAATATTGGAGTAATCGTTGCGAACTCCCGTTCAACCAAGACGACGCCGAGTGGGGACAGGTCGTCAACGCGACCCGCGATGGCAAATTTAAGCTCGAAGGCTGCGAGCTGACGTGCGTCAAGGCCGGCGCATCGGTCGACTTCGGGGCTGTCGCCCGGGGGTATGCTCTGGATCGGATGGCAGACATGTTGGAAAGTAATTGGGGTATTCACCGTGCCTTATTGATGGCTTCCGGAAGTGTGACTCTCGCGCTCGATCCACCTGGGGACAGCTCGGGATGGAGGATTGGCGTCGGTGCGCGCTCGGAGATTAAGCTTTGCCGTTTTGCTTTCGCCAGCAAGTCCACGCAAGATCGTCACGGCAACTTGGTCGATCCTCGTAGTGGGTTGCCCGTCCAATTGAGTTCGCCGGTAAGAGCGATTGCGAATTCAGCCATGGAGGCCGAGGGGTTGGCGATGGCTGCGGCAGTATTGAGCCCAGCGGAACTTGAGGAACTGCTGAATCGCGGATGTAGCCGGGGCGCTTGGCTGCCGGATGACTCCCGCTTGGGTTCAATTACCTATTTTGAAGTCACGGACCGGCCAGAAAGCCAAGAGACTATTGTTTAAGCATCGCTTCGATATCTTTGAGCAATTCGGTCCGGTTCGAAGAATACAGATAGCTGTCTGACCCTAGGCGCCGCAAGGCGACCTCGAGCAGGTCCTTGGGTGGACGTCGGGTACTCATCAGGCGCCGCAGATAAACCTCAAGGTCCTCGGAGATACGAGGATTGGCGATCTTGAAGCGAACGATTTGCATCAGCACGGCCTGGTTGCTTTCATTGAGCAAGTGGGCCTGGATCAGAACGTTGTTAGCTTCGTCGAAGTGTTGCGCGGCGATCAGTTTGCGGCTGGCGGAGACCAGCAGTTGCGGCGGAATGTTCTTATTGGCCATCAGTTTCTGCAGGTTGATGGAGCCGATTTCAGGCTGATTATCATTGAAATAAGCGATGGTGCGGAGGGCCTCGAAGGCAATGAGGGTTTCTGGCACCCACTGTTCGCGTTCGGCCCGTTTGTAAAGCTCATCGACAATTAGAATCGTTTCGCGGGCACGACCGGCATTGATCAAGCATTCGACGTGGACTAACGTGAAGCGGGTGCGGTTGGAAAAGCGTTGTTCGTCCGCCAGCCGCATCATGCGTTCGGTTAGGAGGGGGTCAGCGATATCGTTGCCGTAACGGCTGAGATCGAGCATCGCCTGTTCTTCCTTGGAGAACTTCGCAATGATCCGGGCGATCAGCTCTTCGCGCTTTTTCTTAAGGGCTTCGCCGGGAAGGAGGTACAAGGATTGGATAACGGGGGCGAATTTGGTTGGATCATTGATCGCAAGGAGGTCAAGGCAGTCTCTGGCGCCGTCGAAGTTGCCAGTTTCCTTCAGCCAGCGGGATTTCATTTCCAGCAAGCGGTTGGCGGAAGGATATGAACGCAGGGCGGAGTTCAGCAGCTCGAAGGCGGCCTCGTGGTCGCCGTTTTCCCATAATACCTGGCAGTTAAGAAGGTAGCCTTCCGCGGTGCGGTCCAGGCGATTTATGCGAATTAAATTAAGGGTCTCGGCGTAATCTCCGCGCAGGAAGTTGGCTTGGGCCTGGGCGATGAGCAGGTCGCTGCGGATATTTTCATCGAGCGAGGGGTCTTTGGCGTATTTAAGAGCGCAATTGATGATCCGTTTGTCCTGGTCGAACATGAAGCATCGGTAAAGGTAGACCCGGAAATGATCGCGGCTATGTTTGGCGAAATCGAGGGAGTCTTCGAGCAGCTGGTACGCATCTAACGGTCGTCCGAAGGCGAAGAATAAGTCCGCGCACATCCTTTGCGCTTCGAGGTTGGTCGGGGTCATGCTGGCACCTGTGCCGATATACTTTGCGAACTCAGCGTAATCTTGGCGGTCGAGGGCGGCCTTGGCGATGAGTACGTAGTATTCTCCCTTGCGCCGAAGGTGGGCGGCCTTGCCGTATTCATCGATGCCCTGGCTCAACTTGGCGCGGTCATCGATTTTGATTTGGGCCGCAGACTTGAAGATGTTGCGGAAACGGTCAACGAATGTGTCTGGGTAATAAAGGTACATGTCCGCGCGGCGGGTGGACGCGATGCCGCTCATGTATTTCTGATTGAAGTAGTAGGCTTCGGCGGTGAGGACCCATAACGCTCCCAGGAAAAAAGGTAACAGCAGGAAGAACCTTCCCCAGGCGATGCGATATTTGCGGTCTTTGTAGCCGAATAAATCGACGATGATGAGCCCCAGGAAAATACGGCTGCTGGAGCGCGATTGCTGGCTCTGACCGTAGACGTAGTGAGGGTCGTCCGACATGGGTCGTACTATATTCAGCGGTCCAGTTTGACGGGCAAGAACTGTTTCTTTGACCTCAGACTAAGGCTGAGACTTCTTGGGCATCCGTGACGCCAGGCTGGCAAACTGGCCCGATACATACTTGGAAGCCATGAGACCCGATGGTTGGCTGCAGGTAGCTGGCCCGGAAAGGTCTCTGGTGGGCAGGCATGGTCGCATCGCCGTTCAGGGCCTTTTGCAGGGCGGTCCAATCAGCCTCCGGTGGAGCTTTGATGACAACGAGGCCGGTCGCGTCCCGTGTCAGGGCATCCAGGGCGTGGGCGATGCCATTAGGCACGTTGCGACAGGTGCCGCCAAAGGCCTGGGTGAGTTGATTGAATTCGTGCGCCCAAAGCGATTCGCCCGTGAGCGCGTGAAGCGCAGAGAAGGCGTGAAGAAGCGAGGAATTTCCAGCTGGTACCGCGTTGTCGAACCAATCCTTCTGGCGAACGGAAAGATCAGTGCGTTGGTTGGTCACGAGGAAGTAGCCCACGGCATGAGGGTCGCTAAAATCATCCATGGCTTTTCGGAGAATGATTTCAGTTCTGGCTTGGTAGGGCGAAGCGCCGTGAGGGTCGCCCCATACGGCATAGGCGGCAAGATTAAGTTCGGCTTCGGCAAGCCAAGCGTAATCGGAAAGATTAGCGGCTTGAGATGCGATGGTGCCATGCGCCACGGTGAGCAAAGAAAAGTTATCGCCGTCTTGTTTTGAAAAATGAACCCAGAGGGATTGCTCGATCTTTGCGGCCGTGGCGAACCAATCGCGTCGGCCGAAAATCCAAGCGGCTTTCGCAAGATGATTAACGAGAAGCGCGTTCCAACTTAATAGGGCTTTGTCGTCTCTGACCGGTTGCGGACGTTGTTGGCGTACCTGCAGAAGTTTGGCGCGAGCTTCTGCCAGCCGCTCTCTTTCGTTGAAATGTCCGCGGCATTTCGGGATATTGGACCCTTCGAAATTTCCTTGATCGGTGATGCCGTAGGCTTGGGCGAACGGGAGGGCTTCGGGTCCGAGGGTTTCGGCGATTTCAGCGGACTTCCATAGGTAGGTCGTGCCTTCGTGGTGGCCCGTGTCGGCGTCAAGCGAGGCGGCAAAGAGCCCGTTGGGCAAGCGCATGTCGCGTTCCAGCCATGCCAGAGTCTCTTCGCAGATCCGGGCATAGAGTGGGTTGCGATATCGTGCCCATGCTTCGGCATAAAGTCCGAGAAGTTGAGCGTTGTCGTACAGCATCTTCTCGAAGTGAGGCACGGTCCAATCGCGATCCACGCAGTATCGGTGAAAGCCTCCCCCAATCTGATCGTAGAGGCCACCGCGTGCCATCGCTCCCAATGTCACGGTGATGACGGCATCGAGCCGCGACGCCAGTGATCGGTCCGCGTCGGCCGCCGCCGTGGCCCTAATTGCGAGCAGGAAGGTGAGTGTGGATGGAGAGGGAAACTTCGGCGCCGATCCGAATCCGCCGTGGGTGTCGTCGTGCTGTTCGCAAATCCGTCGGGCCGCAGCAATCAGGTCTTCGGGCGATGGGCTACTCCCATCGGCATCGGGCGCTCGCGTCAGGTGCGTGAGATTTTGAGCGATGGCGTCCGCGTTGGCCGATAGGTCGGTCTTATTCCGGTGATAAAAATCGGCGACCCGCATGAGGAGTTGCGGCCAAGGTACTTGGCCGTGGCCACGGTCATCTGGCGGAAAATAAGTACCGCCAAAGAAGGGCCGACCATCGGGTAGGCAAAAACAATTCAACGGCCAGCCGCCATGTCCGTGGACCATCTGAACGGCGTCCATCATCAGCTTATCGACCTCAGGGCGCTCTTCTCGGTCTACTTTGATGCAGATGAAGTGCTGGTTCATCAGGGAGGCGCAATATTCCTGTTCGAACGATTCGTGCGCCATGACGTGGCACCAGTGGCAGGATGAATAGCCTACGGAGACTAGGACGGGCTTATCTTTGGCGCGGGCCTCCGCAAAGGCCTCTGGACACCATGGCCACCAGTCTACGGGGTTATCTTTATGTTGGCGGAGGTAGAGAGAGCTCTCGTTGACCAGTCGGTTAGGCACGTCAGCACCCTTGTGATTCGCCGGCGGGGTGCAACAACGACTCTTTCTGACCCCTTCGACTTGCAGGGAGGGGGAGATGGCATAAATCTCGGGTAATGTCTTTCGGTCGACCCGCCAAGCTTGACGATTTTCTCCATGTCGCTGCGGCATGGGCGTGGACCCCTGGCGCTTAAATATTCGAGGTATGTCGACCATCCGCATCCTTGATATTACCGTCGCGAATCAAATCGCCGCCGGTGAGGTCGTCGAACGGCCAGCTGCCGTCATCAAGGAGCTTTTGGAGAACTCTTTGGACGCTGGGGCGTCACGGGTCGTCGTGGATTTTTCGCGCGGCGGAAAGGCTTTGATGATTATCGAGGATGACGGAAAGGGAATGACCTCCGATCAGGCGGTCTTGAGCTTAGAGCGGCACGCCACGAGCAAAATCCGTCTGGCCTCGGACCTTGATCGGATCGCGACCTTTGGTTTCCGAGGCGAGGCGCTGCCATCGATCGCAAGCGT
This sequence comes from uncultured Opitutia bacterium, assembly GCA_903835965.1. Classification (GTDB taxonomy): domain Bacteria; phylum Verrucomicrobiota; class Verrucomicrobiia; order Opitutales; family UBA953; genus UBA953. Next base: position 22,205 of record CAILOT010000090.1, read on the forward strand.
GGCACGTTTTACGATGCAGACACGACCGACCGATGCGGCGGCGGGCACCGAAATATTAGTGATTGGCGGCAAGCTGGTGCATCGACGCGATCACGGGATGGCGCCCGGTACCCGGATCGAGGTGGCTAATTTATTTCATCCAGTTCCTGCCCGTCTTAAGTTTCTTAAGTCCGATGAAACCGAGGCCGCCCATATCGTCAGGCTCGTGCGGCTGTATGCCGTCGCTCACCCCGAAGTGGGTTTCCTTTTAAGGGAAGACGGGCGGGAGATCTTCCGTTCGCCAGGTAATGCACCTTTGCTCGATCGGGTCCGGGAGATCTGGGGACGACAGGTGGCCGAAGAGGTGACGGTGATGCCATTGTTTGAGCGCCCGGGCATGAGGCTCACGGGACTGTTAGGCAAGCCGGGGGTAAGTCGCGGCACCCGACAGGATTTGATTACGGTCGTCAACGGTCGTCCCGTGGATAGCCGTACGATGGCCTTCGCCCTGACGGAGAGCTATCATACGTTGATCCCGAAGGGAAGGTATCCGTTGGCGTTTGCATTTCTCGAGATCGACCCCGCGTGGGTCGATGTCAATGTGCATCCGGCGAAGCGCGAAGTGCGCTTCCGGGATGAGGCGAAGGTGAGAAATTTTCTGATTGAATCCGTCTTGGCCGTTTTGCGGTCAAGCGGCGGTGATGGTTTGCCCGTCCAGACGATTCCAGCGGTGACGCCATCCGCGTATTTAGCCGAAAGATCGCCGCTCGCGATGTCGGGCCCGGTTTATGCGCCTCCGGTTGTGAGTAGTCCGGTGACGGAAGTTGTGCTTACGGCTAAAGGGTCGGATCACGCGCCGGCGATTCGGCTGGGCTGGCGTTTACTGGCAAGGTTACGTGAAGAGCGGGCGGTCTTTGAGACCCCGACGGGGTTCGCGATTCTCGACCTGGGCGCTGCGCACCAGCGTATCCTCTACGAGTCGATCCTCGCGCAATTCTCCCGGCAAGAAGCCGTCGGCCAAGCTTTGCTGGTGCCGCTTAATATCGAATTGGAGCCTTTGCCGGCGGCGGTCTTGAGGGAGCAGTTGGCTTTGATCACGAAGGCCGGGTTTGAATTCGAGGAATACGGCAGAAATTTTTGGCGCATCGTAGCGTTGCCTGCTTGGTTGGAACTGGAAGATAGTCTCGGCTTCATTCGCGACATGTTAGCCGAGATGGCCCGCCGTGAAGGAGATTTCGGAAAGCCCACGCTGGCTTATGATGCTTTGGCCAAATTGGCCATCCAGCGGGCACGGCGGAAGGGCGACGAGCTCTCCGATTTGGAATTGAACAAGCTGGTGCATTCGCTTTTTGCGACGACGCAGCCAGGGACTTGTCCGCGAGGTCGTAAGACTTATATCGAATGGACCGATGCTGACCTGACCCGCCGGTTCGGTTGATCAGCGTCGGCCTTTGCGTCGTTTGGCCGGCGCGGGCTTTCCGGTGCGGAGTGACTCGATCTGATCGCGTAAGACGGCAGCGCGCTCGAATTGTAATTCATCGGCTGCCGTGAGCATTTCGGATTCAAGGTCGGAAAGCACTCGGGCGATGTCCCGGTCATCGGTGCCTTCGGCTACGGCCAAGACCGCTTCGGCCTCTTCGTCCACGAGGCTTTCCTCGATCGGCCTCATCGTTCCTTTGGGCGTGATACCGTGTTTGAGATTGTAGGCCTCTTGGCGCTTTCGGCGGTCGGCACAGATGGTCATGGCGCGGGTAAGCGACTTCGTCATCACGTCAGCGTAAAGAAGAACTTTGCCATCGACGTGACGGGCCGCTCGTCCCGAAGTCTGAATGAGGCTCGTTTCGCTCCGGAGGAAGCCTTCTTTGTCCGCATCCAGAATGCCGACCAGGGCGACCTCGGGAAGGTCGAGGCCTTCGCGGAGCAGGTTGACGCCGACGAGGACGTCGAACTGTCCTGCGCGCAATCTCCTTAGGATTTCCACACGCTCGATGGCATCGATGTCGGAGTGAAGGTATTCCACTTTTAATCCGCTATCGCGCATGAAATTGGAAAGCTCTTCTGACATCCGCTTGGTCAAGGTTGTGACGAGAGTACGAAAGCCTTTGGCCGCCACCGCTTTGGCTTCGCCGATGATGTCCTCGACCTGACCGGCAATTGGCCGCACTTCCATGATCGGATCCAGCAGACCCGTCGGCCGGATAACTTGTTCGGCGATGACCGAGGATGCTGCATATTCATGGGGCGCCGGGGTCGCCGATACGTAGACGATCTGCTCCGTCACGGCGTCGAACTCATCTGGCATCAAAGGGCGGTTTTCCAGGGCGGAGGGTAGTCGGAAGCCGAACTCTACGAGCCGCTCTTTGCGCGCCCGATCGCCGTGATACATGCCGCGAATCTGGGAGACCGAGACGTGGCTTTCGTCGATGAAGACCAGCCGATCCTTGGGGAAGAAGTCGAGTAGGCAGCAAGGGCGTTCGCCGGCTTTGCGTCCTGACATGTGGAGAGAGTAGTTTTCCACTCCGGAGCAGAAGCCGGTCTCCCGTAGCATCTCCAAGTCGTGTTCGACGCGCATCCGGATACGCTGGGCTTCGACCAACCGGTTGTTCTTTTCGAAAAAATCCACGCGTTCTTCAAGTTCGGCACGAATCGCGGCGGCGGCGGTTTTGACGCGTCCGGGTGCCGTGACATATTGGTTGGCTGGATAAAGATCGAACTTTTCCAAGGATTTTCCGGGCTTCACACTCACGGGGTCAAGTTCCCGGATGGCTTCAAGCGTATCGCCCCAGAACTCCAGGCGTACCGCGGATTCCATGTAGGCGGGCCAGACGTCGATGGTTTCGCCGCGCGCCCGGAAGGAACATCGCTCCAAGATTGCATCATTCCGGGAGTATTGGTTATTCACCATCTTCGTCAGCAGTTCGTCGCGTCGCAGCGTCATGCCGACCTTCAGGGGGACCATCATCGCCATGAAGTCTTCCGGTGAACCTAGGCCGTAGATGCAGGAAACCGAGGCGATCACGATGACGTCGCGCCGCGAAAGCAGGGCGCTGCTGGCGCTGATGCGGAGCCGTTCGATGTCTTCGTTGATCGCCGAATCTTTTTCGATAAACGTATCCGTCTGCGGGACGTAAGCCTCCGGCTGATAATAGTCATAATAACTGACGAAATATTCGACCGCATTTTCCGGGAAGAAATTCTTGAATTCAGAGTATAGCTGGGCGGCCAGGGTCTTGTTGTGCGAGATGATCAGCGCCGGCCGTTGCTGGCTCGCAATCAGATTGGCCATCGTGAAGGTCTTGCCGGAGCCCGTTACGCCGAGGAGGGTCTGGCGGGCGTTGCCGGCTTGGAGGGACGCCTCCAGGGCGGCAATCGCGGTGGGCTGATCGCCCGTCGGACGATACGAAGAATGTAGTTTGAACTCCATGCTTAATCGAGTCGGCCGCGGACAAGCCATTGCGGGTCGACTTCCGACAGGTCGCACAGGATGCGATGCGCACCGATAGGTTCGAGCTGGGCTCGCGTGTTGGTCGTCGCCAACGCTACGGTAATGAAGCCTCCGGCGAGACCAGCCTGAATCCCAGAGAACGAGTCTTCAAACACGAAGGATGAAGCCGGTTCGCCTCCGCCTAAAGCGCATGCCTTCAGGAAGACTTCGGGGTCGGGCTTGCCGCGGATGACATCCTCGCTGCTGATCGCGCCATCGAACAAATGCCCGATGTCGAAGAGTTCGAAGGAAAGTTGGAGGTTCGCCTTGTGTGTCGAAGTGCCAATGACCCGGCGGATACCGGCTTGGCCCAGCGCCGTTGTCAGCTCGCGTACACCCGGCAAGAGACGGACATTTCCTTGGCGGGCGATCTCCCGATATAAAAACTCTTTTTTGTCCGAGAGTCTTTTGATTTCAGCAGGATCTTGGGACCAGCCCAGGATTTCTGGGATGATGAACTCATTCCGCTTACCGAAGCCGCGGATGAAATGATCAGCGGGTAGTGTGAGGTTTTCGTCGTCGGCGAGGGCTTCCCAGGAGCGTTCATGGGCTACGGATGAGTCGATGACGACCCCGTCCCAATCAAAGACAGCGACAGTTTTGGACATTTAAATCAGTGTTTATCCCACGCCAGCGTGACTTTGACAGGGCGATAATCCCAGACGTTGAGCGGCTCGAAAATCTGACCTGGTGCCAGGATGCCGTTGGGGTCAAGGGCGAGCTTGATGGCGCGCATCGCTTTGATCTCGGCGGGCGTGTGCTGCAAAGAAAGGAAAGGCGATTTGGCGATGCCGATTCCGTGCTCGCCGGTAATGGCTCCGCCTAGTTCGACGACTTTCTGCATGACTTCATAGATTGCTTTTTCAGCCCGACGGCAGTGTTCCGCGTCGTCCCGGTTATACATGATATGGACGTGGAAATTACCATCCGCGGCATGTCCGAAGGTGGGTGTGGCCAGTCCGGTGCGGTCTCGTACTTCGCGGGTGTAACGGATGAGAGCGACATAGCTTTTGAACGGTACGACGATGTCTTCATTGAGTTTGGCGTTGCCCAGGGAGTACATCGCCTGCGAGCAAGTCCGCCGAATATCCCATAAGGCTTCGGCTTCGCTTTCGATTTCGGTTTCGCGGAAAGCGACGGCGTGGCGTCCGATCCATTCCCGGACTTTGACGGCGTCCTCGGCGAGGGCGGCTGGGTGCCCGTCGATTTCTATGAGCAGGATGGCATGGGTTGCCGGATTGCCCTTTAATTCTTCGGTCGAAAAGACCCGCTTGGCCCGCAATTTCTCGGCCGCTTCCACGGTTTGAGTATCAAGGAATTCGAAAACGGAAGGATTGATGCGGAGTCCCATCAGTTCCGCGGCAGCTTCGAGGGCGCCTTCGTCCGTTCGACAGGCGAGGAGGAAGGTGCGTCGGGCCAAGGGTTTATTGACCAGCTTAAGGACGGCTTTGGTGATGATGCCAAGGGTGCCTTCGGAGCCGATCCAAAGGTCGCGGATATTGATGCCGCTCACGAATTTGCGAAGAGGAGCGGCCCAGCGGACCTTTTCGCCCGTGGGTAAGAATCCTTCCAGGGCATAAACATGGTCGCGGACGACACCGTATTTCGCCGCACGTAAGCCGCCGGCGTTGGTGGCGATATTACCTCCGATGCTGCAATATTTGAGTGACGATGGATCGGGCGGGAAGAAGAGACCGAACGGAGCCGCGAGGTCGTTGATTTTTGCCGTGATGGCGCCCGGCTGCACGGTTGCCATCGCCGAAATCGGATCGATCTCGATCTTGTCCCAATGGTCCAGATGGATGACCCAGCCGCCTTTGATGGGAGAACTCGCGCCAGTGTTGCCGGTGCCTCTACCGCGGACGGTGACCGGGACGCGATGCTCGTTGGCTAACTTCAAGATAATCCCGATATCGTCTTCTACTCCAGGGCGGATGACCGCTTCGGGCATGAAAGAAAGGCGCATGTTATCGAACGAAGCGGCAAAGCAGGTTGCTTCGTCGGTCCGGACCTTTTCGGGTCCAAGTTTCGCGATGAGTGCCTGAGTGGCGGCGGGATGATTGTGCACAGGAGCGTTCACCCGGCTAATCAAGCAGGCTTAGCCCAGTTCGGCAAGCCACGCTGTCGCTTCGGCGTCCGAGGGCATTCTCCAGTCGCCGCGAGGCGAGAGGGCCACGGAGCCGACTTTGGGGCCGTCTGGCATCACGGATCGCTTATATTGCTGGCTGAAGAAGCGGGTCAGGAAAGAGCGGAGCCAGTGGCGAATCTCGGTCTGGTCATATTTACCCGCGAACGCATGTTCCGCGATCCAGAGAACCTTGGAGGGGCGGAAGCCGTTACGGACCACGTGATAAAGGAAGAAATCGTGGAGTTCGTAGGGTCCTACGAGCGCCTCGGTTTGCTGGGCGATTTCACCATCGGCGCCGGGCGGAAGCAGTTCGGGGCTGATGGGCGTATTAACAATATCTTCGAGGATGGATCGCTCGTTCCCGACATGGCGGGCGTGCGCGGCCCACGAGACCAGATGGCGGACGAGGGTTTTGGGTACGCCGATGTTCACGTGATACATCGAAATGTGGTCCGCGTTAAAAGTGCACCAGCCCAGCGCCGCTTCGGAGAGGTCGCCGGTCCCGACGACAAAGCCTCCGACCTGGTTCGCCGTATCCATCAGAATCTGGGTACGTTCGCGGGCTTGGGCGTTTTCAAAAGTCACGTCGTGCTTGCCGACTGGATGACGGATGTCGCGCAAGTGTTGGTCGACGGCATCATTAATTGGGATTTCGCGGGCACTGATGCCAAGCGTTTCCATCAACCTCATGGCATTGACGCGGGTGCGGGCGGTGGTGCCCGGGCCGGGCATCGTCAGACCGATGATGCCTTTGCGGTCCAGGCCTAATCGGCCGAAGGCTTCTTGCAGGACTAAAAGGGCGAGGGTTGAGTCGAGGCCGCCCGAGACGCCGATGACCGCATGCTTGGCGCCAGTGTGGCGGAGGCGGCGAGCGAGTCCGGTTGATTGGATGGCGAAAATCTCCTGACAGTTTTCATCGCGTCGATGCGCATCGGCAGGGACGAACGGGTGTTGGCTGAACCGGCGACGTAATTTGGGCGTTTGACCGACGGGAGTGCCGAGTTCAAAGGCTAAAACGCGGGGTTTAAGCGTGGCGGGAGTCCCGAAAAATGTGCTGTTTCGACGGCGATCGGCATTAAGTCGATCCACGTCCACCTGCGAAACAAGTAAGGCCAGGTCGAAGCGGAACCGTTCCGATTCGCCAAGGACTACGCCATTCTCGGCGATGAGACCGTGACCGCTATAGACAATGTCCGTACTGGATTCTCCTGCGCCAGCCGCAGCGTAAATATAAGCGGCGAGACAGCGGGCGGATTGCGAACGGACGAGGTCGCGGCGATAAGCGGCTTTGGCCAAAAGCTCATCGCTGGCCGAAAGATTGCAGAGAAGGGTGGCGCCGGCAAGGGCCTGGGCGCCGCTGGGCGGTTCGACGGCCCAGAGGTCTTCGCAGATTTCAATACCCACGACGCATTCGGGCATGTCGGTGGCTTTGAATAATAAATCGGTACCAAATGGAACGGTTTGTCCGAGGAGTTCGACCTCTTGGACTGGGGCGACGCGCGCCGAGGCGAACCAGCGCTGTTCGTAGAATTCCCCGGTGTTCGGCAGGTGGGTCTTAGGGACGACACCCAAGATTTTTCCATGGGAAATGAAGACAGCGACGTTGAAGAGCCGGCCAGAGACTTCTAGGGGGAGTCCGACCATGGCGCTTAGGCCCAGCCTGCCCGTGGTCTCGGCTACCTGCCCAAGGGCCTTAAGAGCACCCTTGAGAAGGATGTGTTGGCCGAAGAGGTCGCCGCAACTGTAGCCGGTCAGGCAAAGTTCAGGAAGGACGACGATCTCGGCCCCCTCGAGGGCGGCCTTTTCCAGAGCTTGGGAGACCAGTGTAGCGTTAGCCGATGGGTCACCCAGTCGCAGGGCCGGGGAGGCGGCCGCAACGGTCACAAACCCGTTCTGGTGGATGCGGTTCGGCATTTAAGGCTCGGTAACAGTTATGTTCACCGTTGACCCATAGGGAGGCAACCCGAAAGGTCTTTAATCCCCTCTACTGGGGTCTTATGTCCACCAAGCCGCTCAAAGAAGTCAGGGTCTTTTCGCCCGCCACCGTGGCCAATGTCGCTTGCGGCTTCGACGTCTTGGGCTTTGCCATCGATTTGCCCGGCGACGAAATCGTCGCCCGTTTCTCTCCGAAGCCTGGTTTGACTATCGGCAAGATTACCGGCGATGACGGGCGGCTGCCTTTGGATTCGAAACTGAATACCGCCGGTGTCGCAGCGCATGCCTTACTCCGTCACCTCGGAAAGAGCGATGTGGGCATCGAGATGGAGATTCATAAGAAGATGCCTTTTGGGAGCGGTTTGGGTTCGAGCGCGGCGAGCGCGGTGGGCGGAGCTTTTGTTATCAACCGACTCTTGGGAGAGCCGCTTACGCGCCGACAGCTCTTGCCGTTCGTCGTCGCCGGTGAAGCGGCCGCCGATGGCGCCTGGCATGCCGATAATGTCGGACCCTGTCTTTTGGGAGGTATTACGTTGATACGTTCGAATGCCGAACTTGACGTGATGAACGTACCAATCCCAGAGAATCTTTGGGCCGCCGTGGTGCATCCGGATATCGTCGTCCTGACCAAGGTCGCGCGCGAAATCATGCCGCGCCAGATCCAGCTCGAAACTTCTACGCAGCAGTGCGGTAACCTCGGCGGTTTACTTTGTGGATTCTTCCAAAGCGATTACGCCCTCATCGGCCGTTCGCTCGTCGACCTGATCGCGGAACCGCATCGTCAGCGTCTTATTCCTGAATTCTATCGGGCAAAGCAGGCCGCCTTGTCGGCTGGCGCTCTAGGGTTTTCCATTTCCGGAGCTGGGCCGAGCGTCTTCGCCTTGTGCGAAGGCGAGGCGGTGGCTCGCAAGGTAGCGGCCGCGGTAGCCGAAGTATTTTCTTCAGTCCCGATCAAGGCTACCCAATACGTTTCGCGTATTAATCCCAAGGGCGTCCATGTCATCTCCGAGTCCTAAATTAGAATTTGTTTCGACCGCTGATGCGACCTGTCGCGGCGGCCTCAGGGATGTTCTGCTCTCGGCAGTTCCCTCCAAGGGTGGGCTTTGGGTCCCGACCCATATCCCGCAGCTTCCCCCCGGTTTCATTGAGAGCCATCGCGGTGCTACTTATGCTGAATTAGCCGAAGCAGTCGTGGCGCCTTACTTCGCCGCCGAGCTTGGTCCGCAGGTTTTACATGAACTTTGCCAGGAGGCTTTCAACTTTCCGGTACCGTTGATTTTTCCCGAAAAATTGCGCGGCACGAGCTTGGAAAAAATCGGCGTCCTCGAACTTTTTCACGGCCCGTCGGCGGCCTTCAAAGACTTTGCGGTCCGCTTATTGGTCAGGGTCACTGCTCGCGTGCTAGGCAGTGACTTCCCTCAGTTGACCGTGTTGGCGGCGACTTCCGGTGATACCGGAGCGGCGGTGACCGAAGCCTGTGCCGGCGTGCCAGGTGTCCGCGCAGTGGTGCTCTATCCTCGTGTCGGTGTCAGTGGCGTTCAGGAGTCTCAGATCGCTCGGGCTCGTCCTGGGGTAGTCGCCTTATCAATCGATGGTACTTTTGATGATTGCCAGGCGATGGTGAAGCGGGCTTTGGCGGATGAGGCTCTGCGTCGTCGCCGGCCTTTGCTGACGGCCAATTCGATCAACCCCGTTCGCCTCATCGCTCAATTGCCTTTCGCCTTCCATGCGAAGCGCTTACTACCTTCCGGCATAAAAATGGGCATCGTGGTTCCCTCTGGCAATCTGGGTAATGTTGGGGCGGTGCAGCTGGCGCGTCGGATGGGATTGCAGGTGGACGCTTTGGTGGCGGCGACGAACGTTAATTCGCCGTTGCCCGAACTTTTTGCCACCGGACAGTATAAGGCTCGGCGTTCAAGTCCTACCGCTTCCAACGCCATGGATATCGGCGACCCTAATAACCTTGGTCGTCTCTTGGCTTGGCGTGAAGGCGGTCCGGCAGTTTCTGCGGTCACCGTCGACGATGCTTCAACCCTTGAGGCCATGCGTCGGGTCCGCGACGACAGTGGCTACATCCTTTGCCCTCATACCGCGGTCGGCTGGAAAGCCGCGGAGGATTTACTGCGTCAGTCCCCAGGCGCCCTTGATCGCGTGATCGTCTTCGGCACCGCACACCCGGCGAAATTCCCTGACGTCCTCGAAGCGGCCTTCGGCAATCGTAACGCTTCAACTTTCCCGTTTGAATTGCCTAAGCCTGCGCCGCGTCTGCTGGGCAATGATTATGAAAGCGTCCGGGCCGTCTTAGAGTCGGAAGTTGGCTTCGCCTAAGCTTCCGGACTTACTTTGCGCTAGCGTCAACCTTAGCGGTTTTGGCCTTCGAGGCTGTCGCGGCCGGTGCGGCTGGCTTGGGGTCTTTGGGCTGCTCAAAGACGATGATGCAGCCGGAGAGGCCAAGGGTGGCGGCGATTAGCAGGAGGGAGAGCTTCATGGCGGCATCATGAGGCGATGCGGTCAGGGTTGGCAAATCCACAAAACAAAAAACCGCCGGCGGGCGGTTTAGGGGCTAGAGCTAAGAAAAGCGGTTATTCCGTGTCAGCGACCGCAAACGTCACGTTTGAAACCTCGGCGAGAGCGAGAACGTCGAGGACGTTTATCACCCGATCATAGCGGGCGGTTTCTTCGGCTTGGACGGTGATGAGGAGTTTTGTCTTAGCTTGCTCAGCGGCTTTTTTCATCACGACCATCTGGGTGTAAAGACTTTTTAGTTCTTTGTCCTGAGCGTTGCCGACCGGGTCGTCGTTAAGGGTGACCTCGCCGCTTTCCGAGATGCCGATATTGATCTCATCGGGCATTTCGGTTTCCTTGGCGGTCTCGGCGTTGCCTGGGAGGGTCGTTTTCAGTTCATGCTCAACCTTGACCGCACCTGCCATCACCATGAAGAAGAGCATGATGACGAAGACCACGTCGATCATCGGCGCAATCTGGAAGCCGGCGTTAGCGTCGGGTTGGGGTTCGAGTTGACGCATGATTATTCTTCGTGGTTAAGGCCGGAGAAGGCGATGTTGTCGATTCCAGCTTCGGCGCCCCATTCGAGAGCCTTGGAAATATATTTGGCGTGGCATTCGCGGTCGGCCCGAATCAGTAGGCGATATTTTTCGTTAGTTCCTTTGCGGGCCGCCAATTCCTTGGCGATGCCGTCTTTGTCGTTGGCGTCCAGCTCGCGGTCGTCGAGTTTGTATCTCGCCTGCCCGGTGGTCGCGTCCCACG
>CAILOT010000091.1:0-2652 GCA_903835965.1 uncultured Opitutia bacterium
ATGCCTCAACTTTTGAACCTTTGCACAAGCCGAAGGCGGGTTGCACTTTTGCACTTTTAGATTCTGACCCGAACCCGCACCCGCACCTATACCTGATAACCCGTACCAGAGACCTGAGGGCCGAGACCTGGGACCTGAAAATGGATTCTAGGTCGGCACGCAGTGCCGACCCTACCTCAAATCAACTAAAGGTGACGGGTGACGGCCGCGGGCATCGGGGATTCGGGTTTCGGCTTTTCAGCCATCAGCCGCGGGAACCCGGAGCCGGCTGCCGAAGGCCGAACGGCCGACTCCCGAATGGCTGATGCCCAGGTGGCTGGCACCTGTCACCCATTGAGTGGCTTAGCTAAGTTGATCGGATAACCGAATTCCTTGGCGAACGGACGCGACGCAGTCGCGCCCCTACCCATTACTTCCCTTGCCAACTTGCCAGCGGGTCAACTAGTCAACTAACGCTGTATCGTTCTTACCCAACCATCTCCTGCATCTTCACGGCCCATTCCGAGACTTCGATGATTTGCTCCAAGGGTATGGGCGCCTTGCCGGGGGCAATGCCTTCAAGGAAAGCTTCCAGCGCCTGGGTATGGCCTTTATCGGGCGCCGCAAACCATCGACGGCAATCAACCCCCGTCAATCCGGTGGCTCGAACGGCCTGCCAGTTATCCAGATGAATCGTCCAATCTTTTCCGGATACTTCGACCGATTCTTTGGGTAGATGCGCCGGTTGATCGGTAAGGTAATTAATTTCACCCGTATCGCCATTTTCAAAAGTCAGGGTGTAACAACCCGCATCTTGGCCATCGGTCCCGCGCGTCCGACACTGCACAGCGCGGATCGGTGAAGCCGTCAAGTAGCGCAGTAAATCGATGAAGTGACAGGCCTCACCGACAATCCGGCCGCCACCGACGGCCGCCGGCAATGTCCAATGGTCGGCCGGCAGACTGCCCGCATTGATATTAATCTTGAATTGTTTTGGTCCGACACATCGGTCCAAGGTCCGCCGAACGTGGACGGCGAGCGGGGCGAAGCGCCGGTTGAAACCGACCATGAGGATCTTACCGGAACGGCGGGCCGCCTGAGCTACGGCTTCGATTTCGGGAAGGCTGAGCGCCAAGGGCTTTTCCACCCAGACGTTTTTACCCGCCTGCAAAGCGGCGATAGCCTGCTCCGCGTGCTGATGATGCCGTGTGGTGATGAAAACGGCTTCGGTCGCCGGGTCAGCCAAAGCGGTTGAAATATCCGTGCCGGCTTCGGAGGCGCCAAACTTCTGGGCTGCAAAATATGCGGTGGCGCCTTGGGCCGAGACGATGCATCGCAATACTGGCTTCTTTTTTAGCCCGATCAGGGCCGGCAATAAGGTCCGCGTCGTGAAATTACCGGCCCCCATGACCGTCACGCCGAGACCGGATGACAGGGGTCTTTCGAATTTAATCTGCCGCGCAAAAGCCGCCTCGGCCGGCGCATACTCCAAAATGACCCCCAACGCTCGGGCTTGATTCAAGTCTGCATAAACCTCGGGGGCGGCAGCGAAACTTGCCCGACTGGAAATCAGCGGTCCGACTTTTAAGGCGCCTTCGGCCATCCAGCAGAGAACTTGCTCGAAGTTTTCGTGCGCTGAACCCGCCGCGGTTGATTCCCGGTTGCCGTACGAGTTGGAAACTTGGAAGGAAATTTCGTGCCGATAAAAATCTGCTCGGTTGAGATGCAGCCCGACGACGCCGACCAAGACAACCCGGCCGCGCGGACGGCAAAGCCGAGCCGCTTGATTGACGGGCTGATCGGAGGACGTACTGGCCGTAATCAAAACGCCGGCTACCCCCTGCCCTTGCGACCATGATAAGCCGGCAGCCACCGGGTCAGCATCCTTTACGAGAACGAAAACGTCTGCACCAGCCTGAGCTGCCATGGCGCATTTGACCGAATCGGGATCGACTCCGAAGACCCGACATCCCTTGGCCAATAAGATTTGGACGGCTAACTGGCCGATCAAACCCAGGCCGGTCACGACGACGCGGTCGCCGGCCTGAGGCGCCAGCAAGCCGATACCTTGCAGGGCAATCGCGGCCAACGGAGTAAAGGCCGCCTGCTCATCGCTCACCGCGTCCGGAATCTTGACGACCAAGGAAGCTCGAACGGAAACCACTTCGGCATGCGGCCCATTGGAAATCACCCGATCGCCTTTAGTCACGCCGCTCGTGTTGCCGGCGTCAATCACGCGACCAACCTGACAGTAACCCAGAGGGATGGGCTGGGAGAGTTTGCTGCGGACCGCTGAAAAGGTCGCCAGCAAGCCGTCGGAGCGAACTTTCTGCAAAACTGCGCGGACTTTTTCGGGCTGTTGCCTGGCTTTGTTCAGCCAATTGGCTCGGCCAAATTCCACCAGCATTCGTTCGGTACCCAAGGAAACCAGCGAGCGCGTCGTCTGAATTAAAATATTTCCCGCCTGCGGACCCGGTGCCGGGACCTGCGCGAGCTCGGTCTGGCCTGAGCCTAGATTTTGGAGAAGTTGTAACATGGACGCGTGAAGCGAGAGGGGGGGGCAAGGGGAGAGGCAGATCGAGACAGTGCAAAGGTGCAAATGCGGCGGAGCCGCGTGCAAAAGTGCAAAGGTGGATTCACGAAATACTTAGCCTTGATGTCTCATCTCGAGGA
>CAILOT010000092.1:0-28953 GCA_903835965.1 uncultured Opitutia bacterium
AATTGCTCGGCCGACATCATCAAGGAACGGGTCATTTTTTCAGGTTTCCCGGTAACCCGGTCCTTGGGAACGAGCTGAGTAACCCCCCCTGTCGAGGTGATAACCATCGGATCGTTAACGGAAAGAAGACGGCCATCGATCTTACCGGCGTCCTTCTTCAGGGTGATCGTCGAGCCCTCATAGCCCAAGGCGATGCTCGCCGAGGGGTCAACCATGGCCACAATAACGGCTTCCCTACCCTGTCGCGCCGCAAACGTGCGTAGCTCAGGGCCATAGGCGGGACCATTACCGCCCACTTGGTGGCACATAGTACAGCGCTGAACCAGCTGGGCGCCACGGGTGGCGTCGCCCGTCTTAGCCAGAACGTCCTGCACGGTGTAAGTCGGCTTGGGCGCTTCGGGGACCACCATGGGGCTGACCACGATCTTCGCCGCATCGTAGACGCCAGCGTTCTTAAGTTCGGTCCGAATATCAAAAGCAGACCAAAAACCCGTCATACGCATGAGTGCCCAGCGGGTAGCTTCAGATTTCACCGGCGAACTGTCCACAGCCAAGTTGATCATAGCCAACGCTGCTTCTTTGGTTTCGACAAAGGACAGAGTCTCGACAGCCAAGGCGCGCTGCTCTTGGGATAATTTGGTCGAAGTCGCGCGGGCGGAAAGTTCTGCTACAGAGTCCGCCGGGTGCAGGACCCAAGCGATACGTTCCACTTCGGGCGACCAAGATTCCGGACCCGACTTAACTAAGGCAGCCTTAATCGCGGGCCAGACGGCGGTTTCCTTGCCGGCCGAACCGATACCGAAAGCCGTGAGCGAGTTTTTGTCCGAGGTATCAAGCTTCTGCGCGAGTGTAACTAAAATCGGCACCGCCTTATCGGCTGGCACCGCATGCAATGAAGTCGACACATCGCGACGGACGGCGACATCAGCGTCGGTGGCCAGTTCGGCCGCAATCGATATGACATCATGACCCGCCCGGCGGAGCGCTTGGAAAGCGAGGCGACGCTGTGATGGGTTCGCATCCTTGAGCAACGCCTTCGCGCGGGCGACACCTTCGTCACCGAGGTAAGGCAAGAGCCATACTCCTCGTGCAGCAATATAAGGATTTTTGTCCCGGAGAATTTCGGAGACCGCCGGAAGCGCCTTCGCGCCGAAAGCCTTCAAGGCCTCGAAACCAAGGTGGCGGACATTCACCGCGGGGTTACGCAACACTTCTGCCGCGCCGGCGGGAGTAGAAAGATCTATCTTAGGAATGACGGACTTGAAGCCCTTCGGGGCGATACGATAAATCGCGCCCGAGCAGGTCGTATCCAAGGTCTGGTGGCCGCCTACGCGTGAGTCATACCAGTCAGAAATATAAATCGCACCATCGGGACCGACGGTGACATCGGATGGGCGGAAGAGGATGCGTTCATTCGGCTTGGTCGAAGCTTCGGCTTGGATTTTATGGAAGTCCGTGCCCTCGAATTCGCGGCCGGGGTTCGAGGTGATCAGGTCTTTCCGGGTGTCGGCATTTAAGGCGAAGCCGCCTTTTTGTGGGGCCAACTTATACGCGAAGATGGTGTTACGCGAAGGCTCACAGTTGAGGAGCGTGCCGATCCAAGCGTCACCCAGCGCACCGTTTTCGTACACCGCGATTCCTGTGGGCGAACCAGAACCGTAGACGTCGCCCACATCCATGGTGTCAGGATCGTCTTGGCGCCAATGGGCGCGCGGCATCGACTGCCCGAGGCGCTTGACGGAGTTATAACTGGCAGTAGAAGACGTCGTGTAGCCGGCGGTGCCATATTCAAGCACGTAGGAAGTACGACAGCTGCTCGAGTCGTCATTATCCCCTTGGAACAGGTCTCCAAAAGAAGAAGGGAAATGCTCGAAGCTATTGCGATAACCGTTGCCGATGATTTCGGTGTTCGTGCCGTCGACATTGATGCGGGCGGAGAAACCGGAAGACCAAACGAAACCGTCGTCGCTCTTGGAGCCAGCCGCCGTCTTGGGATCGAACGGCCAGGTTCCGCCGCGCTGGTCGACGTATCCGCTGGACACTCGGAAAGTCTTGCCGGACTTATCCGTGATGACGCCGCCGCAATTTCCGGAATTCAGGTAGAACTTGCCATCAGGTCCCGTCACAAGCGCATGGAGCGAGTGGTCGTGATCTTGTCCTCCGAAACCCGTCAGGAAGATTTCCTTCTTATCCACGGCCGGATCGAATTTCCCGTCGCGATTGACGTCGGTAAATTTATAAATGGTCGGCGCATGGGAAACATAAACAACGTTGTCGAGTACCGCGATTCCAAGCGGGGCCGTCCAGTTTTCGTCTTGGACAAACGTGCTGACCGTATCCGCAAAGCCCTGCCCCTTGGTATCACTCAGAACAATCACCCGGTCGCCGGCGGCCCGGCGCTTGCCGCCAACATTATAAATGCGGTAGTTGACGCCCTCATTAACCCAGAGACGACCTTGAGCGTCGAAATCGATGTTCGTGGGATTCGCCAAAATGGGTGAATGCGCCCAAAGCGTGACCTCTAACCCTTCTGGCACCTGGAAGAGGCCGAGGGGTAAAACCCCACCCTCCGAAGGCTTGAATTGCTCCGGCGGCGCCAAATCAGGCTTAATAGACTTATTAGACTTTGGTGCGGCGGCCAAAGTGGCGGCGGCCAAAAGGTAGAGGGCGAGGTTCTTCATGTCGGGGATGAGGTATTTACACCCTCTGCTCGGACAAGTTCCAGCCTATCTTTTAGCCAACCAGAGATTACCCACCCCGCAAGCTTCCCGCAGAACATCTAAGCCCACCATTGCTTAAGCGTAGCGAAATCCTTGCGCGTACATTCTAAGGCGTTTCGAAGCGCATCCGGGGAAGAGACCCCACCCTTCAGGTATTCGACGTGGAGGCAGACCGGCCCCGTGTAACCGGACTTACGGAGCAGCACCACAGAGTCCTTGCCGACGGTCCCTTCGGCGAGCGGACAACCTTCGGCCAATCTCCCCTTCCAATTGAAATTCTTAAAGTAAACCATCGAGAGATGATCCCGGACCAAAGTCAGGTGGTTAGGCCATGATAGCCCGCCCTCCACCATGGCATGGAAAAAATCGAAGTTCCAAGAAAGCTCGTCGGCTCGGTAATCCCGCATAAGCATCGCCATATCCCAGATGGTCGCGCCAACGTTTTTCGGTCCGGAGTGATTCTGATAACAAGGCAAGATGCCGATCTCCTTGCTCAGCACGACAAGGTCCTTGAGCTGCGGGCGGATATCATCGAGCTGCGCCCAGAGAGGTTTTGTTCCCGCATAAGGATACCACTTCATGCGATAGCTCGGAATACCTAAGGCTTTTGCCGTCCGCAGGACTTTCTCGGAGCGGTCGGCCTCATTGACGGCATTGATGTCAGAGGTGAGCAAGCTGATGACGATTCCCTGCTTCTTGAAAGCCTCGACCAGTTTCGGAAGATCCTCCTCGACGCGCGCGGGGTCCACATGCCCGCCCTTGCGGACCGGAGCTTCCACGCTGGTAAAGCCTAACTCCGCCACGACGGAAGCCAATTGATCATAAGGAAGCCCCACGAGGTGTTTCGTGAAAAGACTAAACGACGGAAGTGCCGTTGCCGAAGAAGCGGCCGCGAAGGAGGGGAAAGGGCGCAGGGCGCCGCCCACCAAAACCGCTCCAGCGGTACCCAGCCATGATCGGCGCGTAAGCATATAAATATTATTTTTTGACGATCCGTTTGACCTGGCCGACCAACGAGGCGATGAGCACGTCACCGTTGGCCGCGTCGTACCCGAAGCCGGAAATCGTGAAGTCCTTGGCGATTTGTTCCGATGACCATTTGCCGTCTTTCTCGCGCAGGGCGAAAATCCGACCCGATGCAAAATCAGCGAACACGTAGGCGTCACGGATGACAGGGACGCGGTCGCCGCGATAAACTACGCCGCCCGTCACCGAGTTGCCAAGTTTCCGATCGTACTCGTAGATCGGCGCCTTGAAGGCGGAAGGCGGAGCCAGCTCGGGCATACCCTTTTTACCCGCCGCGTCCTTACCATTGAAGACATGTAAGCCTTCGACATCGTGCCAGCCGTAGTCGCCGCCCGGGACCAAGATATCGATCTCTTCATAAAGATTTTGGCCGACGTCGCCGGCAAAGCAGGCACCGGACTTAGGGTCGAAAGAGAAGCGCCAGGGGTTGCGCAAGCCCGTGGCCCATACCTCGGTCCGGACGGACTGGGGGTCGACCGCCTGCCCCCGGTGAGACTTCACCCCGACGAAGGGGTTATCAGCCGGGACGGAATAGAAGGCGTGGCCCCGGGGGTCGACCACCACCGAGGGATGGGGGTTGGGGGCAAGGTTGCCGGAGCGATTATCGACATCAATACGGTAGACCGCGGCATGGAAGCCCTTGTTGATATAGCCGGCGTTGTCGAAGGCATCCCCACCGGCGCCGCCATCACCGCAGCTGACATAAAGATAACCATCGGGACCGAAGTGAAGATCGCCGCCATTGTGATTCCCGGCAGGATCCAGCTGCGTAATGAAAGGCTGCTCCGTAGAGGGGTCTACCGCGAAGGGGTTCAGGCTGGAAAGTAAGAATCGTGAGACCCGTTGATGTAATTTACCGTCAACCCTAAGGCTATAATAGACAAATACTTGCTTGTTTTCTTTGAACTTAGGATGAACCGCAAAACCTAAAAACCCGCATTCGCCACCGGCATCAAACTTCCCATCCTTAGGCTCGAGCTGAAAAACCTGGGTTTTAATGGGCTTACCTGACTTTAAGCCCTTAACCATCTGCACTTTACCGCCGAAATACGCACTGGCTTTCTTCTTTTTGGTCTTATCGTCCGTCTTCTCGCCTTCGGGACTCGGAACCGGATCACCCTTCTCGACGATGAACACGACATCGTCATTTCCCGGCATCGGCGCGATGGCGACTGGAAGACTAAAAGTCAGACCAGGGAAGGCGGGTTCAAGGGCGACCGTGTCGTCGGCATTTGCCGCGATCACGCCGAGCGATAACAAAGTTAAAAGGTGGAGAGGCAAAGTGAGTTTCATGGGGATGAGTCAGAGGAGGGAGATAGGCGGCAGGCTGAGTGCATGCAATTTTTTTTGGCGGCAGGCATCGGCAGGGGTGAAAATAAACCTGCACCCTACCCTTATTTTTCGCTGGTTTTCGTCGTGGGGTTCGATACTTAATACATCCGCATCACTGCACTACCAACCCATAACCAACATGTCCAAAGCCCTCACCAAGTCCCAAATCGCCGCCGCCCTCGCCGAAAAAGCTGAACTCAGCAAGAAGCAGGCCGTAGCAATTCTCGAGATCATCGCCGCTCTTGCTTACAAGAACGCGAAGAACTCCTTCACGCTTCCTGGTCTCGGCAAGCTCGTCCTCGTTCAGCGCAAGGCTCGCCTCGGTCGCAACCCTGCCACCGGTGAAACGATCCAGATCAAGGCTAAGAAGGTCGTGAAGTTCCGCGTAGCCAAGGCTGCGAAGGACGCGATCCTCGGCTCGAAGTAATTTACTTCGTATCCTTAACGAAAGGCGCTCCCACGGGAGCGCCTTTTTTGTTTTTAATTAAATTCCAACCGTCCTCGCCGATAAAAATGCCCCCGGAAGACAAAGGATGGGTCGGATTTTCTTGCAGGGGAGCCCGCTCGGGGAGTGAATAGACATCCGCAATCCGCCCGGGTGGCGAAATGGCAGCCGCAGCAGACTCAAAATCTGCCGCCCTCTAAAGGCATGAAGGTTCGAGTCCTTTCCCGGGCACTTGCGAAACACTAAGGGAGCGCGGCCTCGATCTCATCGAGGCCCGCGCCGAGCGTGTTACGAGCGACGACGTCCAAGGATTTCCGTGCGCCCGTAAGATGCACCGTCGTCTGCCGATACGTAAAACTCTGGCCCGGAGCGAGGGGGAGCGCCGGCGAACTCGATTCGAGTTCATAAAAGGGGCCCAGCGGCTTCGCACCTTTTGTCGCCGGCCCATCGTTATAGGCATTGATCACGTCACCGGCGAACGGAGCGACCTGTTGCTGCCATTGGGAATTAACGTAACCAGCCGGAGCTGCGTATTTATTAAAACGAATAATCGTGAGCAACTCGCGGGCAGGATCCCAACTCCCTAGCACCTGTGTCGCACGGCGGGCGCTGAGTCCGATCTTACTCCGCAACTTCCCATCGCCCTTGAAGACGATTACCCCGTCGCCGACCTTTAATCGCTGCGAGGGAACGGGGCCAAAGTATTCGTCATTCACGATTGGGCCAAGCGCTTCGACCGAACCACGCTTAAAAGGAATGACAACCCGTGTCGCAGGCGAGGGCTTCATCATCCCGAGCAACCAAATCGACGGTAATCCCGTATCGGTAGCCCAAGCGGCATCGCCTCGGTTCATCAAAGTGTTATCGGTCCGATAAGCTACCGTCTTCAAATAAACGGGCACCACACTATGGAGTGCGGCGTTTAATTCCGCATCGTCCGTGATCAAGGTCACCTTACGCTCCAGCCGTAAATGAAATTCAGCCCCGCTGTAGTTCCTTAAAGCCGCATCTTTGCGAAAGACCACATACGTCGCAGACTTCTCCACGACCGCAAAAGGTTCGGTGTCGAGCAACGGAGGGGTCTGCCAATGGGCGAGATCAAACGCTGCTCCAGGCTGAAAGAACCAGGCGAACTGGCCGCCCTCTGGGCCAAGCCAGAGCCGCTCCTCGCCGCCCCAGGCATTGATATGAGGCTGAAGCTTCTGCGAGTTAATCAGCTGACGATTAATCCAACCGTTACCCGGAAGGTCGGCCGTAAAAGCACTGGTCATCACGCGACCCTGATAAGCGGCGGTAGCGACCAGACAGGCTCCCGTCTCGGCGTTCCGCAAGACTTGGGCGTCCGCCTTCCGTTGTAGAAGATCCACATCGTCTTGAAAGGTCAGATCGTCGTCGGAGATAAAAAAGGCGCAGGCGGTGAGAAAAAAACTAAGGACCAGCACGGAAGCACATCCGCCTTTTGATAACCTTTCTCGATAAGAAAGGCCCGTACCAGGAAGGCCTACGGTGGCATCAACCTTGTCTTTACGTATATTGATCGTCGCCCCGGGCCGACCCACCGAAACCGAGGGGCCCGTCTTTGAGATGTTTAGGCGTAAAAACTTCCCCAGCGAAACCGAACGGCGAAAGCGAAAGAATCCCATGGGCGGTTTTACTATAAAACCTCTATAATTTAGGGGAAGCGAGCGATTTCCCCTCCAGGAAGGCGCGGCCTATGACACACGTCCACGCCTTCCCTCCCTGGGTTCGGCTTGCCAAAACGACTGAATCAACCAGAGTACAGACAGTTCATTATTAGTCGCATCACGAGCAAGACAGGCGAAAGCCGCACTTGCACCAACCGAGCCCCCAAGGCCGCGGTGGTAATTGAAACCGAAAGGTTTCAAGATGAGAGCCGAAAGGCTAAAATCCTCAACTGGCAGGCTGTTCGTGATGCGTCCCTCTTAACCAACGACGCACATGATCAACACTACCGAAAACAATCCTTCCCTTCCTGCCGCCCGGCTTTCCATCCGCGTCAGCGAGGTAAACCCACGCCACCATCTCTGGAATAACAACGGGACATGGTGGATCCACTTCACGGAGCACCTCGCGGACTTTACCAAGCGCCGAGTCCGCCGCTCGCTTCGGACCAGCGACGAACTGGAAGCGGTGCGCCGGCGCGATCAATTACTGGGGCAGCTCTCACTCGCCCCATGAATTACGCTGCCGCCTTACTCGTCGTCGCCCTGCACCTTTGGGCAGCAAGGGATTTATAAGTTTTAAAATCTAGCGCCGACGCGGACTCCTGTCCCCATACTGGCCCCAGGCTGAAACGCACCCATCGCTTCGCCGTCATGCTTAAACGAGTGTCGCGCGAAAGGAACCCATTCGGCGCTCGCGCGAACAAACCACGTGCCGGAGGATTCTAAAAACTGCGTAAAGCCGACCCGCAGGGGCACTTCACCAATGGCCACGGCCCGTGCTCCATAGGTTGGACTATCCTGTAATTTAAAAGTGAGCGTCTCATACGCCACGGTAAAATCTACCGTCGAAGCGTGGCTTTCGTTAAGGAATGCCCGGACAATGATGCCGTTCTGTAATCCGGTGGTACGGATTTCGACTTCCGCAAACTTACAAGGACGCCAAACGGCTTTGATATAAGGAATCGGTAGCACCGAAGCTTCGAAGCGATCTTCCAACATGACGCCCAAGGCCACGTCGGTTTCAGCATCGGGGCGCCACCGGACGGCCCCACCCAAACCCCAACGCTTACCATCGGAAAGACTGATTTTATCTTCGGCGGCACATTCAAGCGCGTAGATTACTTGAACACCGTATTTTGAACTCCAATCCCACTGCTTGAAGCCGGTCACCATCACGTCCGACGTAGCACCGTAGGATTGGTCGGTCCCGGCAATGGATCCCGTAAACTTATTCTTATAGTTATAAAACTCGAAATCCACGGCCTGCATCGGAGTCTGCCAGATGACTTCCGCACCCGTGCGGGATCGGCCATATTCTCCGGCGACGGCGCCGGAATGGCTGACGCTGTCGGACTCACGGCTTTGCCAATCTAAAATAGCTAACCACGGCTTAGCCGGGGCGGCAACTTCTGCACCAAGCTTGGCCCATGCGATTGTAGAAAGTAAGGCAATATGCTTAACTTTAAGCAGGCTGTTCATAGGTTCTTTTTTATTACTCGCAGAAAGCTTAGGTTGCAAGCGAGGAGCGAGGTCTGCTTCAAAAATGGCATGCTAAGTGCTTAATAAAAAGCATCATGCTTATTTTTGTTAATTCCATACCCACCGCAGGCGACAATGCCTGGGTTCTGATGAGCGCCGCCTTGGTCCTGATGATGTGCATTCCCGGGCTATTTCTTTTTTATGGAGGCTTAGTCCGAAGCCGAAACGTCTTATCGATTGCCGCGCAATGTCTCGCCCTGACTGCGATGGGCATCCTTATGTGGTGGGCCTTTGGCTACAGCCTGGTTTTCGGCAAATCCCTCCAAGGATCTTGGGTCGGTCATTTCTTCGGCGGTCTCGAACACCTTGGTCTTAGCGGCATCGGAGCGGACGCCAGTGCCTATGAGGGCCGGATCTCTTCGGGGACGTTCGCTCTTTTCCAAGCCATGTTCGCGGCGATTACCCCGGCACTTATTATCGGTGCCGTGGCTGAACGCATGAAGTTTTCCGCTGTGCTCTTTTTTTCCGCCGTCTGGACCTTACTTGTTTACTACCCCGTGGCGCATGCCGTCTGGGGTGTGACTGGAGATTTTGCAGGCTTAGCCAATCCAACCGCCTCATTAAAGGCTGCTGACTTCGCTGGCGGTATCGTGGTCCACATGACATCGGGCTGGTCAGCCCTCATTCTTTGCATCCTGGTCGGACCAAGAATTGGCTTCGGCAAACGTGCGATGCCACCGCACAGCATGGTACTTTGCGTACTGGGCACCGGATTACTTTGGGCTGGCTGGTACGGATTCAATGCCGGCTCGGCGCTCGCGGCCGATGGCATCGCCATCCAAGCCTTCATGACCACCACGCTGGCCGCCGCAGCTGCCACGCTCTCGTGGGCCATCATTGAGAAGCTCCATCGCGGCAAACCTTCGGTACTCGGGTTATGTTCGGGTGCGATTGCGGGACTGGCGACGATCACCAATGCGGCGGGCTTCGTTTCGAGTGGTTCCGCCGTATTCATCGGCCTCATGGCTGGTGCTATTTCTTATTGGGCCTGCTCGGTTCTTAAACGTAAATTCGGCTACGATGACGCCCTGGATACCTTTGGCGTTCATGGTATCGGCGGGACGACTGGCGCACTGGCGACAGCCTTCTTAATGAGTGCGGCCGCTAATCCGGCTGGGGGCGCTCTCATTTCGCAGGGTTTAATCAAAGGCCAAATGATCGCCATCCTCCTCTGCATCGTCTTCTCGCTCGGGGCCACCTGGGCTATCGCGAAATTAGTCGAGAAAACCATCGGCCTCCGCCCTACGGAAGAAGAAGAAGCCCAAGGGCTCGATATTGCGGATCACGGTGAAGAGGGGTATACGCAGAACTGAGCCCTAAATTCCTGCCCAAAAAGGCGGTCATTCGATCGAGACCGACCAATTTGCCTGAAATAAAGCAGGCCATGTGAAGACCTGCGTCTTATTTTCAGCACAATTATGGGTTCAGGCATAAGGCGGGGGGTTGGCACGGGGCTTGCGATAAGCGAATCGCCATGAACTCCCTGTTACGAACGCTCACCATCCTCGCTCTGGCGGCAGTACCAATGCTGTCGTCCGCGCAGACCACCCCCGCTCCTGCGCCCGCTCCCGCGGCCGCCGCCGAAGCAGCCAAGACTCCTCCCCCAGCTCCATCGCTTGAACAGCGTATCGCTGGCCTCGAAGCCTATCTAGGCAATGGCGATCCGACAGCCTCGCTGTTGGTTGGACCAAAAGATAAAGACGGCAAGTCAACTATTCCGGAGGGACTAACGACGCCGGCGGTTGGCACGGCAGGTCCTGGTCACAATGCCTTTATGATGGTATGCGCCGCCCTGGTGCTCTTCATGACGCTACCCGGATTATTCCTCTTCTACGGCGGCCTTGTCCGCTCGAAGAACGTCCTGTCCGTCGTCGCCCAATGCTTCGGCTTAGCTGGCCTCGTCACCATCCTCTGGTGGGCCGTTGGCTACTCCTTGGTCTTCGGTAAGAGCTTCGCCGGCACGCCGCTCGGACATATCTTCGGCGGCAGCGAATTCTTTTTCCTTAAGAACGTGACCTCGGCGCCCAATACCGATTACGCCTACTGGCTGTCGCAGAACGTCTTCTCGATGTACCAGCTGATGTTCGCGATCATCACCCCAGCTCTTATCGTGGGTGCCATCGCGGAACGCATGAAGTTCTCCGCCGTGATGCTCTTCATGCTGGGCTGGATGTTTATCGTCTACTTCCCGATGGCCCACGCCATCTGGGGTATCTCCGGAGACATGAACGGCGTCTGGAATGCAGGTGCGCCCATTAAGGCCATCGACTTCGCTGGCGGTACCGTCGTCCACATGACCTCAGGTTGGTCCGCACTCCTGCTCTGTATCATCCTGGGCCCACGCCTTGGCTTCGGCAAGAAGAGCATGGCCCCTCACAGCATGGTGCTCTGCGCAGTTGGTACCGGCATGCTCTGGGTTGGCTGGTACGGATTTAACGCTGGCTCGGCGCTCGCTGCCGATGGTGTCGCCGCTCAGGCCTTCATGACGACCACGCTCGCCGCTGCCGTCGCCGCTGCCACCTGGGCTGGTCTCGAATGGATTTTACGGAAGCACGCCAGTATCTTAGGCCTTTGCTCGGGTGCCGTCGCAGGTCTGGTCGTCATTACTCCTGCCGCCGGCTTCGTGTCAGCTAACGGTGCTGTCCTGATCGGTGTGCTCGCCGGCGTAGTGCCCTTCCTCGCCGTGGTTTATCTCAAATCCAAGCTGGGTTACGATGACGCGCTCGACACCTTCGGCGTCCATGCCGTCGGTGGTACCTTAGGGGCAATCATGACCGGTGTACTCGCCACAGCAGATGCTAACGCTAACCTAAACACGAACCTCAAGGACGTAGTCGGCAAGACCCTCCTGACCGAACAGTTCAAGGCAATCGGCATAACCTTAGTCCTCTCGCTGGCGGCCACGCTTGTCCTAGCATACCTGGTAAAAGCTCTGATCGGCCTGCGCCCAACTGAAGAAGACGAGTCGCGCGGTCTGGATATCTCTGACCACGGCGAAGAAGGCTACAGCCACAACACGTAAGCCTTAACCGAAAATAACAGGCTCACAGGCCGCCCGAAACCGGGCGGCCTGTTTCATTTAGGGGGCACCACCCGGTGACCTAAAAGCTGACACTAGTCCAAAATATCAATAATTGTTGCCAATTATAGAATACTGACACCCTAATGTCTGTAATATTGCCCGCCATGATGAAAATCTCCGCCCGCCTGAATGACGACGACTTCCTCGGGACTGCCGAAGATCTTGCGCATTTCGTGTCCGATAAGTTATCCGAACTCGGCTTCGGGGACCGGCACAAAACGACCGAACGCCTGGTCCGTTTCTATACCTACGAGAATCTTCTCTCCCGACCCGAACGGGCCTCGGATGACAGACGAAAGGCAAACTTCGGCCAACTCCAGGTCCGACAACTTCTTTTGGCCCGCCTTTTATCCGAACGCGGCTGGGATCTGGATCGTATCCGCAACCTTCTCAAGGATAACGCTAAAGTCGAAGCGCTCAACGAGCTCATCGATGAATTAGCCATACCCACCGAGGCTGAAAAGCTTTTCTTCCGGACGCGAAGCAACTCCCCCGATGCTAACCAAGATGCCATGAATCTTTCCGAGCCGAGCGATTTCCGCATCCTCGGTCAGTCAAGAAATAGTAGCCCAGTTCGCAGCGCGAGCGCCCCTTCTCCTCGCTATTCATCAAGTCCCCGCAATCAGTCCGAATTAATCAGCCAGATAAGCCGCCTCTCCGAATCATCCAGCCCGGCCTCGACCTTCAAGATCCTCGTCAAAAAGCAGCTTATCCGCGATGATATCAGCCAGGAGGCCAAAGACTTTTATCGGCAGTTAATGAGTTTCAATCCGACCTCTAAAGGCGACGAACCTAAGCGCGAGCGCTGGACGCGTCTCCGCCTGGCACACTGGTGCGAAGCCCATCTTCACATCGATGGCGGAGTCCGACCCACTGTTAATGATATTGATGAAATCGTGAAGAGTTTCCGTAAGTCATTAATAGAAAATTATATATGAGATTATGACAGTTGCTTGTTGGTGTTAATATCAAGTAAGATACTTTGTCGGTGTTGACAGTTAACGAGGTTGAGGCATGATGAGAGGTTCTTCCTCACCATGAGCCAACCCACCATCGAAATCCTGCCCCTTAAAATGGGCTTCCTCCGAGCTGCCTCCGAGCCGCTCCACGTCCTCGTCCGCCTCGTTGCTCCCGCCCAGCCAACCGAGCTCACTGCCACCCCCCGGGCTCCTCTTGATCTTGCGATCGTAATCGACCGCTCGGGCTCCATGAATGGCCAACCCCTGAAGGCCGCCATCGAGAGTGCGGTGCGTATCGTCCAAGGCCTGCGCGCAGATGATCGGATTTCCATCGTCACTTTTGATACCGAAATCGATGTCGTGCAGGCGCTGTCGGTGGTCACGGATCGGGCTGAGCTTGAACGACGTCTGCGTTCGATTGTGTCCGGCGGCTCCACCGCGCTCTTTGCCGGCTGGGAAGAAGGCGTTAAGCAGCTTGCTCCTTTCGTGAAGAAGGAACGCATCGCTCGCGTCATCCTGCTTAGCGACGGCCAAGCGAACCACGGACTACTTGATGAGTCAGAAATCTTCTCCCATGTCACCAAAGCCGCCGGCGCAGGCATCACGACTTCGACCATCGGCCTGGGCCACGGGTTCAACGAATCGCTCATGGTCGGGATGGCTAAAGCCGGCGAAGGTGCCTCGAACTTCGGCCAAACCGCCGACGACCTTGATGAAGCCTTTGAAGAGCAATTCGCGATTCTCTCCCATGCTTTCCTGCGTCAGGTCAAGGTCAGCGTGCAGGGCGGAAGCGACGTTCAAGTCCGTCTGGTCGGCGAAATCCTGGAAGAAGGCCTCACCCGTTCGCGCAAACTCGGGACGCTGCCCTGGGGCTCTGCCTTGGCCGCCGTGGTCGAAGTCAAAATCGGCCCGAACGCCAAAGCTGACTCGATCTTCGCCGTCAATTTCCAAGCCCTGACCAAGGAAGGTGAAATCGTCAAGTTTGGCCCCCAAGTGCTCGGCCTGCCTGAAGTAGATCTTGCCGCATTCTCCATCCTTCCAGCTGACGTCAATGTTGCGGCCGCCGTCTCCGAAGCGGTCATCGCCGAGAAACTCGAAGCGATCGAAGCTCGCGCCCGCGCCGGCGACATCAAAGCAGCCAAAGTGCAACTTGATGAAATCCTGACCCGGACCGACCTGACGGCTTGGGCCAAACAGAAAGTCGAATATCTCCGAGAACTTCTCGAAGATGATGCCGTCATGTTCCTGAAAGAGTCGCGTTACGGCCGGACCCGCATGAGCCGAAGCATCAAGGCCCAACTCATGAGCAATTATTCAGCAAGTGCCGATGACTTATTGGATTCTCTTCATTGCTCAAGGGAAGCGAGCTACGTGACAAAGAAGACGGCAGATGGTCGAAATTCGCGCCGACAAGCGCCTGGCACGCCTGCGCCAACGAACCCGGGAGCAACCGGCACCCCCACCCCTCCGACCCCGCCTCAGGCTTAAGAGGCATCGAAGCACGGCGAACCAGCCCGACGGAAGTAATTCCGCCGGGCTTTTTGTTGCCCGGTTAAATCGGGGGAGTCATTCTTCCCGCCTGCCCTATGCCCCGCGCCCTTCGCCTCACCCTCTGGACCGTTGGCGTCCTTGTCGTCCTTCTCGGCGCAGCAGTTCTTTGGATTGATTCTCAGCTCCGCCCCGAACCGCTCGGCCTTCGCGTCAAAGAACTTCTAGCCAAAGCTAAAATCGAGGGAGGCATCGCCAAAATCGAGGCGTCGATGGATGGCACTTTTTCCGCCGACGGCATCAATCTCACGCTTGAAGACGGTACCAAGATCAAAGCCGCGAGCATCAAA
The DNA here is from genome assembly GCA_903835965.1 of uncultured Opitutia bacterium. Lineage (GTDB taxonomy): Bacteria > Verrucomicrobiota > Verrucomicrobiia > Opitutales > UBA953 > UBA953. Next base: position 14,627 of record CAILOT010000092.1, read on the forward strand.
GGAGAGGCCGCACTCTTTTCTATCCTCACTGGTACTTATGCGCTGAATAACTTTGAAGCCAAGGGTTTGGATATTTCGTTAAGCGCTCCTTCCAAATCTTCGGCCAAAAATCCAGCGCCGCCGACGTCGACGACTAAACCCACGCTTCCCAGCTTCGCCCTCGGGCCCTACTCCGCCTCGGGCAAGGTAACGCTCGCCGATGGTACCTTGATTCGCTTCAGCCTGCAGGGAGACGAATTTAATTCCTCCAAGAGCGCTGATCTCCGTATCGGTGTCGCCTGGCCGGGGTTCCTGATTGGCTCAACCCTCACGGACCCTCGTGGTGAGATCACCTTGAAAGCCGACTTCCGTCGACCGCTCGGCGCGGCTGGACTGACGCCTGAAAATCTTGCTGCTGACATCAACCGATGCGAGCTGCGCTTAGCCGCAAAAGATGCCAGTGCGATTTCCGCCGGCAGCATAGAGTTTCAGTTGTCCGGAGCCTACCGCGAACCAACCCATATGCTGGAGTTTACCGGTGACATCCGAGATTCCGGCGGACGCAATGCGGTGAGCTTTAAAGGTTCCGACAGCGCCGGCAAGATTACCGTCTCGGCCCAACTCGACCTTGATCCGAAGCGCTTCGGCATTCTTAGCGCCAGCCTGCCCGACTGCCGCCTGACCGGCAAAATCGACGCGACCACCGGCAACGCGCAATGGGGAGGAAAAGCCGACTTGAAGGCGGTTTTCCCAGACCTGAATCGATGGTCTAAATCCATCCCAAAAAATACACGCTCCGAGTGGGAGTTAAAAGCAGCCGCGCAAAGTTCGCCCGAAGGCTTCGTCGTCGAACAACTTTCGCTCAGCGGACACGGCATCTTGGTTTCCATTCCTCAAACCCTCCGCTGGAAAGGTGGCTTGCTTCCTGAGGAATCCGCTGGCGCCTCCCTTCGCCTTGCGGCGCAAGATGCCGACCTTGTCGCCCTCACGCCATTCCTCGCCCTCGGAGGTCTCGCCGCCACGGAAGGGAAATGGACTGGCGAAGCTGAAATTTCTTTCAATAAAGGGCAACCTGAAGTCGCCAGCATCCGGCCCCACTCCATCAAAGGCCTGACGATCGAGAAAGCCGGCAAATTACTAGTCCGCCAGATCGACGCTGAGTTTCCGCTCAAATCCGAGAACGGCGCCCTACTGCTCGCACCAATCAACATCGGCTCAGCCGCGGGTAACATCGCCTCGGGCGACGTGACTTTTACTCCAGGGAAAGACGGCGCATGGTCCGTCAACGGCCATCTCAACGTCGGTATCGCTGAACTTGCCGCCCAACCTGGGTGGGAAGATCTACCACTCGAAAAACTTCGCGGTATCCGCATCGACGCCCATGCCGCCGTGAATTGTGACGCAGGAAAAAGTCCCGTCGTCAGCTCAGCTGATTCCATCATTTCTCGCCAAGGCACTCGACTTCTCTCGCTCAAACTCCGTCAGCCGTATCCCGTGGGTGGCCCACGGCCATCAGGGGTACTCGTCGAGGCTAATGCAGCTAATCTGCCCCTCGAATCGGTCGCTGCGTTGGTTCCCGGACTAAAATTAACCGGTAACCTCAATCGCGCGGATCTCGTCGCAGGCTTCAAGACCGAAGGGTTCTTTGTCCGCACGGAAGGCGCACCCATGGCCTTTGCCGAGACGTCCGTGACTTGGGCCGATAAGACATGGGTCAAGCAATGCGACCTTAACGCCAGCCTCGACCTGCTCATCGGCGATAAGACTACCGTGTTAAGCTTCAACCAGGCCGAACTAAAGAATCGTGAACGTCTTATCGCGAGCGGCAACATCACGCTGGGCTTCGGCGGTGCGCCCACGACTTTGAAACTACACGGTAACCTTGGCGCACTGGCCGAACAGCCCTTCGCCGGCCCGCTTAGCATGATCGCGACGGGGGAATATACGGCATCGGCCGAACGGAGCGCGGGCGGAGAAATCGCCCTCGCCCTCGACGTCAACGATGTGACCATCAAGCAGAATGAGAGTCAAATCAAGCTAGCCCGCGTGCGTGGCAAATACGCTCCGACCGCACATGGCCTGACCGCTTCGGGTCAATTCAGCATGCTTTCTAAAAACCAGACCCTCGGAAAGTTTACCTTGGTCCAAACTGCCACGGGAGCGAAGACCGACTGGGATGCGAACGTGGCCATCGAAAGCGTCGCCGTGGATGACTTCGTCTCACTGATGCCAAAATCAGCCGACGAACCCATTCCGACGGTGGCCATCAAGCCTAAACCCGACCTCAGCCCTTTCTGGCATAATCAAACTGGCCAACTTCAACTCACCATCGGCCAAGCTAGCGCCTTTGGAATTGTCGCGGAAAAAATTATCCTGAAAGCCGAGGGCGACGAGAAGTCACTCCGCCTTCTAAGCCTCAAAGGAAAAATCGCCGAAGGAACTCTGGAAGGACTGGGCACGCTGACCTTCCAACCGACCACCAGCAACGGACCTTATGTGCTCGATTCTAAGTTAGGCATCAAGCAGCTTGAGCTCGGCGGACTCGCGAAAGCCTTCCCGGTCATCAAAGAATACGTCCAAGGCAAGGCCGACGCCGACCTCCACGCCGTAAGTATCGCCGGCACCGCGGGAGAACTCGCGTCCAAGCTCCAATTGGATGCCGTCGTCAGCTCGCGGGGCGGCCGTCTGCAGGCCTTTGGCGGTCGCACCGGCGGCACCGCCTTGATGGCGGATAAAGCCGGTCAGATCGGCGAAACCCTCGGCGGACTCGCGATCCTGGCGGGCGCGCTCACGAAAAATAAAGGCCAAGGGGAGAAGATCGCCAAGATGGGCGCCGCGGTCTCGGCAGCGGCCAAACTGCAGAAGATACTTTCTGATTTTAATTATGACACGGCGGACTTCCGCGTGAGCCGCCTGGCCTCCGGGACCATCAAACTGGATCTGGCAGAGGTTAAAAATAAAACACTCCACCTTGGAGCCAAGGGCGGTATCAGTATGCGCCCCGAATTGTCCTTCTCGGACTGGCCCTTGGTCGTCGATGCCCAGCTCCGCGGCAGCGGCGAGCTCGCGGAATACTTCAATGCCTTAGGCTTTGGATCCGGCATTCCTCAGCCCGACGGTCTCACCGAAGGACCCGGCATCAAACTTACGGGCTCCCTCAATGACATGAAGAATGACTTATCCGAACGGCTCCAGACTGCCTTGGATAAGATCAAATCTGGTTCCGCTTACCAAGAGGGTAATCCCGCCGCGGTGCCCGCTTCGGGCGCGGGCAGCAACAAGAACCCTGCCTCGAATTCCACGCCCAAGAAAAGGGATGCCTTAAGCGACTTGCTGAAAGAGCTCGGGAAATGAACCGTACACTGCTGGCATTCGGATCGGGGCTTCTCGGTTTAGTTCTTCTTATCTTTGTCGCCTTATCCGTTGGCTCGGCCGGAACCGGCTGGGGCGACGGCGGCGGGCTCGTTCTATTGCGTACGCCGCGAATCTTGGCGGCCCTGGCGGCCGGCCTAGCCTTAGGTATCGGTGGCGCCGCCCAACAAGGTGTCTTCCGTAATCCGCTTGCCGACCCCGGACTCACCGGTGTTTTTGGCGGCGCTCTTTTGGGTATCGCGGTTCTGCTCGGAGCCACTCCCGCCCTCGCCTGGCAACGTCCATGGATCATCCCACTCGCCGCCTTCCTGGGAGCTTTACTAACCTCGGTCCTTCTCGTCCTCATTAGCGGACGCGGCAATACGGCACGACTCCTCATCACCGGGCTGGGCTTAAATGCATTTACGGCCGCAGGAACCTTGGTCATCGCCAGCCGCAGTAATGAATCGCGCGAATTACTGACCAATGGCGCCTACGGTGATTGGCTCGGCATGGCGACCCTTGAACTCATCTGGCTTCCTTGCGTGCTATGCGCGGTTGCTTCGATCTTACTACTGACGCTCAGCCGCTCGTTCGACCTGCTTTCTTTTGGCGAAGATTCGGCTCAAGCAAATGGTTGCGCTGTCAATCGCTCTCGCCGTTGGGCCGTCCTATTGACCGCGCTGGCGGCCGCCGCCGCTACATGCTTGGTCGGACAGGTGGCCTTCATCGGATTACTCGCGCCCCACCTGGCACGCGGCATCATTGGACCGCGGCATCGTCTCATGATGCCGCTCTCCGGCCTTCTCGGCGGCGGACTCCTTCTCTGCGCCGATACCATCGGGCGCGCAGCCTGGCCCCAGAATCCGCTTTCCGCCGCGGCGGTAATGGCACTTCTGGGCGCACCCTTGTTCATCTGGATAGCAAGGCGAAGCCATGAGTGAAATCGCCGTGCAGGCCTTGGGCGTCAGCGTTGATTTCGGTGGCCATCTTGCCTTAGACGGAGCCTCACTCACGCTGCCTTTCGGAAACGTCACGGCGCTTGCGGGAGCCAATGGCGCCGGCAAAACCACACTCCTGCGCGCCCTTGCCGGACTGATCCCACAAGCCACAGGAGAAATGACGACTGCGGGATACGACCCGCGCACCACGCCGCCCGCCATCCTGGCGAGCGTACGTGCCTATGGAGCCCAAGCCGCTTATTCGGCCTGGGATTTCGCTCTCTCCGACTTCCCCTTCCTCAGCTCCGACCCCGTCCTCTGCGACGCCTGGCTTGAGCGGCTGGAATTAGCCGACTTACGCCACCGGCGACTTTCCCAACTCTCAGTTGGGCAAAAAAAATCCGCCCACCTGGCTTTAACCATCGCAGCCCTGGGCGAACCCTTTGGCAAAATCATCCTGCTCGACGAGCCTACCGTCGGACTCGATATCGCCCGGCAAGAACTCGTCCAACAGGCCTGCCTGGATCTCGCGTTCGCCGGCGCGGCCTGCGTGGTCGCCACCCATGATATGAATTTTATCCGCCGCTGCCATCATGTAGCCGTACTTTCCGAAGGTAGACTTATTGCCTACGGCACCCCGGCGACGACGCTCACCCCGGCGATCATTTACGAGACATGGGGCGTATCTTAGTTTCAAGCGCAGGCGCCGCAGGCAAGACTCCTTGGCGGGCCGCTGAAAAAATAAACTGCTGCGCTAGTCCGGCGGCCGGGCCGAAATGCAAACGCCCAAACTCTTCTAAACGTTCAGGCTTCCAGCCCTTGAGCCCGTAAGCCGAACTCAGTGCCTGCACCACCCAAGTATCGACCGGGAAACTTTCGAGACGGGCAAAGCCGAACAAAGTGACGCAAGCGGCGACCTTTGGCCCGACCCCGGGCAATTCCTGCAACGCCGTCATCAGCTCCGGGGTAGTTAACTTCGAAAAGTCTGACTTCCATTGCGGCCGTTGCTTCAGAATCTTCGCGGTCTCGCGGATATAAGCCGCGCGATAACCGAGCGAACAGCTTCGTAAAGTTTCATCATCCGCCTCGGCCAAAACCGCCCAGGTCGGCATCGCATAAAACCCGCCGCCGAGCGGACGACCGAGTTTTGACGCCAAAGCAGCGACCATGACCCTAATCTGCAAAATGCGCTTATTGGAGCTGCATAAAAATCCGATGAGCGCCTCGTGCGGATCTTGACGCAAGATACGCAAGCCAGGATTAGCGGCCATCGCCGAGCGCAAGACCGAATCCGATCGCCAAGGCAAAGCCTCGGCTAACATGGCCTGCTTACCGTCGGCATCAAGATACTCACGCAAACGCTCTTCTGCGGCCGTATCATCAGTCGGTGCACTCCACTCTAAGCCCTGCTTGCCGACACGCAATCGTGCCAACGTCTGCCCCAAAACCCCCGTCCAACTGCCGTCGGATTGTGCCGACCAACGAAAAGCCTGACCGCCGTCCAACTGCTCTGCTAAAATTTCGGCCGAGATATCCGCATGAAGACGCAAGGGACGCCAAGGTGTCCAAGCAATCGACTCCATTGCAATCAGCGCTGACTGACGTCGAGCGGCGTGCCCCAAAGGAAACTATGGGATGATGCCATAAACTTGCCTTGCGCATCGACCACCGAAACCCGCCAAGCCACCGGACGCCAGCTGACGGTCCCCGATTGCTTGCCCGTCAGACCGATGACAAATTCTCCAAACGGAAAACCTGGCTTAAGGTTGACCGCAAAATCATAACGTTCGGGTTTCGTATTTTCCGCACGGACGACCTCAAGGACCAGACGCCCGTCCGCCGGCGGATCGACGTCTAGCTTCACGAAAAAATAATATCCGGCACGCTCTTGTTCTTCGGTACGAAAAACGACATCATTGCCATGATGCTCTTTGGCGTAGAAAGCTTCGGAAGCCCTGGCCACGTCCGCTTCACTGCGGCGACGTTCGTGGACATAAGCAATGCCCTTCAGCGCCACCATCGTGGGCGGAGGACTATCGCAACCGACAAGGACCAGCGCGGTGAGCGCAAACCACAAGGAGGTCTGGCTCACCAACCGGTTCACTTCTTGCCCTTTTTCTTGCTCGCAGCGGCGCGGGCGGCTTTGACGCGATCTTTCTGGCGCTCGAGATAAGCCCGACGACGACGACGCTTGATGACTTTGTTAAGCTGTTGACCCATAGTTATTGCATCCTCCAACAACGCCCCCCGTGGTCAAGGAGAAGGTTTGGTCGACTTATTAAAGACCAAGCCAACCCAAAGGCCTCTCGGCCTTGAAATTGCCCTTTCTGGCTGCCTGGGTAGGGATCGAACCTACGACCAAGTGATTAACAGTCACCTGCTCTACCGCTGAGCTACCAGGCAGTGCGAAAGGAGGTCAATCAAGGCAAGGTCGGGGCGCCTCTGTCAAACAAATCCTCCTTGCGTATAAAATCATAGGCACCCGGCCTAAAAGCCCAATCTCATGCGAAAGAGCCCCTTTATCGGCTTGCTCTGACATCATTTTGCAAGGCTTTGCCTAATCTCTGGACACCCCACCCTCGGATGTCTTCCTGTGAAGCTCACTCTCATGTCCATACGCTGGTCCCGTCTTCCTGAAACTCCAAACGCCCCTGGCGTTGGCGGCGCCTTCGTTGGCACCTCATCCGATCTACTGCTCTGTGCAGGAGGCTCGAATTACCCGGATAAGCCAGCCTGGGAAGGCGGCGTCAAAAAATGGCACGATCAAGTCTACACCCTGGCCAGCACGCGCTCCAAGAAATGGGCCATCGCCGGTAAACTTCCTCGGCCTATCGCCTACGGGGTCGGCATTTCCATTCGCCAAGGCCTCCTGACGATTGGTGGCGCCGATGCCCACCGGCACTATGCGGATTGCTACACGCTCGCCATCGAAGACGGCGAACTCAAGGTGCGCCCCTTCCCTTTCCTACCTCGTCCGTTAGCTTACGCCACCGGGGCCCTCGTGGGCAGCAAAGTCATTATCGCTGGAGGCACCGAACGCCCCGAGGCCACTTCGGCATCTTCCGCCGCCTATGCGATTGATTTGGCAAATCTGAACGGCGGCTGGAAAGAGCTCCCCCTCTGGGCGGGTTCCGGCCGGATGCTCGCGCAATCCGCGGGTACTAAAGATACATTTTATATGTTCGGCGGAGTGGCGCTCACTCCCGGCGTAAAAAACGTCGAGCGCGAATACCTGACCGACTGTCACGCCTTCACGCTCGGTAAAGAATGGCGCCGACTTGCCTCTCTCCCGCACGCACTTGCCGCCGCCCCATCGCCCTGCCCGGTCATGGATGATGAAATTCTTATCCTCGGCGGAGATGATGGAAAATTAGCAGGCAAAGTAGAAGCCCTCAAACACCCGGGCTACTCCAAGCAGATTCTTTCGTACAACCGCACGACGGATACCTGGAAGCCATCCGAAGAAGAAGGTTCGTCCGCCGTCCTTTCAACCGGGTGCACCAAGTGGAGCAATGGGTTTGCAATCGTAAACGGCGAAATCCGTCCTTTCGTTCGCTCGGCCGAAGGCTGGTTATTGCGTAACGATTAAATATTGAGGCTGGTGAGGTAAGTCTATTTCGGGCATTAATCAGATTCCCTGCGGTCGCCCATGCCGTTCATCTTACTCATCCTGACAATCTGCAGCGGCTCCGCTTCTTTCGCCGCCGAAGCCTTGCCAGATTTACCCGATAGTCTCGGCCGGGGCGGCATGGCAGCCGTGACCATCGTGGATGAGTCCGGACACGAGGCGATTCTCGCCATCGGTGGCTCGAACTTTCCAGATAAACAACCTTGGGATGGCGGCATCAAGAAATTCTACGGCGACATCTTGCTGCTAACCCGAACAACCGGATCTTGGCATTGGAATAAAATCGGCGAGATGCCGGAGACGGTCGCTTATGCTGCGTTCTGCCCGTCAACCGACCGCAAGTCGATGATCCTCGCCGGCGGTTGCAATGCCACCGCCCACCTTAGCAACACTTGGCAGATTAACGCCAAGGGACAGATTAAACCGCTTGCCTCCTTGCCCACGCCGCGCGCTTACGCTGGCCATGCGGTGCATCAGGGTCGACTCATCTTGATGGGTGGCTCATCCGAACCGGACGCGCTTAAGACCGAAATGGCGTGGAATGATTTTGATCTCAGCAAACCCGACTCCGCTTGGCGCACCTTCGAAGCCACTGCCCCGCATGGCATCCTCCCTCTCTGCGGGTCGACGGGAGATTTTCTCTTTTACGGTAGCGGCTGCTTACTCACCGGAACTGATGGCAAATCCACGCGCCTCTACCAAAGCAAGATCTTCTCGAATGACTTCCGGACCGCACCGAAACAAGCTCAACTCACTCATCCAATCGCCGCAGCCGCCGGACCTGGCATCGCCGTCGGCCCCACGCTTTTCTTCGTCGGCGGTGATGACGGCCATCACTACCCAAAACCGGCCCAAGATCACCCAGGGCTTTCCAGCGACATCATTGCCGTGACCGGATTGCAAATCAATGTCGTTGGGCAATGGCCCCATCCCGTGGTCACCGCCCCGTTGCTAAGGCTCGGCAATGACCTCGTGACCGTCGGCGGTGAAAACAAACCTGGCTTCCGGACCGCCAAGGTCAGCAGCTGGACAATCCCTCTCGAATACCGATGAACCCAACATCCTCCGTCAGCCGCACCGCTTGGCTCGTCGTCGCCCTGCTCGTCCCCGTGGCACTACTCAATTACCTTGATCGGCAGATGCTCGCGACGATGAAGCCTTCGATGATGAAGGACTTGCCCGACATCGCCACGGCGGCGAATTGGGGCTTCATTCTCGGTTCATTCAAATGGGTCTACGCAATCTTCAGCCCGATCGGCGGCTTCCTAGCCGACCGAATGAGCCGACGCCACGTGATTTGCTTCAGTCTTTTTACCTGGTCCGTCGTGACCTGGGCGACAGGCCATGTCCATAGCTACGAGCAACTATTGGCGACGCGCGCCGTCATGGGTATCAGCGAAGCGTTTTATATTCCTGCCGCACTGGCACTCATCGCCGATTACCACATCGGCGCCACCCGGTCGCGCGCCATCGGGCTGCATCAGATGGGCATCTATTTCGGCGTAATCATCGGAGGCTTCGCGGGCTATGCGGCCGACAGTCCAGACCTCGGCTGGCGCGGCGCCTTCACTTGGTGCGGCCTCGTAGGCACCCTCTACGCCTTGCCCCTCTTTATCTTTCTTAAGAATAAGCCCGCCTCCGCGGAAGCCGCCCCTGGACTCAACCCCGGGCAAGCCATCGCCTCCCTGGCTCGCAACCGCGAATTCCTGAAGCTCGTCCTCTACTTCACGCTGCCAGCCATGGCGGCATGGATCGTCCGAGACTGGATGCCCGATATCCTGGGCGAGCGCTTCAACCTGGGCCAAGGTAAGGCGGGCGTCTCGGCGGTGCTCTACTGGCAAGTAGCCGCGATTGCCGGCGTACTCATCGGTGGCTGGATTGCCGACCGCTGGACGAGGCAGAATCCGCGCGGGCGCATCTATGTCAGCGCAATCGGCGTCCTTCTGCTCCTGCCTGCCCTTTTCGGCGTCGGCAACGCCTCGACGCTCATCGTCGCGCTATCCTTCCTGGTCGTCTTCGGATTCGGTTGGGGTTTCTTTGACTGTAACAGCATGCCCATCCTTTGTCAGCTCGTCGGCCCGGAAAACCGAGCTGCTGGCTATGGCCTGATGAATTTCGTCAGCATCAGTTGCGGAGGCTTCGCGGATTGGATTTTTGGGGCTCTGCGCGACCAAGCCGTCCCACTCAACGGCATTTTTGGGGTCTTTGCGGGCATCGCCTTGCTTTCCGTAGGCATCGCCCTTTCCATTCGCTTACAACCATCAGCATCTAAAACTCCTTAATTATGGCCTCCTTCAAATTCTCCGGTCTCTGTACCGCCACCCATACTCCCTTCGATGCAAAAGGTGGACTCAACCTCGCCGCCGTCGAGCCTCAGGCCAAGTTCCTGCGCTCCCATGACATCACCTCGGTCTTCATCGGGGGCACGACCGGCGAAAGTAGTTCCCTCACGGTCGCAGAACGCCTCGACCTCAGCGACCGGTGGTCAAAAGTTGGACCCGATGTTGGCATCGACGTCATCGTCCACGTGGGCGCCAATTGCCTGACCGACGCGGCGGCGCTCGCCGCCCGGGCCGAACGCAATCAAGCCAAGGCCGTCTCGATGATCGCGCCCTCCTATTTTAAGCCACGCACGATTAATGACCTCATCGGTTGCTGCGAGATGGTCGCCCAAGCGGCGCCAAACACGCCGTTTTATTATTACGACATCCCTGGCATGACCGGTATTACCGGATTCCCCGCGGACCAGTTCCTTGAGCAGGCCGCAGGCCGCATCCCGAATCTCGCTGGCATCAAATACTCTAACCCTGACCTAGCCGCTTACCGCAAGGCGCGCGCGCTCGCAGGCGGCCGCTTCGACATGCCTTTTGGCGTTGATGAGATGTTCCTTGCGGCGATGCAGGCCGGCGCCACCGCCGGCGTGGGTAGCACTTATAATTTCAGCCCTGGCCCTTTGCAGCGCGTCATCGCCGCCTTCGCGAATGGTGACCTATCGGCCGCTCAAGCCGAACAAGCCAAAGTGCAACCCGTCGTAGATATCTTGGCCAAGCGCGGCTACATGGGTGCCGCCAAAGCATTGATGAATCATCTCGGCGTGCCCGTCGGCCCAGCCCGCCTGCCGAACGGAAATCCGGACGCTGCCGAAACTAAAAAAATGCTCGGAGAACTCGAAGCCATCGGTTTCTTCAGCTGGAATTTCTAAGATGCGAATCGCTATCCTCCTCAGCCTACTCTGCCTCAGATCATTGGCGGCGGATGGAACGGACATTGTCGTCTTCGAAGCCAAGCAGAACCTATCGCACCCTTCGGTGCGCATTCCTTCTTTACTGCGTACGCAGAAAGGCACACTGCTCGCCGTCGCCGAAGGCCGCGACAAGCCCACCGACCAGGCCGGCAACGACTTGGTAATCTCGGTCTCGAAAGACGAAGGAGCCACCTGGACCAAACCACGCATCGCCTACGAACAAGGGAACGACAGTTGCAACAACCCTTGCCTCGTCCAGGAATCCAAATCTGGCCGCATCTTCCTCTTCTACCAGACTTTCCCTGCCGGCGGACATGAGTTCGGCGGCCTGCCCGTCGGCCCCGCCGACCCCAAGGGCAATCGCTCGTGCTACATTACCTCCGACGACGACGGCGTGACGTGGAGCAAGCCGACCGATGTCTCCGCGACGCTGAAGCCCGCCGAAGCCATCACCACCGCTTCCGGACCCGGCATCGGTATCCAGCTCAAGTCTGGCCCCAAGGCTGGCCGACTGGTCATCCCCTTCAACTCCCAGGACGCGAAGAAGAACTTCTTCAACTGGGTCGCCACCAGCGACGACGCTGGAGCCACCTGGAAGCGCGGCGAGAAAGTGCCGCAGTCCGAAACGATTCAACTCAACGAAGTCCAGGTGGCCGAGTCAGTCGGCGGAGGCCTTTATCTGAATTCACGCAGCTGGAGAAAAGGTGCCAGCCTTCGCAAGGTCTCCTGGTCTCAGGACGCCGGCGAGACCTGGACTCAAGCGACCGAAGACGCTAAGCTGCCCGATCCGATCTGCCAGGGAAGCCTGCTGAGGCTCGATGACCACACTATCGCCTTCCTCAACGCGGCCGGCCCCAAGCGCGCCAATGGCACACTGCGCCTTACGCACGACGATGGCCGCACATGGTCCAGTTCGCACCTCACCTTCCCCGGCCCCTTCGCCTACAGCAGTATGGCCCTCCTCAAGGACGGACGCATTGGCGTGCTTTATGAGCCGGCCAGCAACACCGTCGTCAAGTTCCGCGCCATCGACCCGACGACGCGCTGAGCTTCACTCGTTGTCGACGAACGGAACCGACGCACTTTCATCGCCGCCGTAGTAGTAGCGGATGGCGCCGGCGAGGAACTCCTTCACGTCATCTGCCAGGAAGGCTCCGAAGTCGATGTCCTTGCCCTGGGAGGCCACCACGATCGCCATCGAAGGCTTATCGTTCTCGCTCGAACCGCGATAGGCCAGCGACACCTTGACTTCGTCGCCAACCGGCAGGCGCCAAGTCCAACCGACATAGGGCAGAATCCGCCAGCGCACGACGATCATGGCATCCGTCAACTCGACGCGATAGCGGGCCATGGTGAAAGCGAAGCCCACGAGGAAGAAGGGGACGTAGAACAACGCCAGGCCAAGATAGTGCCACCAGGCGGCCTCCGCAACAAGAGCACCACTCACCTTCACAGAGCCGCGGGAAAGCCCGTAGAACATGGCGACGCAATGGACAGAGGTGAAGGTCAGCCAGAACCAGCCGAAACAGCCACCCATGCGGGTCTCGTAGACGGTCGCCTGAAAGCCGATAATCGCAGAAACTTTCGGATGCCCCTTGGCGAGCTCCTCGGCCGTCAGCACCTTCGCCGAACGGCCGGCGAGTAGCGCGGCGTTCCGCACCGTCGCCGATTCCTTCAATGCGGCGAGCTTGGCGAGGAAGTCTTCACGTATGCCCATGCGGAGAAATTGGCCGAACGTACTAACCCGCGCAATCCGCTATCGTGTCGGCAATGAGCCAACGCTGGCTTGAACCAAAACGGATTCTGGCTGTCCATAAGATATCTCCATGCGACCCCTCCTCGCCCTGCTCCTCCTGCCTTTGGCCGCCCTGGCCGATGGCACCAAATATTCGGTCAGCTACCCGGCGTCGGACAAGCCCGGCGAACTGATCTTCGCCTCGACTTATAATCTTTGGCTCCCCGAGGGCGTGAAGACCGTCCGCGGTATCATTGTCCACCAGCACGGCTGCGGCGCAGGCTCAAATAAAAGCGCCGTCACCGTCGCTGACGACCTCCACTGGCAAGCGCTGGCGCGCAAGTGGGATTGTGCCCTCGTCGGACCCGTCCTGCATGAGCCCGACAAGGCCAACTGCCGCATGTGGTGCGACCCCCGCAACGGCTCCGACCAGACCTACCTGCAGGCCCTTGCCGACCTCGCCAAGCAGACCAGCCACCCCGAGATCGCGACCGCCCCTTGGTGCCTTTGGGGCCACAGCGGCGGCGGCTTCTGGTCGAGCATCATGCAGGCCAAATACCCCGAGCGCATCGTGGCCATCTGGTTCCGCTCCGGCACGGCCTACTCCTACTGGCAGAAGCCCGAGGACCCCAAACTCGATCGCCAGATCCCCGAAGTCGTTCTGCCGCCCGAAGCCTACGAAATTCCCATGATGTCCAATCCGGGCATGAAAGAGAATGGCGACAAGCGCTTCAACACCGCCTGGACCGGCAACCTCGCGATGTTCAAGGCCTACCGCGCCAAGGGCGCCCCGATCGGCTTCGCCCCGGATCCGCTCACCTCGCACCAGACTGGCGACCAGCGCTACGCCTCCATCGCTTTCTTCGACGCTTGCCTCGAACTGCGCCTGCCCGCCAACGGTAATGTGCTACGTAAAATCGACCAATCAAAAGGCTGGCTGTCCCCTCTGCTCGGCAGCGAAGCGAAACCTTCAAGCGAATATTCGGGCGACAAGACCGAATCCAACTGGCTACCCAATGCGACCTTCGCCAAGGCCTGGACGGAATACGTCAAGACGGGCTCGACCTCTGACACCACCCCGCCGCCCGCGCCCTTCAACGTCGCCGTCAAGCCCACCAGCGACGGCGTTGAAATCTCTTGGGATACTTATGCTGATTTCGAAAGCGGCATTCGCCAGTTCATCATCCTGAAAGACGGACAAGTCCTCGGCCGGGTCCCTGAAAAACTGGTCAACCCCTTTGGCCGACCCCTCTTTCAAGGGATGAGTTACGGCGACACGCCCAATCAGCCCCTGGCGCAAATGCGCTTCGTCGACAAAGGCGCCAAGCCTGGTGCGTCGTATAAAATAATCACGGTCAATACGGCAGGTCTCGAATCGAAGTAAGACCCATCGATCATGCCAATAAAAAGGCCGCCTATTTAGGCGGCCTTTTGTTATCATTCAAACCA
>CAILOT010000093.1:0-14084 GCA_903835965.1 uncultured Opitutia bacterium
CTCGGAGCATCATTTCGCCCGTTCCGCGGGTGCTGGCACTTTGAGGGTTTAGCTTTAAATCTCGGACCCCGTCGAGCCCGCTGGCGGCACTCATTTCCATGACGGCTTGGTGGGTGGCTTTGATGAAACCGTAGCGTATGGCCTTTGGTCGGCCCTGGGCATCGGTCACCTCGGCTGATTTCCATTCCCCTTGGGTTGATTTAACGACGGCAGCCGTGGTGCCTTCGCCCCCGTCGGCGATAGGGCAGAAATCAAAATTAGCCTGAGGTAATACCCCTAAAAGGCCACTTTGGAGGCTTTTTGCCACATCTTCTGCCGACAGGGAGCCTTTGAATTTGTCGCTTGCGAGAAGGATGCGCATCGTGGGGGGCGGGTAAGAGTCTCTTGATTCTTAAGGAGGGAAGGCCTACTTTATTAATCTTCAAAGTTATCCCCCGACACAACCCTAAGTCCATCTACTTTCCCATGTCCAATAAGTTGCCACGTCTGTCCGTCCTTTTTGCGTTACTCTCCGGCGTCGCGGCCCATGCCGCTGACGAACCCTCCAAGGAGGGGTTGGAGTTCTTTGAAAAGAACATCCGTCCGATCTTGAGCGAGCACTGTTACGAATGCCATTCGCTGGCGAAGAACTCCTCCAAGGGCGGCCTGATTCTTGATTCGCGTGACGGTATGCTTAAGGGCGGTGAAGAGGGTCCAGCGGTGGTGCCGGGAAATCTCGATAAATCTCTCTTAGTGCGGGCCGTTCGTTACACCGATCCGGAATTCGCGATGCCTCCGAAGAAAAAGGGCGGGAAAATCGACGATAGTAAGATCGCCCTGCTTGAAGAGTGGGTGAAGATGGGGGCTCCCTCTCCCGTAGGCGCCGGCAATAAGCTCACCGGCTTGACGGATAAGGCCAAGCAGCATTGGGCCTTCCAGCCGATTAAGAACCCCGCCCCACCGGTGGTTAAGAATAAGAGTTGGGTGAAGAATCCCATCGACCAGTTCGTGCTCGCGAAGCTCGAAGCGGAAGGCTTGCAGCCCAACCCGATCGCGGATTCCGAAGCCCTCTTGCGCCGTATTTTTTACGACTTGGTAGGTCTTCCGCCGACGTCCGAGCAGGTGGAGATTTTCGTCAAGGCCTATGACGCCGCCAGGGCGCTGGATGTGGCTGCTACCACCCGGGGTGCCCCTGCGACCAACGCCGATACGGTTCTCGCCAAGCAGGTGGACTTCTTGTTGGCCTCGCCCCATTACGGCGAACGCTGGGCCCGCCATTGGTTGGACACCGCCCGTTATTCTGACACTCGCGGCCTCGTCGTTGACCAAGGAGAAAGCCTCTTTACCGACTATCGCTACGCCTATGCCTGGACTTATCGGGATTACGTGATTGATGCTTTTAATTCGGATAAGCCATATAACGATTTCATCGTCGAACAGCTCGCCGCCGATAAGATTCCCGGCATCAGCCAAGAAGACCCGCGGCTAGCTGCGCTTGGGTTCATCACTGTGGGAAAGCGCTTCGACGAGCCTAATGACACTATCGATGAACGGATTGATACGACCACGAAGGCCTTCCTTGGCCTCACGGTCGCCTGTTCGCGTTGTCACGACCACAAGTTCGACCCGATTCCTGCCATAGACTATTATTCGATCCACGGAATTTTTGCCTCCACCAAGGAGCCGTTGCAGCACCCGGTCATCGGGGCCACGCCTAAGACCGCCGTCGCCCGCTCCGATTTCCAAAAGCGACTGAATCAATTGCAGGAAGAACAGGTCGCCGGCTTTTTTAAGTACATGAAGGAAGTCCGGGCGCGTTACGAAAAGGAAATGGCCGGACGGTTGATGATGGGGTCGGTCAAGCGCGGCTCGTCGGAGGCCGGTGCCTATGCGGATAAGTATAAGATTTTCTTGCTGTCCAATGACGACTTTGCCCCGATGCGCATCCAGAAGGATTCACCCATTACCGGGCCGTTTGCGAAGGTCGCCGCCGTGCCGCTGGTCTACTTTGCGGAGCGTGCGCCAGCCGCGCTGGCCGAAGCCCTCGCCGACACCGAGCACCCCGTCAATCCGATCATCGCTGCCGCGTTGCGGAACTTGAAACCCAAGTCGCTCGATGATGTCGCCGTCGTATATCAGAAGGTCTATAACGACAATAAGGCCGCCATTTATGCTTACTTGGACCTGATTGCCAAGCCCGGCCAGGACGGTAAATCTGCCTCCCCGGCCATCGCCCAACTGGCGGGTTATCCTTGGGCTGTTCCCACGCACGACGAGATTTTCGATAACGAAGAGATGATCGCGCTCTTCAATAGCCGTAAGTTCTGTGCCGAATGGCAGAATCGGCCGATCTACGGCGGACAACAGAACACCGCACCCATCGATTATTTCCGCCATGCGAAGATTAATGAACTTCGTCTTTCGCACCCCGGCGTGCCTGGCGAAGCGATGGCGGTGCAGGATTCCGAAGATCCTAAGGATAGTTCGGTCTTCATCCGAGGCGATAAGCACAAGTTGGGTGCGGTAGCCCCTCGCCGCTTCCTTGAGGCGCTTTCTGGCGGCGCGGAGCGCAAGCCCTATGTGGACGGTTCCGGGCGCATGGAGTTCGCCCAGTCCATCATCAGCAAGGATAATCCGATTGCTTCCCGTGTCGCCGTCAACCGGTTCTGGATGAAGCATTTCGGCGAAGGTTTCGTGACCACTGCCGACGATTTCGGTAACATGTCCCTGCCTCCTTCCCATCCCGAGCTGCTTGATTATCTCGCGTCGGACTTCATGCAAAACGGTTGGAGCGTGAAACGCCTGCATCGGATGATTGTTTTGAGCGCTACCTATTGTCAGGATTCGAACCCCAATTCCAATCCCTTGGTGATGAAGAAGTCGGCCGTCGATCCCCTGAAGATTGATGCGCCTAATCGTCTGCTTTGGCACGGCAGCCTGCGAAGATTGGATTTCGAGGCGATTCGTGATTCGATGATCCTGCTTACCGGAAAGCTCAATCCGACGGTCGGAGGGCAGCCCGCCAACATCACGGACGAGCCCTTCAGTTATCGTCGAAGCCTCTACGGCTACGTTGATCGCCATCGCCTTAGCGATACGCTTTCGCAGTTCGACTACGCCGATCCAGACGCCGCCAACTCCCGACGCAACTCGACCATCATTCCGCAGCAGGCGCTCTTCTTTATGAACAACGCTTTGGCCATCGAAGCTTCTCGTGCCGTCGCAGCGCGTAAAGACGTGCTCAACGCTCCTTCAGAGGACCAGCGCGTGGCTGCTATGTTTCGAGCGATTTTTCAACGTCGCCCGAGCTCGAATGAAGTCCGCATGGCTAATGAGTTTTTAGCAAAAGCCAAGGGGGCGATTATCGCTGGCCAGCGCGCAAGCACGGCCAAGGGCGCTACCGCCGTAAAGACCGGCAAGACTGCCTCGACGACAGTAGCGGCTAAGGCCCCGGCCGTCGGTAAGGCGGTCGTCGCAGATACCCCGATGATGATGGCGACGACCGGCGACGCAGGCCGAGGGGGCGCCGAGGGGGTTTTGCAGAATGTCGGCGAGATGGTTTCGCGCAGCCCGCTCACACCCCTGGAGCTTTTGGCCCATTCCTTGCTCCTTTCTAACGAATTCGTTTATATTAACTAAGGTTAAGTGGAATCATCGCGAGGCCAGCCGATCGGCTGGCCACGCGTGTTTTGGGAGGGAATCGAGTTATCCTAGGGAACTTGACCCGACGTTTTGATGTCTAAAAACTAATCTAAACGCTGTGTTCGCTTCAAAAAACCATTCAACTTTGCGTAACCTGCCAATGGCTTCCTGGGCCCAATTCCCCCTTGATAACTCTCGAATCGTTGGGATGCTGGCCTAACCCCGCTACCCCATAGTCTCTGAAATCGCAGCTTTTACTCCCACTTTTTAAGATGAAATCAACCCCTGTTTTATGCTTCCTGTCCTTGCTTGCTGCCCATGGCTTGCAGGCCGCCGACGTGGTCGCCGCCCCGGACGCTACCGGCATCGCCTTCTTTGAGAAGAACGTCCGTCCGATTTTATCTGAACATTGTTATGAATGTCACTCCAACGAGAAGGCCACGACCAAGGGCGGGCTGACGTTGGATTCGCGCGATGGCATGCTTAAAGGGGGCGAAGAGGGGCCGGCGGTGGTCCCCGGAAACTTGGAAAAATCCCTCATGATACATGCCGTTCGCTATAACGACCCGGAGTTTGCGATGCCCCCGAAGAAGAAGGGCGGAAAGTTGTCGGATAGTAAAATCGCAACCTTGGAAGAGTGGGTGAAGATGGGCGCTCCTTCCCCGACCGGCAATGGAACGAAGCTCACCGGGCTGACAGAAAAGGCGAAACAGCATTGGGCATTCAAGCCACTGCAAAAGGTTTCCCTGCCCGAGGTTAAGCTTAAGGGTTGGGTGAAGAATCCAATCGATCAGTTTGTCTTGGCGAAGCTTGAGGCCAACGGCCTTCAGCCGAATCCTGCGGCGGACCCTGAGGCTTTCTTGCGGCGAGCATTTTATGATTTGATCGGACTGCCTCCGACCTCGGAGCAGGCCGACGCTTTCGTCAAAGCCTATGATGCCGCCGTCCTGCAGGACAGTGTCTCGGCTCGTCGCGGAGCGACGACGAAAAACGCGGAAGCGGTGGTGGCCAAGCAAGTCGACGCCCTTTTGGCCTCGCCCCATTACGGCGAACGCTGGGCTCGACATTGGATGGATACGGCCCGCTACTCCGATACGAACGGCAAACTCGACGTGAAGGACAGCTTTGAGGAATACCGTTATGCTTACGCTTGGACTTACCGTGATTACGTCATCGACGCCTACAATTCCGATAAGCCTTACAATGATTTCGTCGTCGAGCAACTTGCCGCCGATAAGATTCCGGGCATCAGCGGTGACGACCCTCGCCTGGCGGCGCTCGGTTTCATCACAATCGGCAAGCGCTTCACGAACAATGACGATACGATCGATGAACGCATCGACACGACGACCAAGGCCTTCCTGGGCCTGACGGTGTCATGCGCTCGCTGTCACGACCATAAGTTCGACCCGATTCCGGCGGCGGATTATTATTCGCTTCACGGCATTTTTGCTTCGGTGAAAGAGCCCCGCGACTTGCCGGTCATCGGCGTCACGCAGAAGACAAAGGCCGTGCGCGATGACTACCTCAAGCGACTCGATGAGTTGCAGGCGGAAAGCGCGGCCGGCTATTATAAATATATTCGCGAGGTTCGTACCCGCTACGAGAAGGAGATGGCTGGCCGGCTCGTGCTTGCGACCGTGAAGCGTGGCTCGCCGGAGTTCGGAGAAATTTCCGAACGCTATAAGCTCGAACTGCAGCCCGACTTCGAGGCGATGCGGATCCAGCGTAATTCGCCCATCACCGGGCCCTACGCTCATCTCGTGGCCGTGCCTTTCGCCCAATTCGCGGCGCGGGCGCCCGCGGCGATCAAGGCTTCGCTCTCCGACCCTGAGCACCCCGTCAATCCCCTGCTTGCGGCGGCCTTGCGCAATTTAAAACCTAAGTCTATCGAAGACGTCGCTGCCGTTTACCAGAAAGTTTTTGCGGACAACAAGGCGGCAATCATCGCCCATATCGATCGTTGCGCCAAGCTCGGCCATTCCAGCAAGGATTCTGATCCCGCTATCGCCCAGCTCGCGGGCTACCCTTGGCCAGTGCCGGACGTGGAAGATATCTTAGACAACGAAGAGCTCCTGAACATGTTCAATAGCCGCAAATTCTGCGCCGACTGGCAGAATCGCCCCATCTACGGCGGGTTAAATAACAACCGGCCGAATGCTTACTTCCAGTTCACGCAAATTAACGCGCTTCGCCTGACGCACCCCGGCGCTCCGGCTTCCGCGATGGTGGTCCAAGATATCGATGAGCCGAAGGACACCAATGTCTACATTCGTGGAGACAAGAACAAGAAGGGGCCGCTCGCTCCACGTCGTTTCTTGGCAATCCTTTCAGGTGACGAGGAGCGCCGTCCATTCGTGGATGGCAGTGGGCGGATGGAGCTGGCCCAGGCCATCATCAGCAAGACCAATCCGATTACCGCCCGTGTGGCCGTGAACCGGACTTGGTTGATGCACTTTGGCGAGGGCTTTGTTTCCACGCCGGACGACTTCGGTAATATGTCGGAGAAGCCATCCCATCCCGAGCTCCTTGACTACCTGGCCAATGATTTTGTGGAGAATGGTTGGACGCTCAAGCGCCTGCATCGCATGGTCGTCTTGAGTGCGACGTATCGACAGGACTCCAATCCTGGACTGAATCCGCTCGTGCTCAAGCCGGGCGCGGTCGATCCGCTCAAGATTGACGCGGGTAATCGTCTTCTCTGGCGCGGTAATTTGCGCCGCTTGGATTTCGAGGCGATTCGCGACTCGATGATCGTCTTAACGGGTAGGCTCGACGCTGCCGTGGGCGGTCATCCGGTGAACATCACCGATGAACCTTACAGCTATCGACGTAGCTTATACGGTTACGTCGACCGCCATCGTTTGAACGAAATGCTTTCGCAGTTCGATTATTCTGATCCGGATGCGACTAACTCTCGACGGGGTAGCACCATCGTCCCGCAGCAGGCGTTATTCTTCATGAATAATCCCTTGGCGATCGAAGTCGCGCGGACCGTGGCTTCCCGACCGGAAGTCTTGAAGGGAACTTCGGAAGATCAGCGCATCACCGCGATGTTCCGGGCGCTCTTCCAGCGTCGCCCGACCAATCAGGAAATAAAGATGGCCCACGACTTCTTGGAGCGTCAAAAATCTGCTCCCACCGGAGTGGTCACTCCGGCCGTGGCGACCAAGTCGACTAAGGGTAGCTCGCGCTATTCTAAGTCCGTTGCCCAATCTAAGACCCCTGGGAAGGCAGTGGCGATGGCGGCAAGCCCCATGATGATGGGAGAGGGCGGAGCAGATGCGCCCATGATGATGGCAGAAGTGGCAGGAGCTAACTTGCTCTCCGGTATCAAGAATGTTGGAGAGACTATTTCACGTAAACCTCTCAGCCCCATGGAGTTATTAGTCCACTCGATGTTGCTCTCAAACGAGTTCGTTTACGTTAATTAAGGTAAATTAATAGGTTTTTAACAAGGCCGGCCATTTGGGCCGGCCTTGTTGTTTTAGGGGGTTTACCTTAACTCCTTCTTAATCTTTCGCTTGCACTCTCTGGGGTGGGGTAAAAAATTATACCTAGTTAAACCCCTCAGCCGCAGTCGCAGACGCTGCGCTGTCATCGACTGGCCCTTAATATTTTCGGTCCCCTTTCCCATCCCCTTTATCCTCATGCGCTCAGCCTCGTCATTGCCCCGACTTTTACTCTCAGCTATTTTACTGGGCTCAGTCGCATTGCATGCCGAAGATAAGGTGGCCAAAGAGGATGTAAAATTCGATCCTGCCGGACTTGAATTCTTCGAAAAGAACGTCCGTCCGATTCTGACGGATCGTTGCTACAAGTGCCACTCCGTTTCCGAAGGCGTTTCGAAGGGCGGGTTGTTGATGGACTCTCGTGCTGGTATGATCGCGGGTGGCGACCAAGGTCCCAGCGTCGTGCCAGGCGACCTGAAGAAGTCACTGCTTATCATCGCGATTCACCAGACGGATCCGGAGCTTTCGATGCCGCCGAAGAAAAACGGCGCCAAACTGTCCGACGCGCAGATCGCCATTTTGGAAAAGTGGATCATGATGGGGGCGCCGGCTCCAGCAGGTGCGGCTGCCGTCAAACTGACGGGGCTCTCCCAGAAGGCACGTGATCACTGGGCCTTTAAGCCGGTCGGAGAATTTTCGGTGCCAAAGAAGCTGAGCGCCCCGGCATGGTGTCAGAATGAAATCGACGCCTTTATCTTAAGCAAGATGGACGAGGTTGGTCTGAAGCCGAGCCCCGCTGCGGATGGCGAGGCTTTGATTCGCCGGATCTCTTATGACTTGGTCGGTCTGCCGCCTTCGAATGCGGAAGGTGAGATCTTCGCCCGCGAATATGATGCGGCCGTGCAGCGGGATAATTTTTCGCTGCGCAACGGGCAGCCTGCCCGGGCGGCCACCCAGGTCTTGGAGCGGACGGTCGATAAGTTGCTCGCGTCTCCTCACTACGGAGAGCGCTGGGGCCGTCACTGGCTAGATACGGCGCGCTATTCCGACACCAAGGGACTCAAGAAGGCCGGTACCATCGATCGTTTTGAGAACGCCTGGACCTACCGCGATTATGTCATCGAAGCTTTCAATTCGGATAAGCCCTACGATCAATTCATCATCGAGCAGCTGGCTGCGGATCGCCTGCCTGACCTGACGAAAGACGACGCTCGCTTGGCCGCGCTCGGCTTCATCACCGTCGGCAAGCGGTTTACGAATAACGACGACACGATTGACGAGCGGATCGATGCCATGACGAAGGGTTTCTTAGGGCTGACGGTGGCCTGTGCGCGTTGTCACGACCACAAATTTGACCCGATTCCGGCGGCGGATTATTATTCTTTGCACGGCATCTTCTCTTCGATCGGCGAGCCACTCAACGAGCCTGTCGTCAAGAGCGCGATGACCTCCGGCGCCCGCGCCGTGCCTTCAGCCGTGCGGCTTGATTTTGAGAAGAAGATGACCGCCCTCCAGGATGATAATGTCCGCGGCTATTTTTCCCACGTCTCCCATCTCTTGAAGACCGTACACTCTGAGTTCGCCGCACGGGCCTTGACGAATATGGCGGGCGGTCCCCGTTCGACCAGTGGATTCGATATTCTCGAACGTTACAAGCTGACCTTCAACCGCGAGGTGGATGGGTCGATTCTCGTCCAGACGAATTCGCCGATCACCGGCCCGTTGGCGCGTTTAAAGAAAGTGAGTGAAAAGAATTTCGCCCAAGAGGCGCCAAAAGTCATTGCCACCGCACTCGCCGACACCAGCTCCCCGGTGAATCCGCTGATTGCTGACGCCTTGCGGAATCTTAAACCCAAGACAATCGACGAGGTCGCTCTCGCGTGTCAGGATGTTTTTAAGAAAAACCACGACCGTATCCTGGCGCATATCCAGTTGCACGTTACCGCCGGCCGCCGCGCGGAGCGGGATGATGCCGCCATCGCCCAGCTGGCCGCTTACCCATGGCCTTTGCCAAATTACGAAGAGATCAACACCACGCTCCAGATGGCGTTGCTTTGCGAGACCCGGCAATTCTGCGAGCCTTGGCAGGCCCCGCCGAGCGCATCTTTCGTCAATAATAACAAGCCGGCCAAGTATTTCCGCTTCGAAGACATCAGCCAGTTGGAAATCACCCACCCAGGTGGTCCAGGTACGGCGATGGTCGTTTCCGACACGGAGAAACCCCGTGACAGTTATGTCTACATCCGTGGCGACAAGAATAAGCGCGGAGCCTTGGCACCACGGCAATTCTTGGAAGTGCTGGCCGGCCCTGAGCGGCAGCCCTTCTACGAAGGCAGCGGTCGACGCGAGTTGGCTTTGGCCATCGCCAGTCGGACCAATCCTTTGACCTCACGCGTGCTGGTCAATCGCGTCTGGATGCACCACTTTGGCGCCGGTATCGTGACGACCGCCGACGACTTCGGTAATATGTCGGAAAAGCCGTTGCATCCGGAGCTGCTTGATTGGTTGGCGACAAACTTCGTCGATAACGGCTGGTCCCTGAAGAAGTTGCACAAAAAGATCCTCCTCTCGGCTGCCTATCGCCAGACCGCGAATCCCAGCCTCAATCCGCTGGTCGCTCAGAAGGCGGAGTTTGATCCCACTAAATTCGATTCCAGCAATAAGTATCTCTGGCACGCAAACCTCCGGCGGCTCGATTTTGAAAGTATCCGCGACTCTATGCTTTCGCTGACTGGCAAGTTGGATTCCACGATGGGCGGTCGCCCGGTGAATATTACCGACGAGCCTTACAGCTATCGTCGAAGCATCTACGGTTTTATCGACCGCGAAAAGTTGAACGAATTACAGACGCAGTTCGATTTTGCTAATCCCGAGATGACCAATTCCGCCCGGAGTTCGACCATCGTGCCGCAGCAGGCTTTGTTCTTCATGAATAATCCTTTGGCCATCGACGTCGCCCGCTCGGTCGCGGCACGTCCGGAATTGCAAAAGGCCGCATCAGATGGTGATCGTATCGTGCAGCTCTACAAAATCATGTACCAGCGCTCGCCTACGGTCGCGGAATTGAAGATGGCTCGGGAATTTGTCGCACGTATCGCCGGGTATGTGGATGAGCCGCCTGACGCTAAGGCTGATAAGAGCTTTGCTACCACGAAGGCGGCGAAGAAGGCCGCCAAGGTCCTTGCCGCCACGACCGCCAAGGTCGCCGCAGGCGAGGTCCAGGTCAAAACCGAGGTTAAAGGCGGGACCATCCAGAACGTGGGCGAAAAAGTCTCACGTAAACAGCCGATTTCCCCCTGGGAGATGCTAGCCCAGTCGATGGTTTGCTCGAATGAATTTGTATATCTCAACTAACCCAATTTAATCACCCCCAACAAGACACCCCATGGAAACACCTAATTGCAGTAACAGCTTACCTACCCCCAACTCACGTCGTGAGTTCCTGCGCCAGACCGGTATGGGTATGGGCACCATCGCCTTCGGGACAATGGTCGCCGACTACCTCGTCGCCGATGCCCGTGCCGAAGTCGCCAGCCTCAAGCCCCGCAAGGCCCCGTTGCCCGCCAAGGCTAAGCACGTGATTCATATCTTCGCGGGCGGTGCGCCTTCCCATCTCGATACGTTCGATCCTAAGCCAAAGATGAAGCAATTAGCTGACATGTCGGCATCTGGTATGGGCGGCGTGCTTTTCCCTTCACCTTTCGAATTCAAGAAATCGGGCAAGTCTGGTTTGGAAATTAGCGAAATCTTTCCTAAACTCCAGGGCGTAGCCGATGAGATGTGCGTGATCCGCTCGATGTACCATGAGCTTCCAGCTCACGGTCCAGCCGCCAAGCAGATGCACACCGGCTCCGCTATTCTGCCTAAGCCTTCCTTGGGCTCGTGGTTGCTTTATGGTCTGGGTACGGAAAGTCAGGACCTTCCTGGTTTCGTCAGCCTCGGCGGCAACTCAGATTCTCGCACCTCTGCCTTCCTTCCATCGCTCTATCAGGGGGCTAACACGACCTTTAAGCCAGGTGCTCCGCCGAGCAAAATTATGCCGAACCTCCAGAGCGAGTTCACCTCCCAGGATGCTCAGCGCAAGCAGCTCGATCTGGTGCACCAGCTCAATGAGCGCCACATGCAGACCGTCCAGAAGGACGAACAGCTCGAGGCTCGCATCGAATCTTTCGAACTCGCTTTCCGGATGCAGACTGCGGCCACCGACGCGTTTGACATCTCGAAGGAAGATCAAAAGACCCGTGATATGTACGGTAAGTCCGACCTCGGGGCCAAACTGCTTTGTGCCCGTCGCTTGGTTGAGCGCGGTGTTCGCTTCGTGCAGATTGATGCCGGCGGCTGGGACCACCACGTCAATCTTTACACTTCGATTAATCGCACCGGCGGCGCCATCGATACCCCTGCAGCGGCTTTGATTGCCGACCTTAAGCAGCGCGGTCTCTTGGATCAGACCTTGGTGATCTGGGGCGGAGAATTCGGTCGTACGCCTTCCACGCCTGGTCGCGTGAATCAAGCCAGCGGTCGTGACCACTGGGCTAAGGCCTTCTGCTGCTGGATGGCTGGCGGCGGCGTCAAGGGTGGCATGGCTTATGGCGAAACGGATGAAATCGGCGCTCAGGTTGCCGCTGACGGCTGTCACGTCCATGACTTGCACGCCACGATTCTTCGCTTGCTCGGCTTCGACCACACCAAGCTTACCTATCGCTACAACGGCCGTGACTTCCGCCTGACCGATAACTTCGGTAAGGTGGTCGATAAGATTATAAGCTAAGCCAAGGCCTTTCTGGCTTCGATAAAAAGGGGTGTAATCCTGAGTGATTACGCCCCTTTTTTGTGTCCAATTGCCAAGGGAGTTGCGGCGGCAGAAGTTTTCACTATATTTATTCAATGATTTATCGCCTAGGCAAAATAGCCGCAAACGTCGTTAGGCTGGGACTATGCGGCACGTGCTTTACGGCTGCTCTGAGCGGCGCGCCTGTCGATAAGTCTGGTGAGGTTACGAAGGAAAAATCAGCTGGCCCCGCGGTGCTTGTTACGCATGCCGTCGTGCTGGTCCCCGGTGCCGCTCCCAGTCAGTCGGGAGTGGTCGGGGTCGATGTTCTCGGTCAGACGCAGGTGAGGTATGACAATGGCACGACATCAACTTCGCGGCGTGATCTCCTGGGCAATTTGACGACGCGCTTCAGTAATGGCCTGACCGCCACCTCGCGTACGGATGTCATCGGTGCCACGACCACGACTTATTCCAATGGAGTGACGGCTACTTCGCGTACCGATGTCTTAGGCCAAAAGACAACCCGATTCAGTGATGGTACCTCAGCGACGACGCGGCTCGATGTCTTGGGCCGGCAAGTCACTACCTTTGCCGATGGGCGAACGGAGACTATCCGACCGGATCCGTTGTCAGTACCGATTCCGCAACCGCAGGAGGCTGCCGCGGGCAAGAGCAAGGGTGCCAAGAAGAAATAGGGATATTTGGCGGAAACAGGGCTCTTGAAATTTTATGAGTCCAAGGTAATTATTTCGACCTCAGCCTTATGAAACGAATCATCGCCACCTTAGCCGTTTTCTTTGTCAGCCACCTGGCTGCGTTAGCCGCCGAAGTCTTTACTTCCGGCCCTGGCTGGCTGTCTTTTGAGGGCGGCAAGGGCCCCGGTGCCGGTAAGCATGTTGTGCTCATGGCGGGCGATGAAGAGTACCGTTCGGAGGAATCGATGCCCATGCTGGCACGCATCCTTTCGGAACGCCACGGCTTCAAGTGCACGGTGATCTTTTCACACGATGACGGGGTGATTAATCCTAATAGCCAAAAGACGATGGGTAAGCCGGAGGCGCTGGATTCAGCTGATGCTTTGGTGTTGGGGTTGCGCTTCCGCAATTTCGAAACCGCGACCATGGCCAAGTTTGATGGGGCAGTTAAGCGTGGTATCCCGATTATCGCTACTCGCACTAGCACGCACGCTTTTGGCGGCATCGCGAAAGACAGCCCATTCGTCGCCTACAATTGGAATAATCAGGGCGGATTCGGAAAGAATGTGCTCGGTGAGACTTGGGTCAGCCATTGGGGGCATCACAAATTTGAGGCGACGCGCACCGCAGTGGAGGCCGATAATGCCTCCCACCCTATTCTCCAGGGCGTCGGGGCCATCTTTGGAGACACCGATGTCTACGAAGCACATCCTCCCGCCGATGCTAAGATTCTGCTACGCGGCTTGGTCCTCACGGGCATGAAGGCGGATGATCAACCAAGTGCATTGAAAAAAAAGCGCTCAACCGACAAGGCGGAGCAGGGCGTCAATGAGCCTGCCATGGCCGTGGCTTGGGTGCGCGAAGTGCCTAACGCCTCCGGTTCGAAGAACAAAATCTTGTGCACTACCATGGGGGCTGCCACCGATCTGAGTGACGAGTCTTTACGCCGACTGCTGGTGAACGGGGTGTTCTGGGGGCTGGGGCTCGCTGTGCCCGCCAAGGCTGACGTGACGCCTCTCGTCGAATGGAAGCCCAGCCATTATTCCAACAACCTTTTTCACCCTAACTTCAAGGCGGCGGATTTCGTGGGCGTACTTCCCGAGCCTTTGACCGCAGCTCCGCCATCCGCAAAGAAGAAGCCTGCGGCCAAGTAAGCCGCAACGGCTCTGGTTTGTCCTTCGCCGATAAGCCCAGCGTTTATCGATTAAGCCTTGATGCCGCGGTTGATGAAGAGGCGGACCAGGGCATCGTTGTAGATGATGTGAGCGCCTTCGCGAGACCCCGCGTCGCGCACCTCGATGTCATCGGAGACGACGAACCAAGGGGCATCGATGCTCTTGTCTTTGGCGACGAGATCCATGATATCATGGTCGGCCTTGGCACCGGCCCGGCTGAAGGTCACTTTCATGCGCGGGTTGGTGAATTTAAGCACGCTGGATTGGCCGTCAAAGCAGACCCAAAGATGAAGGCCGGTGGCATCATTCGCCAATTTCTCAAGTACTTGCACGACCTTTTGTCGGGCAGCTAGATCGAGTAAGAGGC
>CAILOT010000094.1:0-3145 GCA_903835965.1 uncultured Opitutia bacterium
GCCGCGTTCCTCCTAACGCGATAACCTGATGGCCTCGGCGCAGTGCAGACAGCACGACCTCACGGCCAAGAAACCCCGTCGCTCCTGTGACCACAATTTTCATAGCCACTTCTATGCCTACACCAACCCAAGTGGCAAGCGGGTACAAGTTTTCACCCACGCTTGCCAAAACCATCCGAAGTCCCATTGATTAGGCTTATCCATGGGTTCATACTCCGATCTAGCCAACCGTCCAGTACTGACTCAGCCCGTCTACGAGGCCGGGCGACCGATCGAAGTGGTCGCGCGTGAGTTCGGCTTAGACCCAGCTACGGTGATCAAATTAGCCTCCAATGAAAACCCGCTTGGCCCATCCCCGCTTGGACTCACGGCCGCCCGCAAAGCCCTTGAAGTTTGTCACCTTTATCCTGATGGCGGCTGCACTTTCCTTCGTGAAAAATTAGCTAAGAAATGGAACCTGGCACCGCATAATTTCGTTATCGGTAACGGCTCCAACGAAGTCATGATCTTACTCGCCCAAGCGTTCTTACGTCCTGGGGATGAAGTCGTCTTCGGCTCCCAAGCATTCATCGTCTATAAGCTCGCGACGATGCTATTTGGCGCGACGGCCGTCGAAGTGCCCATGCCCGGCTTTAGGCATGATCTCAATGCCATGCGAGCCGCGGTAACTAGTCGCACGCGTATCTTATTCTTGGCCAGTCCGAATAACCCCACGGGCGGAACGGATGAGCCCGCCGATATCCTGGCACTCGCCGCGTCTCTTCCCGAAGACGTGATTTTCTGCTTGGACGAAGCTTATGCCGAATACCTTGAGCAATCTGCAGACCTTCGACCCCTGATGGCTTCGGGTCGCAAGGTCGTGATCAGTCGTACTTTCTCCAAGGCTTACGGTTTGGCTGGCTTGCGCGTCGGATATCTCATGGGTTCGAGCGAAGTCTGCGGCTTACTTAATCGCGTACGGCAACCATTCAACGTGAACTTGCCCGCCTTGGCCGCCGCCGAAGCCGCCCTCGATGACGTTGCTTTCGTCACCCGCACCAAG
Source organism: uncultured Opitutia bacterium (assembly GCA_903835965.1). Lineage (GTDB taxonomy): Bacteria > Verrucomicrobiota > Verrucomicrobiia > Opitutales > UBA953 > UBA953. The sequence continues at coordinate 1,043 of CAILOT010000094.1, forward strand.
GAAGTCAACGCCCAAGGCTTAAGACAACTGGGTGCCGGCCTAAAGGCTTTAGGTTGCGAATTCATCGAAGGAAAAGCTAATTTTCTGGCGGCCAAGATACCGCAGGCCGATGAGGCCTTCCTGCACCTTCAGAGAGCAGGCGTAATCGTTCGTCCCCTCAAGGGATATGGCATGACGGGTTGGTTACGTCTCACCGTCGGCACCACTGCCCAGAATGAGCGCCTTTTAAACGAGCTCACCCAACTGATTTCCCGATGAATTTCGATGAAGCCGTCCGCCTGATCCGTGCCAAGGATCCGCGCTACCAGGCACAAGCCTACGATCTCGTCAGGGTCGGCTTAGATCTCGCGCAAAAAATAGTCTACGGCGAAGCAAAGAAAGGGAAAAGCCTGGTCAACCGACATGTCACCGGCCCTCAGTTGCTGGAAGGCTTTAGGCAGCACGTCCTGACGACCTACGGACCGATGTCTTACCCCTTGCTCCAAAACTGGGGCCTGAAGAAATCCAGTGACGTCGGTAATATCGTGTTTAATATCATTGAGACTGGCATGTTCGGACGTTCGCCCGAGGACAACTTGGAAGACTTTGCAGAGGTCTATGACTTCAAGGAGACCTTCCATAAGCCGTTTGAACCCGGCAACTCCAACTAAGCATTAACGAGACTGATCAGGCGAACATCCTGACAGCCCCGCAGCAGCCGGATTTTAGCCAGCATGGACCGTTCATGAAAACGTACTTCCGATTTGATGACGGCGTTTTCGCATTGAACCACCAGTTTGCCGCCTTCAAGCACGCGTACCGGGGCGCAACGTTTTGCCAGTTTAAGCGGCAAAAGTTCATGCCAATGCGCAATGATGGCGTCTTCCGGTACGGGTCGTCCTAAACGCAGTTTCTTGAAAGCTTCGGCCACCGCATCGTCCATCGTCTTAAGCGGTCGGTCCGTCGATCGCCCACGGTCTTCAGGCAAGCCGCTCAAATTAGCCAAGAGATTGAGTACGGTACGAGAAAACTTACCCTTATGCTTACCCTCGGTGATCAAGGCGCGGATTAAATAAGGCAACTCGATGAGCTTCTCCGCCCGTAAGCAACGCTCAGGTGCATAGGCGCCGCCGACGATGACTCCGGTAGCTCCCGCATCTCTGGCCGCTTCACCGTCGAGCAAAGGATCGTTACCGATATGAACCAGCGCGGAGGTTGCGACGCCAAGTTGCCGCGCAGCATGTGAAAAGAAATTAGCATCCGGTTTGGCGAGGGCTATTTCTGAAGAAAGGAATATTCCGTCGAGATGCTTGGTCAAGCCCTTCGCCTCCAGGACTTGGCGCATCCTAGTGTCAGCATTAGAGAGGACGCCTACTTTGATGCCTAAGAATTTGATTGCCGTAATCGCATTGACCGCACCGGGCTGAAGCCGCCAATTCTTTTCATCTGCAAAAGCATGCCAGCATTCCTGGAAGACGGTTTCAAGTTTTGCGGCTGGCAGGGAAGGCCCGAAACATCGCTGCACGACCTCTCGCCAAAAAACTTCGGGCTTCGACCGTTGGGGCCCGCCCTTGAATGCCAGCGGAAAGGCCGCGTCAAGAAACGCCGGGAGAACATCGACACCGTGCCGCTGGGCGCAACGCGCATAGATCGTGCCGACGGAGGGGTGGGGCACGACCAATGTTCCGGCTAAATCAAAAGTTACTGCCTGGACGATTGCCATGAGGTCATAAAGCCGGCCGGAATCCCCGACCCGCGGGCGGTAAAGTTTGCAACTGAGCGGACAAAATCATCGAAATATTAAGGAAAAGCCCGATGTTATCGGGGTCAATCTCTCCCTTATGATGTCCCGACTTGTCTAATCGCAAGAACGAGTAATAAACAAGTTATGAACCTTCCCCGTCTCGGCCAGATGGCCTTTGTTGCGCTCTTTGCCTTAATTTCTGTCGCTTGTAATACCAGCCCGACGACTTCGAACGAGCTCAAATCGGTGACCAAGGTCTATGTGGCAGACACGGCGCCTTCCAATTCGACCGAAACCAACGCGCTCAACAACGCCGTCCACGACACCGCCGTCCGGGAATTACAGCGCCTGGGCTATGCCATCGCCACCAACAGCAACGA
>CAILOT010000095.1:0-8689 GCA_903835965.1 uncultured Opitutia bacterium
CGATCCTGACCCATTCGCGCATCAATCTACTCGATGCCATCCGCAACCAGCCGACCGCTCTCGTCGTCGTCATGCGGACTTCCAAGGCCCCCGATTTTGTCAGTCGTCACCCGTTCCTGGTCAGCGGCGACGTCAGCAAAGCCGCCGGATGGTACGTAGAGTTCACTTGGCAAGGCTTGCCCAAGAAATGGACCGCTCTCGCCGCCAACAGCCCGCAATTGCCCCAAGAGCGCTGGAGTTACACGGCAATCGACTATCAATACCGCAACCTGCTGACTTTACGGAAAATGATCACGCCCGACGCCAAAAAGGCGGGCGAGACTTTGATACAAAACGTCGAGATCCTACTCAGTAACGGACGGTGATCAATTCAAGCCAGGATTTTCGGGGGAATCGATTTCAAGACGCAACTCCGGGCAATGATGCATGAGCAGACGCTTCCATAGTTCTTCGCCTTCAAATTCTTCGAACCCGCGCTCAAAGGGGCAGACAATCCAGGCATTAAGACGGAGTTCGTTTTCAAGCTGGCCAGGTGACCAGCCCGCGTAACCCACGAAGGCAAAGAGCTTGAATTGCCCGGCGTGGGCAAGCACGGCGGCCTCATCCTGCCCGATCCCGTAGCGGATCGCCGCTGGGCCGCGGGCGGAGAACTTCCACCCACCAAAAGCCATCTTATCCGTCGCCACCGGTCCGGCTAAATGCAACGGAACGCCGGCCAACGGCGTATCGGAAAATTCTTTTTGCGCGTGGCCGAGCAGCCGACCGAAAGGACGATTCATGATGACACCCATCGCCCCCGAAGCCTCGTCGTGGGAATAAATCAGCACAACAGTTTCGCGGAAATTATCGTCACGCAAGGAAGGATGCGAGACCAGCAAGCGACCAGCCAAAGACTGGAAGTCTTTCGCCATCAGCCGCCGAGATGCGTGACCTTGACCTTAGCCTGGGCGAACAACTCCGCCACCAAGGGGTCATTCTTATAATCGTGCCGGTACCGAACCTCCGTGATGCCGGCCGCCGCGAGGATCTTCGTGCAATTGACGCAAGGAAAGTGTGTCACGTAACAGATCGTATCCTGAAGGGAGACCCCGCGCTTGGCCGCATCCGCCACAGCGTTCTGTTCGGCATGCACCGTCGCGAGCTCATGCCCGTCGCGGATGTGCGAATCATGAGGCGCACCGGGCAGGAAGCCGTTATAGCCGGCAGCCACGAGTCGGTTTGGGTGCTTCCCGGTCGAAACAATGATACAGCCTACATGTAACCGCTCGCAACTGGAACGCGAGCTGACCAAGACCGCCGTCGCCATGAAATATTCATCCCACGAAGGCCGAGAGGCGGCATTGACGAGGGCTTCCAGCTGACCAGCGAGTGACGGCGGCTTGTTCATCGCCCGAAAATATTGCTGGAAGAGGCCCAACCAAGGCAAGTGGCAGTTACGCACACCAACCCGACCAACAGGAGCAACAGGGCGGAACGCGACAAAAATGGCACGAATTCATGGGGTGTTTGTGCCTTACGGAAAAGCCAATGTTGCCATAGGCCAAGCGGGAGGAGCAACGCGACCGCCCAGCCGAAAACGAACGTTAAACATCCCAGCCCGAGCAGGATATTGAAGGCATGCAGGTTCTTGGCGAAACCATAGCCAAAGCGAACGACCGTCGTACGTTTGCCCGCCAACGCATCTGTTTCCTTATCCCGGGCGTTATTAGCCAATAAAATATTATCTGCCAAGAGCCCCAGGCCCAAGCCGGCCAGTAAAGCCGGAGACCATGGGACATGAGAGCCATTTCCCGTCGGCGAAGTGTGCAAAGCATACACCGTCAAAGTCGTCGCTTGAATACCGAAGCAGCCCACCACGAAAATATCGCCCAATCCTAAATACGCCAAAGGCAAAGGACCCAAGGTATAGCCCAAGGCAAGGACCAGCGCCAGGCTACCGGCAAGAAAGAGGACAGGTTGACGCAACCCGAGCGGGGTGCCGGCAAGAAAAGCAAGGGCACAGGCCAGGGCAATCGCCCAGCGCATCGCGAAAGCCGAAATCAAGCCGTTCGAAACGGCTCGCTGCGGTCCGATACGCTGGGCGTTATCGGCGCCACGCAACGAATCACCGAGATCGTTCGCAAAGTTGCTGGCGATCTGGGCGCCCAACGCAAAACCGAGGCAACAGCCTAACGCGAGAACCTCATCACAGGAGAAACCAACGAGGCCATGATGAGCCTCATTCCAATATACCGCCCCACCCACGGCAACAGGAACCGCGGCAGCCACCAAAGTCTTGGGGCGGCAGGCATCGAGCCATGAACGAAGCGAAGCCATCTTTAGGGAAGGTTGCGGGAGTCTCGCCCAAGATGAAAACAAAAAAGCCCCAGAACCCTGGGGCTTTTTGAAGGGAACAACGGACGATTAGTTCTGCGAGCAAAGAGCTGCAGTCGTCGGGATCGCGTCCTTATAGCTGGCCGAAGGAGATCCGTCGGTGGTCTTCACGAAATATCCAGTACCCGTGATTGACGTATCAGAAACCCAAGACACGTGACCGTCACCATAGGCAATGTGACCACCTTCAGCACCCCAGACAGAGTCTGCATTGCCCGTGCCAGCGGCTGGCCAAGTTCCATCCGTCTTCAAACCGCGAGCCCAAGCCAGAGGCGTGGTTACGCTTCCAACCAACGAACGTGAAGTTGGAGTATAAACATCCCAAGCAGACTTTCCTTGGGTGAAGGCTGTCGTGAAAGTAGCGTTAATGGTGACCACCGTGCCGGTCTTGGTGATGACGTTCTTAGGCATGAGCGTGATAGTGTCAGCAGCAGGATCGGCATCGACGAACCATAGGTCACCAGAGTCCAGCGAAGCACCGTCAGCCAAAATTGCCGCGTAGCCAGAAATGCTGGTCGACTGAGTCTTACCCGAGGACCAAGCGCCCGTGGCGATATTCTTAGTACCACCGGCCCAGTTCATGTAACCTTGAGCGATGGAACGAACTTTATTCAAGGCGCTGTTCTTTTTGGCTGAGCGCATGACGCCTTGGACACCAGGGAAGAGCACAGCGGCCAAGATGCCGATAATGGCGATAACGGTCAGAAGCTCGATGAGCGTAAAACCTTTGCGGTGACGAATTGGGGTATTCATGGATGGGAGGGGTATCTGTTAGATTAGGGCTATTAGATGGGTTGGAAAGTGAAAAACTGTGAAAAAGAATCAATAGGGCAAGGGGAATCGGGCACAAAGGGCAGTCGCGATGGCCTGCCCTTCCGCGATCCTCTCGGGATTCTGAGGATCAGAAAGCACGATGGAGATGGCACGGGCGATTTCCTTCATCTCTGTCTCTTTCATTCCGCGGGAAGTCACCGCCGCGGTACCCACACGGATACCGCTGGCTTGGAACGGGCTACGCGTTTCATCGGGAACGGTGTTCTTGTTTGTCGTAATATGTGCAGCGTCCAAAGCGAGCTGCGCATCCTTCCCTGTGACATTTGGGTGACTCTTGCGCAAATCAATCAAGCTGAGGTGATTATCCGTTCCGCCGCTGATTAGGCCAAAACCTAAGGCGACCAACGCATCGGCCAAGGCCTTAGAGTTCGCGACGACTTGACGGGCATAATCCTTGAAGTCTGCCGTAGCACATTGGCCAAAACAAACCGCCTTGGCGGCGATCACGTGCTCGAGCGGGCCGCCTTGGGCGCCGGGGAAAACTGAGGAGTCGATGGCCTTCGCGTGTTCGGCCTTACAAAGAATCAAGCCGCCGCGCGGACCACGCAGCGTTTTGTGCGTCGTGGTGGTCACGAAATCAGCGTGAGGAATCGGCGAAGGATGGACTCCCGCCGCGACCAGGCCGGCGATGTGGGCAATGTCCGCCAACAAGAGCGCTCCGTTTTCTTTGGCGATTTTTCCGAAACGGGCGAAGTCGATTTCGCGCGCATAAGCCGAGGCGCCGACGGTGATCATCTTCGGCTTCTCGCGCTTCGCCATTTCTTCCACCTCGTCGTAATTAATCCGGCCGTCCGCGCCGACGCCGTAATGCACGACGGTGTAAAGTTTGCCGGAAAAATTCGCGGCGTTGCCGTGCGTCAAGTGTCCGCCGTGCGAAAGATTCATGGTAAGAATCTTATCACCCGGCTTGATCGTTGCGAAATAGACGGCCGCGTTCGCCTGGCTGCCGGAGTGCGGCTGGACGTTCGCATGATCGGCGCCGAAAAGGACCTTCGCGCGATCAATTGCCAATTGCTCGATGGCATCGACGACTTCGCAACCACCATACCAGCGTTTGCCAGGATAACCTTCGGCATACTTATTGGTCAGCACGCTCCCCTGGGCTTCCATAATGGCAGGCAGGGTGAAATTCTCCGACGCGATCAGCTCGAGGTGCGTTTGCTGACGCTTAAGCTCCGCCTTGATGAGGCGATCGATTTCCGGGTCGAGTTGAGCGAGAGGGGTGCGGGTGATGGCGGCCATGAGAAGTTAAGAAATAAGGGCAAAAACAAGAAGCAAGCGTGGCAACGGAAAAGGGGCCGAGTTATCCACAGGACTCGATCTTATCCACGCGACGCGCATGTCGGCCCCCTTCGAAATCGGCGGCCAAAAAGGCCTCCGCACAAGCGAGTGCGAGTTTGAAATCGACGTATTTTGCTCCAAAACAGAGCACGTTAGCATCATTATGCTGACGGCTTAAACCGGCGGCATCGACATTTTGGACCAAGGCCGCCCGGATTCCGGCGACTTTATTGGCGGCAATGGAAATCCCCACGCCGGTGGTGCAGACCAGAAAGCCGAATTTAGCGCGACCTGAAACGACGTCAGCACCCACGGCTTGGGCGTAGTCCGGGTAGTCGCACGACGCCTCCGTTTCGGTACCGCGATCAAGGATGGTATGCCCTTGGGCCTTCAACGCGGCGATCAATTCGCGACGCAAGGTGAGTCCGCCGTGGTCACTACCGAAGGAGAGGGTTAAAGCGTTGGTCATAAGGAAATGATCTGTTGCAGAAACTCGAGTAGAGCAGGCACGGCTTCAACCATGGAATCTCGGCACTCTTCATAATCGCGATAACCACCGCCAAAGGGGTCCGCAACCCCCCGCGGGACATCCGTCTTCATGACATCACGTAAGAGCATGACATGCTCCGGCAGGCGATCGAAGCGCGCATGCAAGGCGGCCAGATGCGATTCAGTCATGCCAAAAATCACCAAGCTGCGATCGACTTCCGCCTGGGTGAGCAACTGGCTGCGATGGTCTCTGATATCAAGGCCGATGCGGGCCATGGCTTTGACCGAATTCGCCGAGGCCGGATCACCCGCATAGGCCGCCAATCCGCCGGAGACTACTTTTAGTTTTTCGAGTCCGCCGCCGCGCTTCGCCATCGCGGCACGCAGCAACCCTTCGGCCATCGGACTACGACAGGTATTTCCTGTGCAGACAAACGTCACGGTATCTCGCTCCACGGCCATAGGCATCAAGATGCGGGAGAACCTCCGAGGTTCAAGAGTTCAAAGCACCCCGTCGCGCCGTAATTGCCGATAACCGATGTCGCGGCGGTAATGACAGCCTTCAAAATGAATCTGGGGCACGACGGAGTAGGCCCGCTCAGCGGCTTCGGCCAAGGTCTTCCCATGCGCCACCACGCCTAAGACCCGACCCCCAGTGGTCACAACCTGTCCGCCCGGGAGGCGCTTAGTGCCACCATGGACGATATCCACCCCTTCGGGAAGCTGGGTCGGCAGGGAAATGACATCTCCTTTACGGATTTCCCCTGGATAACCGCCCGCCGCCAAGACGACAATGATCGTGGCACCCGGACGGAGTTTGACGGCCGATGCCTTAAAACGCCGCAAGGCGATGTCTTCCATGATTTGCACCGGGTCCGTCTCGAGCGAGGGCATCAGCACCTGGCATTCGGGGTCACCAAAGCGCACGTTAAATTCGACGACCCGCGGCCCGATCGAAGTCACCATGATACCTACGTAAAGCGTACCGCGATAATCAATCCCATCAGCTTTCAATCCGCGCAAAGTCGGTACGATGATTTCTTCCCGCAGACGACGTTCCACTTCGGCGGTGACGACCGTGGTAGGCGCATAAGCACCCATCCCGCCCGTGTTCAAACCCGTATCACCTTCGCCGACGCGCTTGTGATCCTGGCTCGGCGGCAGCATCAGATAATCCTCTCCGCAAACCATCAGCATGATGGAAGCTTCTTCGCCCTGCATGAATTCTTCGATGACAACTTCGTCACCTGAGGCGCCGAAAATCTTGGCCTCCATCATGTCGCGCAAAGCGGCCTCGGCTTCCGCATGGGTCAACGCAATCACGACACCCTTCCCTGCCGCCAGACCAGATGCCTTGATCACAATGGGGACAGGCTGTTGACGAACATAAGCCAAAGCGGGCGCCAACGCATCAAAAGTGGCTGAAGCCGCTGTCGGAATCTTATGCCGGAAAAGAAAATCCTTAGTGAAGGCCTTACTGGCCTCCAACCGTGCCCCTGCAGCTCTTGGCCCATAAGCAGGGATGCCCGAGTCTTCCAAGATATCGACGACCCCGGCCGCCAGCGGCACCTCCGGGCCCACGATCACAAAATTCGTCCCCGTTTGGCGGACAAGCTCCAGCACGGCGGCGGAGTTATTAACATCGACCTCCAAGCACTCGGCCTCCAACGCCATCCCGCCATTGCCGGGAGCCACGCGGACGTGCGCGACGCGCGGACTGCGCAAGCAGGCCTTAAGTAAAGCGTGCTCACGGCCGCCCGAGCCAAGGATCAGAACATCAAGTTTTCCCTGCGTTGCCATACCCTTAGTTGTGAGGGACTAGCGTCTAATTGGAACACAAAACAGGACCGGCTCATTTCTGAACCGGTCCAGCCTAAATTGGTGCTCAGGCCGGGACTTGAACCCGGACACCTTGCGGCACATGCACCTCAAGCATGCGTGTCTGCCATTCCACCACCTGAGCAATAAAGGAAGGTGGACGGTGGAAGACCCGGGCCACGGTGCAAGAAAAAAGCGATTGTTCCAACGCTTGCCAAGCGGACTTCTTTCCCAAAGAACCTATACCTCCATGTCCACCGACCCGGCCGAAAACAACCCTCCTCAGGAAAAGTCCTTTGAACTGGACCTATCCTCCCTTGGTTTTGGCCCATCTTGGGTCAGCGGACCCGCTGAGAAGGTAAGCTCCGGCAATGGCGGACCACGTCGCGAAGGCGATCGTCCTCGTTTCCGTGACGGTCCGGGCGGAGAACGTCGGGGCCCTCCGCGCGACGGACAAAGCCGCGGCCCTTCGCGCGATGGTCCAGGCGGACCCCGTCGCGATGACCGTCGGAGCGATCCCCGCGGAGATTCCCGCGGCCCACGCCAATGGCAGGATGATGCTCCTCAATTCCGTCCCGTCGTTGCTTCGGCGTTTTTCCCGGACGATGCGAAGTTTGAAATTCTCGGCGGCGCCATGAAGAAGAGCAAGATGACCTACGAGCTCTTCGAGGTCGCACGTTTGATCTTAGACAAAGAAGACCGCCTCTCCATCGTCATCCGTCACCTCGACGCTGACGTCCGCCCTGACGCCCTACTCGCGGTCTCGCTCCCAGACGGCCACCCCTTCCTCACCGAAGCCGAAGCGGTTTCGCACGTGATGTCCCGCCACCTCGATAAATTCTTCGATGTCGTCGAAGTCGAAGTCGAAGCTCCCAAGGGTTCTTTCCTGATGGTCGCGAAGTGTCGCGAGACCGGCAAATTGCTCGGCGCTCCCACCCACCACAGTTACCAACGCAATCTGCGCGAACACCACGCACGTCATTGCCCCAACGTCCCGTTTGATCGCTTTAAAGGCGGGCTGGAGATGATTCGCGAACAGGAGTCAATCGACGCTTGGCTCAAATCTATGTCGACGCGGAGCGAGTACGCTCCGAAGGATCGCAAAGAAGGCGAACCGGAACGCCTCGAATCCATCGACGCCGCGCGCGGCTTCTTGCTGGCCTTCCGTAAAGACCAGGTCGTCAAACTACATCCGTGGATCCGTTTCGCCGGCCGCTTACTCGAGGAATTAAATCCTGGACCCCTCCGTGACTCCGTGCGTTTTGCCCTCGAAAATCAACGCGTCTTCCCTCTCGAAACCGCCAACGGCATCCGTGGCCGCCTCCGCAAGGAAGGCTTCCATCTCTATAAGAAAGGCTCCAAGGGCATTACCTACGCCTGTAGCGTTCGCCGCCGATGCCGCGACCCTAAGGCCACCTTCAGCGATTCGATGGCCAAGATCTTCGACGCTCTCGACCGCAAACCAGCCCAACACGCCAAGGACATCGTGCTTTCGATTGCTGGCGAACAAGCGGAAGACGCGGCCAAGACGGCAGTCCTCGCAGACCTCAGCTTCTTAATCGGCGAAGGCTATATCGCCAATTTACCCGACGGCCGCCTCTTCGCCCAACCAATCCTCAGCTCTCAAGCTCAGGCCAAGGAAGAAGCCGCGAACGACGACGCGACGGAGGAGAGCAAGTAAGCGCGAAGGCGCGCAGCGCTTTCCTTACTCTTGGTAGGGACAGCTCTCCGAAGCCGTCCGTCTTATTATGGTAGGGCTGACCACCCGTGGTCAGCCGCGCGTTCAGGTAGGGGCGCCACTGCGTGGCGACCGTTCGAGACTGTAGACGGCAGTAATCGGGACTTAGCTCAGCTCGGCTGTCCTTCGGATATGCCGGCGCAAACGGACGCGACG
>CAILOT010000096.1:0-20981 GCA_903835965.1 uncultured Opitutia bacterium
CGCCGATGCCATCCAGATTTTTGATAGTTGGGCGGGCGCGCTCACCGGCGCTGATTATGAAGAGTTTTCGCTCCGTTATATTCGTGCGGTACTTGAGCGCCTCCCTGTCGGAGCCCCCGTCATCCTTTACGCTAAGGGCAAGTCCCCGCAGGCCGCCGCGCTCGCGCAGACCGGCGTGCCGTGCCTCGGCGTCGACTGGACACTGCCGCTTTCGCAGGTGCGTCTGCTGGCCGGTCGTCCGATCTGCCTGCAGGGTAATCTCGACCCCGAGTTCATGACTGGCGAGCCCGCCGCGGCCGCGGTCGCGACCAAGGCCGTTCTAGACGACAATGCCGGCGACCCGGGTCATATCTTTAATTTAGGGCACGGCATCACGCCCCAGGCCCGGATCGAGACCTTCCAAGCGGTGGTCGACGCCGTAGTCGCCTCTGGCGTTTGACATCGCCCGCCGTCCTGCCTCTTTTGCTCCCATGTCCCGTAAAGGTATCCTGCTGCTGAATCTTGGTTCGCCGAAGAGCACTTCCGTGCCCGACGTGCGGAACTATCTGCGCGAGTTCTTGAACGATGACCGCGTCATCGATTATCCGGCTCCGCTGCGCTGGCTCTTGCTGGAGGGCATTATCCTCCGGACGCGCCCGAAGAAGAGCGCCGCCGCCTACGCCAGCGTCTGGACCCCTGAGGGCTCACCGTTGGTTGTCACGACCGACAAGCTGCGCGCTAAGTTGGAAAAAGCGACGGGCCTGCCCGTGATCATGGGTATGCGTTATGGTACGCCTTCCTGCGCCGAAGCCGTGGAGAAGGTGGTCGCCGCCGGGATCGACGACCTCTTCGTGATGCCGCAGTATCCGCACTACGCGATGTCCTCGTACGAGACCGTCGTCGTCAAGGTGCAGGAAGAACTCGCCCGTCTTGCACCCGGCCTGAAGTACCACGTCTTGCAGCCTTTCTACAACGACCCAGCTTACATTAACGCCTTGGTCGAGTCTGCCCAGCCTTGGCTCAGTAAGCCATTCGACAAGTTGCTCTTCTCTTATCACGGCCTGCCGGAGCGCCACTTACGAAAAGGCGATCCATCCAAAGCCCATTGTATGAAGATGAAGGACTGCTGTTCCCATTACAGTCCCTGCCAGGCGACCTGCTATCGTCACCAATGCGTCGAGATGACGCGCCTGTTCGTGGCCGCCGCTGGTTTGAAAGAATCGCAATACGAACTCTCGTTCCAGTCTCGTCTGGCCGGGGAAAAGTGGGTTTCACCTTACACCGACAAACGCCTCGAAGCCCTGCCGGCCGAGGGGACCAAGAACCTCTTGGTCATGTGTCCTGCCTTTACCTCTGATTGCCTCGAGACGCTCGAGGAAATCCGCGAAGAAGGTAAGGAAACGTTCATCCATGCCGGAGGCGAAAATTTTGCGCAAATTCCCTGCCTCAATGATTCCGATATCTACGTGAAGTATCTCGTGAATCGCGTGAATCACTGGAAGCCAGATCACCGCTGAGGGGCGGAGGTAGGGGCGCGACTGCGTGGCGTCCGTGGGAGGACCGATATCAGGAGATTGGGTGACTTGCCCGGATTGACACGCCTTTCCTTGTGAACGGACGGCTCGGAGAGCCGTCCCTACCCAGAGCCGAAGGTAACTCAAGGGGAGCCAGAGATTGGATGATTGGCTGGGGCCCTAGGGTAGGGCGGGCTCTCCGAGCCCGCCGTTCACCTTATGGACAACCGAACCTCAGTCTGCGAACGGACGCGACGCAGTCGCGCCCCTACCTCAAAACAACCTCGCGATCGGCTTGCCGCCGTCGGTGATTGGTACTGGACGCGCGCCGGCCATGAGGTCGCGGGTGGTGTCGACCTGCATTGCGGCGAGGATCGTAGCGTGGAAATCTGGGATGCTGACGGGATCCTTGATCACGGTCTTCGCGAAGTCATCGGTTTGTCCGTAGGCGCCGCAATGATTGAGGCCGCCGCCGGCGAGGATCATCGAGAAGGCTGTGCCTTGGTGGCCGCGTCCGCCCTTGGCGTCGAACTCTGGCGGGCGGCCGAACTCCGTGCCGACGACGAGGAGGGTCTTGTCGAGCATGCCGGTGCGCTTAAGGTCCTCGATTAGGCCTGCGATGGCGTTATCGAGCTCACGGATGAGGATGTGCTGGTTGTTGATGCCATCGTTATGCACGTCCCAGCCGGAGCCATTGATAAAGTTGAGGTTGTGCGAGACTTCGACGAAGCGCACGCCGCCCTGGATGAGGCGACGGGCGAGGAGGCAGCGCTGGCCGAACTCACCGCCGTAGGACTGACGGGTGTCGGCGGCTTCCTTCTTCAGGTCGAAGTGGCGCATGAACGAGGGGCCCGCGAGGCGGAACGCCTCGTGCTGCGCTTCGGCATATTCGGCCAAGGCCGATCCGTCGGGGGCCTTGCCGCCGAGCGAGCCGAGGAGGTCTTGGCGGCGATCCTTCTGCGCCTGATCGATGTCGCTCGGCGTCGTGAAGCCGTTCGGGCCGGTCTCGGTGTCGACGAGGTAGATGTAGCCATCCTTGATACCGAGGAAGCCCGGTCCGCGGCTCACGTTCGGATAACCGATGAGCATGTAGGCCGGGACGCTCGGGTCGGCGGCGCCCCGACGGTTCGCTACAATCGAGCCGATGGAGGGATAGGTCGCGTTGCCGCTGATCATGCGACCAGTGTGGACGAGGTTCGTCGCAAAGGCATGCTCGTCGATGACCTTATGGTTCACCGAACGGACGGCGGTGACGTGTTCCATGAGCTTGGCCGTTCGCGGCAGGTGTTCGCAGAGGCGCACGCCGGAGACGGAGGTCTCGATGGAAGGGTAGAGCGAGCCGCGCTTCTTGGTCGTGGACTTGTTGTCGCCGAGCGCCTTCGGGTCGAAGGTGTCTGCCTGGCTCATGCCGCCGCCAAGCCAGATGAAGATGCAATGCTCGGCCTTGCCTTTGGGTCCCGCGGCTTCGGCGGAGGCCAGGAGCGGCGAAGCGGCGAAGGGGGCGAGACCGAGAGCGGTGAGAAAGGAGCGGCGGTCCATGGGGTCAGTTGTAGATGAATTCGGGTGAGTTGACGAGGGCCCAGACGACGTCTTCGGCGCGGCGGCGCCATTCCGTAGTCAGGCGATCGGTCGCCGGGTCGCCCTTGCGGGCGGCGGCTTCCTGTTGCATGCGCACGGTGGTGGCCAGGTCGTTGAGGTGGTTGGACCAGGAGACGTAATACTCCGGCTTGCGGGGAAATGCGACTGACTTGGTGGCTGGCGAAAGTACGCGACGGGCGAAACCTTCACCGAGATAAGCGGAATATTTCTTCTGCTCGGCCGCGGTCGGATGGCGCGAGAGTAGGCGCAGGAATAGGGCGTCGGTCAGCGCCTCGGGCGACTTGGCTTCGAGGGCCATCGCCGTCACGCCATGGTCGTCGCTGAGGCGCGTGACCCAGGTGCCCATGGTGCCGTTGCTGAGGATCGCGGGCTGCAGGGAGTTCGCCGCGCTCTCGCGGTCGGTGATCGGGTCAGGGCGGCTGGCCCGCCAGCCGAAGGCCGCGAGGACGTCGCAGACGGCCTGGATGCGGGGCAGGGCGAGGGCGGGTCGGTCACGCTCATTGGACGTCGAGGTAAGCATCCAGGCGCGATGCGGATGGCCGAGCGTAACGGAGTTCGTCTGCTCGCGGATGCTGTCGATGTCGAGGCTGGCCTCTTCCGTGTGGAAGGGCTTGCCAGTTGTGGAGAACATCGAGTCCACGACCTGTTCGGCGGCAAGCCGACGCGGGGCCGGCGAAGCGAAGAGCGGGCTGGTCTGCTTCTGTGAGGCATCCGTCGCACGCTGGTAGGCGTGCGAGTTGAGAATTAGTCGTAGGATGTGGTCGGCGTCATAGCCGCTGCGCACGAGCTCGCGACCGAGCCAGCGGACCAGCTCCGGATGCGAGTTCTTGGAACGTTCCCAATCCCAGGGCTGGTCCATGAGGCCGCGGCCCATCAGGCGAGCCCAGAGGCGATTGGCCATCACCTGTGCAAAGCGTTCGTTCTGCGGGGCGGTGATGAGCGTGGCGAGGCGGTCGCGCGGGTCCTTCGGGTCGCGGGCGAGTTCGTCGGCGACGCTTTCTTGGGAGAGTTCCGGGAACGGCCAGTGCGGCTCGACAGACGCGCCAGGTTCGAGCGTGACTTCGATGAGGGGCTTGCGGCCTCCTTCGCGGAGCTTGGCCATCGAGACGCTGCTGGTGAGGGGGACCTTCACGGCCTTGGTCTCAAGGAGGGCCGCGAGGGCGAAGACCTGTTCCTGCTTGGCGGCGTGGGCCGGGGCATCGTGGCAACGGGCGCACTTGGTCTCCATGCCGAGGAAGGCCGTCGTGACGATGGTGGCCTTGGCCGCCATGGGTACGTCGTTCTGTGAGGCGATGCCGAAGCCGGCCGGGCCGCCGGAGGCGGATGTGCCCTTGAGGCGCAGAAGTTCGGTGACCATCAAGTCGAGTGGCTTCCGGTCGGCGAGGGATTCGTAAATCCACCAGCGGAACGGGCCCGAGTTATTCAATGTGGGATTCAGGATGTTGGGGTTCTCGGCGAGCACATCCTGCCAGTAGCCCATCCAGTGATCGGCCGCGCGTACGTCGCGCAGGAGGCGATCGATGGCCTTCGCTCGCTTGTCCGCGGAGGAATCCGTCGTGAAGGACTCGATCTCGGCGAGGCTGGGCGGTACGCCGACGGTGTCGAGAGTGACGCGGCGGAGGAAGACGAGGTCCTCGCTGAGCGGCATGAGCTGGGTCGGCAGGGTGCGGTAGTCGGGCCAGATGGCGCCCTCCTTGATCCATTGCTCGATGGCGGCGATATCAGTCGCGGCGAGTCGATGACCCTTCGGCGGCATGAATTCGTCGGGGTCCAGCGACTTGACGCGCAGCAGCAACGGGCTCTTGGCGGGGTCGCCGGGAATGATTGCTGCCCCGTCGGACTTGCCGCCCTTGAGTGCGCCAGCCCGCGTGTCGAGGTGCAGTTTGCCTTTGGCTTTACCGCCCTGGTGGCATTCAAGGCAGCTCGCTTCGAAGATGGGGTAGACCTTGGCGTAGAAGTCTATGCCGCCCGACTTCACCGACTTCATCTGCGCCTGATAGCCGACGAGTTTCTCGGCGATGAAATGGTCGATGGCGTTGTTCGCCGGGAAGCCGTCGGCCAGCGGAGGTACGGGGGTCTCCGGCGTCTGTGCCAGCCACTTCTGCGCGGCGTCTCGCCGTTTTTGCCAATATTCGCCTTCACGGGCGCGCGCGGCGGCACGCGCGGCGGCGTCAATCTTGCCTAGGCGCTCTTCCTCCTGAGCGGCGTAGGCGGTCCAGCCGGCGTCGTTATAGGGTGGCGTATCGGAGGAGGGCGTTAGCAGTTGCCAGTCCTTGCGTCCAGCGAGGGAGATGGCGGCGATGGTCTCGCCGAGTTCGGGCCGGCGGCGTGAGCCTTTATTATTAATCACGAAGCCGACGACGGTCTCAAGGATGACGCGGTGTTCGCCGCCCTTGGATTCGAATTCGACCCAGGCATCACGGTTGCCCGGAGGCGCGAAGCGGAAGTCGCCGCCGAGGTCGAGATACCCGTCCTGATCCTTAATCGGCTTGTTGTCGGTCTGCGCGGGAGGGAAGGGCGTCTGCACTTGCAGCTTACCGTCGATGAAGAGCGCCGAGGCGCCGCGGCCGCGGAGGAGCAGGCGATGCTTGCCCTCCGGGATTTTTACGACGGCGAGGGCGCGCAGCAGGTAAGGATGGCCGCGTTCAGCGCGTACGCCGGTGTCGACGTACTTCTCTGGTACGCGCGCGAAGCCGAAGGCCGGCGCGGCGTAACTGTCGATGACGACGGGCGCCTTGTCGGGCCAGACGTTAGCGGTCGGCTTCCAGTCTTCGCAGAGCTCGACGCGCACCTGTCCGTTGGTGACGGTGGTCCAGTCGATCTTCGGCGCCTTGCGGGTCACTTCGGGTGTCTTGGCGGCTTTGACTCCGCTGGCGCTATCGTTGCCGGCATTCGGGCTCGAGCCGACCAGAGCGATTTCAGCTTTCGTGACGGGCGGAAGGGTGGAGGCAAAGCGTCCGGCGATTTCTTCGGCAGGGACAAGGGTGCGATGTAGGCGAATGTCGTCGATCGAGCCACGGAAGCTGCTGTTGGCGAGTCCGCCCATCGAGGAGCCAATCCAGACTGGGGCGTCGTCGACGACGGGTTCGTCAGTCGTCGCGCCGTCCATGTCCCAGGAACCTTTGATCTCCTTGCCGTCGATCCAGCCGCGGATGCTCTCGGGTTTGCCGAATGCGTAAGAGACGGCGACGTGGTGCCAGCGTCCGTCGTTCGCGAAGCCGGTCGGCGTGGTCCAGCGATGCCACTTGATGCCGGTGCCGGACGGAGAAGCGAAGAGGAAGTTGAGGCACGCGGTCTCATAGAGCACGCGGAGGCGTAGCGCCCAGTTCTGGTTGCTGGGATTGGTCGCCTTGGGATCCGTGCGGCCCTTGCCGATGATGTAGGCGTTCTCGCCTTTGCGAAGTCCGTCGGGTTTCACCCAAGCTTCGAGCGTGAGCGCATCACCGTTCTTGAAATCGAAGATGCTATTTTCTCCCGTGTCCTTGACGACGAGATGGGAGCCTTTGCCGTCGAAGGTCACGGCTGCATTCGTCTGCTCGAAGCGCGGGTAATCCGGGCGACGGGGGCCAGGCTGCTTGAAGGTGACGGCACCGACGGGGATGAGTTCCGGGTGAGACGCGCCGTCGAAGGTCCAGGCCGGGGTGGTCTGGGCGGCGTCGAGGGCCGTGATGCCGAGAAAAAGGGAGACTATACGAAGCATCTTCGATTGGGACAGGGGAGTGGCGGAGCGGGTTCCGCTTAACGAGGGAGAATGAGCGGCCGTGGGTATAGGGTCAACCGTGTCAAAGTGTCCTTTCGAGTGCTCGCACTGTCCGATTCTGCCTGGGATTGCCTGACGCTACCCCTGGCCTAGGGTCAGGGCATGCCTTCGACCGCCCGCCGCCTCGCCGGTTTCACCGAATCCGTCATCCGCGGGATGACCCGCCTAGCCAACCAGCATGGGGCCATCAATCTCTCCCAGGGCTTCCCCGACTTCGATCCGCCCGAGGAGCTGCTCGCGGCCTTGGAGTGCGCCACGCGCGGGCCGCACCATCAATACGCCGTCACTTGGGGAGCGCCAAGGTTTCGCAAGGCGCTCGCCGCGAAGATCAATCGCTTCAGCGGCTTGGCGATCGACCCCGACCAGCACCTCGTGGTCACCTGCGGCAGTACCGAGGCGATGATGGTCGCGATGATGACCGCCTGCAATCCGGGCGACAAGGTCATCGTCTTCTCGCCGTTCTACGAAAACTACGCCGCCGACGCCATTCTCTCCGGCGCTGAACCGATCTACGTACCCTTGCGCGCGCCGGATTTTCAATTCGACCCAGACGAGCTCGCGAAGGCCTTCGCGCAGAAGCCCAAGGCGATCATCGTCTGCAATCCCTCCAATCCTTGTGGCAAGGTCTTTACGCGCGAGGAACTGATGACGATTCTCCGCCTCGCCGAGCAGCACGATGCGTTCGTGATTACCGACGAGCCGTACGAGCACATCGTCTACGCGCCGAACGCCCATGTGAACTTCGCCGCCTTGCCTGGCGCCTTCGAGCGCACGATCACCTGCAACTCGCTTTCGAAGACTTACTCCATCACCGGCTGGCGCCTCGGCTATGTCCAGGCCGCCCCGCATGTCATCGCCCAGGCACGTAAGGTCCACGACTTCCTGACCGTTGGCGCCGCGGCCCCGCTGCAGGAAGCTGCGGTGGCCGGACTCGAGTTGCCGGATTCTTACTACGCCGGACTTGGCCAGCTCTACGCCGCCAAGCGGACGCTGTTCACGTCAATCCTCGCGAAGACCGGGTTGAAGTTCACCGAACCGCAGGGTGCTTATTATTCGCTACTCGATATCTCGCCGCTCGGTTTCAAGACCGACACCGAAGCCGCCGAATGGCTGATCAAGGATATCGGCGTCGCCGGTGTGCCGGGATCCTCTTTCTTCCGCGAGCCCGAGCACCGCTATATTCGTTTCCACTTCGCCAAGAAGGAAGACACGCTGCGGGCCGCCGGAGAGAAGTTGGGACGAATCGCAAAGCGATAGGGGTAGGGTAACTATGTTTTGGGTAGGGTTGAGCGCCCTCGCTCAACCGCGGCTGACCAAGGGTGGTCAGCCCTACCAAAATGCAACTAGGTCAGCACGCAGTGCTGACCCTACCAATATTACCTAGCCCAAGCCCTGGCCCTAGCCCTATCCGACGATCTTCTTATACGGCTCGCCTTCGTTCTGCGTCGGGCGTTCGGGGCGTCCCTTATAGCGATAAGTCAGGCCCATATTATCGATACCCAGCAGCCAGAGGATGGTCGCATGCAAGTCGTGGACGTGGAGCGGGTTCTCAACCGCACGCAGGCCAAGGTCGTCGGTGCTGCCAATGGTCTGTCCGCCTTTGACGCCGCCGCCTGCCATCCACATCGTGAAGCCGGTGGGGTTGTGGTCGCGACCATCGCCTTTTTCGGACATCGGGGTGCGACCGAATTCGCCGCCCCAGACGACAAGCGTGTCTTCTAATAGGCCGCGGGACTTGAGGTCCTTGAGTAGGCCGGCCACAGGCTTATCCATCGAGGCGCAGAGGCCCGCATGATTTGATTCGATCTTGGCGTGTGCGTCCCATTTCGAGCCGGCGCCATGGTAGATTTGCACGAAGCGAACGCCCTGTTCTACCATGCGGCGCGAGAGTAGGCAGAGTCGGCCCATGCTTTCGGTGGTCTTGTCATCGAGCCCGTAGAGTTTACGGGTGGCTTCCGTCTCGCCGGTCAAATCGACGACGCCAGGAGCTTCGGCCTGCATGCGCGCGGCCATTTCGTAGCTGGCCAGGCGGGCACCGAGTTCGGAGCGGTCGGGGTAGCGGGCCGCAAAATCTTTGTTCACGCTGTTGATCAGCTGCAGCTTTGATTTCTGAAGATCGGCGCTGACGGCCTCGGGCGTGTTCAGGTTAGGAATCGGCTCGGAGCCGCCAGAGATGCGTACGCCTTGGTAGACGGCCGGCATGAAGCCGGCACCCCAGTTGCGCGGCCCGTTGATGACGGTATTTTGGTTGTCCTGCATCACGATGAACGAGGGCAGGTTGTTATTCTCGGAGCCGATGCCGTAGTTGATCCACGAGCCGAGCGACGGCTTGCCGGCCAGGATGGAGCCGGTGTTCATCTGGCAGACGCCGGCGGAATGGTTGATGCCGTCGGCCTTGCAGGAGCGGATGACCGCGAGGTCGTCGGAGCAGGACGCGATGTGCGGAATCCAGTCCGAGAACCATTGGCCAGATTGCCCGTGTTGTTTCCAGGCACGTTTCGAGGCGAGCAAGGGAGATTTCGATTCGCCCATCGCGGTGATGATAGAACCAAAGCTATCAGGGAGGCGCTGTCCGGCGAGCTTGTTGAGGAGCGGCTTGGGATCGTAGAGATCCATCTGCGAAGGACCGCCTTCCATGAAGAGGAAAATCACGCTCTTAGCGCGTGGTTTGATGTGACCGACGCCGGGCTGCACGGGCGTGCCGTGAGCGGGCACGACGATGTCCTTAGCGAGCAGATCGCTGAACGCCATGGCCCCGAGCCCGAGGCCGGCGCTGAAAAGGAAGTCGCGACGCGAAGGGGTCGCTTCGATGCGATGGCAGCGTGAATCGTTCATTCGACGTAGAGGAATTCGGAGGAGTTGAGCAGGGCGTGGCAGAGCGCGGCCAACGGAGCCGTGGTTATCTTGGCTTGGGGGGCAGTGGCTTTCGTTTCGCCGCCGATCAGGTCGCGGCCTTTGCCGGAAGAGTCGCTCATCGTACCGGTCTTGGTTTCGAAGCGCCAGAAGCCAAGAGTGCTCGGCTTGATGTCCTCGTTGGCGTAGAGAAGTCCTTGGTCATCGAGTGCACCCGTGCTTAAGCGGAGGTCGTCGATCACACCATGGAAAGAGCTTTCGCGATCAGCGCCTTTGCCGCCCAGCTGGATGGATTGGGTCGCGGTACGCACGCCGATGAGACTGGTGGCCACACGGTCATGCAGCAGGGGTTCGTCGTCGTTCGCGAGGTCCTTGAGCGTGAAGGTCACTTCCCCGGGGCCAATCTTGTCCGCATAACGTATGGCCGCGGCGACATAGTAGGGTTTGTTCAGCTCGATCCGCAGGTTCGAGAAATGAACGGCTTCGCCGGAGGTGCCGCCATGGAGGGGGCCGTAAGCCTGGAGTACAAGGACGCGCGGCGCGCGGCGCGATTTCTGACCGGTCACTCCAAACTGCCAGTACCCGTCGGTCTTCCCTTTGCCGACTTGGGCGGCAATAACGCGCACGGCACCCGTGTCACTGACGGTACGCGGTACGATGACTGCTTCGATGGTGAAGCCTTGGGCGAAATCAGCTTCCGTCGCGCCGCGGGCGATGAACGGTTTGCGCTGGCCGGGGTCGAGGTGGGCTCCTTGTCCGTCGCGGAACGGAACTTTCTCAGGCAGGAAATCATTGGCGACGGCGGCGTCCACGGATGAAGAGTTTTTCTGAGAGCGGACTTCTTTCAGAAAGTCTGCGGCCCGGGTAGCCTCGGTCGCGGTGGGCGCACGGGCGTAAAGCACCTGATACAAACGGCGAACCTGAGCGGCTTCGTCATCAGGAACTTCCTTGGCGATGCGCGTGGCGAGAATTTCGCTACGCTTGAGCATGAAGGGGCTATTGAGGAGGAGAAGTGACTGAATTGGGGTCGTGGTCACGTCGCGGGACGAGGCACTGCTGAACCACTGAGGTGCGTCAAAAATGTCGGCGAGCGGGTCGCGGTTGTTCCGCATGATGCGCGTGAAGATACTGCGCACGGGTTCGCCATAGACCACGCTCGGGCCCGCTTGTTTGTCGGTCTTCAGGTCGCCACAGGCGGCGAAGACGGCGTCACGAATCTGCTCGGCTTCGAGTCGTTGAGGTTGGAAGCGCCAGAGCAGGGCGTTTTGCGGATCCTTGAGTTGTCCGTCCTTGGGCGAGGGGTGTTGCGAAGAGCGACGATAGGCGGCGCTTGTTAGAATGAGCCGGTGCATCGACTTCTGGTCCCAGCCTTTCGTCATAAATTCTGCGGAAAGCCAATCAAGTAGCTCGGGGTGAGAAGGAGGTTCGCCGAGTCGTCCGAAGTCGCTCGCGTAGGGCGCGAGTCCGCGACGGAAGCAGAGTTGCCAGAGGCGGTTCATCGCGAGACGCGCGGTGAAGGGGTTCGATTTTTCGGTCAACCAGCGGGCGAGCACGGCCCGACGGCCGGTGGAGGTCCCGTCGGCGGGAGGCGTGATGACGGCAGGTGTGGCCGGATACTGGGCGCTAAGGACGGTGAGGAAAGCGGGCGGTACGACCGTATTCTTCTTGGGGATCACCGCATCGATGCCTTGCACGCCAGTCTCACGAACGGCGAGAACGAAGGGCGGCTCTTCGGGTTTAAGTTTATCATGTTCGGCCAGCTTGCGCTTCAGGTCAGCATGTTTCACGCTATCTTCTCCCTTGATGAAGCGGTCGAGCCGGGCGAATTCGTAGTCGACCTGGCGCCAAGCCAGCGCGGCGATCTGTTTTTCGTAGGGCGTGCGTTGCGCCTCTGGTTTGGCGATCATTTCCTGGATATCATCGGGGAACATTTTCACGGCCTTCTTGGTCGCGTCTTTACGATATTTTTTCTCAAGCGTCGCGATTTCTTCGCGGACAGTTTTCGTTTCCTTCTCCCAGGTCGCCAGTTTGCGTGCGTATTCGTCGGCTTCCTTCCCTGTCCAGGCGGCATGATCCTCGATGGGCAGGGTGTTGGTGAAGAAACTACGCAGTGCGAAGTAATCACGTTGGAGGATCGGGTCGAATTTATGATCGTGGCAGCGTGCGCACTGCATGCCGGCGCCGAGGAAAACGTCGCCGGTGGTGTCGGTCAGGTCGTTGAGGATATTTTCCCACTGGCCGCGGGCGTCGCGGTTATTATATTCGTAAATCCAATGCCGGAGGTAGCCGAGGGCGGTGAGCGCTTCGGGATCGCCGGGAAAGAGTTCGTCGCCGGCGATTTGTTCTTGGACGAAACGATTGTAAGGTTTGTTATCGTTATAGGCCTTGATGACGTAGTCACGGTAGCGCCAAGCCGTCGGACGGAAGTCGTCGATGCGGAAGCCGTCGCTATCGGCATAGCGGACAAGGTCGAGCCACGCACGAGCCATGCGCTGCCCATAGGTGGGTGAAGCCAGGAGTCGATCGACGAGTTTTTCGTAGGCCAGCGGGTCGGCGGATTTGACGAAAGCTGATACCTCCTCGGGAGAAGGCGGCAGGCCGGTCATGTCGAAGGTGACGCGACGGATCAGCGCGGCGCGTTCGGCTTCGGGTGCCGCGACGAGACCTTCTTTTTTGAGACGGGCTTCAAGGAAGCGGTCGACGGGATTGTCGCCGGTCGTAGAAAAAGCGGGGGCAGGGATAGGGGATTGCGAAATTGCCTGATAGGCCCACCAGCCTTTTTCCTTTTCGCTGATGGTGCCGGGAAGGTAACGACCGGCGACCAAGGCTTTGGTCCGGCTCTGGGGCCAGGCCGCGCCAGCTTTCACCCAATTTTGGAGGAGAGCGACCTCATCTTTCGTCAGACGATCGCCTTTGGGTGGCATCATCTTTTCCGGGTCGGTCTCGAGGATATTCTGGAGGAAGAGGCTTTTGATGGGGTCGCCAGGAATCAGGGCTGCGCCACCGTCGCCGCCCGTGGTGAGGCCAGCGAGGCTGTCCATGACCAAGCCACCTTTGTTTTTGCCCGAAGCGTGGCTGTGGCATTTGAAACAACGAGAATCTAGGAGGGCGACGGCCTTATCGGCCTGGGCGTCATCCGCGGCCCAAACGGTCGGGGAGCCGACGGCAAGGGCCGTGAGCACGAAGGCAAAGGGGGCGGACAGTCGCGAAGACATCGGGGGCGGGTCTTCATAAGACCAGCCCCTGCTATGACTGCAAGCCGATGCCGAAGGTTCCCCGAAACTCAGCGGACAGGCTTCATGTTCCAGACCCCGATCATGGCCTCGACCGTCTTGGGGTCGGGGGTCAGGACCAGTTCGAAACGGCTGCGGTCTCGGGAATAAACGACGTACGTAATGGTGAGGGCTTCCTTCACTTCCGCCCCGGCCAGCTGGCGGGCCTGCGCCTTGAAGGCGTCCAGGTCGGCGGAAGGGAATCGGAACGTTCCCATGCCTAAGTTGGTGTCGAGGTTATGGGTTTCCGTGATGTCTTTGCTGCCGGCAGGTAGGATCTCGGGCACCCATCCCTGTTCGATCACGCCGGCTTTACGCACCTCTGCGAGGTTAGCGTGACGCGAAATTTTGGTGTCCGGGAGTCCGAGGGCGGTTCCGAGGGTCTTGCGCGCGATGAAGCTGACTCCTAAGAGCAGGATCGTACCGCCGATAATGAGGAGCCGTTTGCGCGTCGCGTTCATCGGTGCTCTTGTTTCCACTTGGGATAGTCCTTCGCCAGCAGGTCGCGAGCGTATTCGCCGAACCAACTGTAGCCGTTGCGGCGTTCGGAGCCGATGTCGGCCAGCTTCGGCTTCGGGATGCCGTCGCGGTCGCAGACATAAGGGGCGCCAGTCTTGAGGTCATAGAAGCGAGCCCACAGAGCGGGGGCCTTCGGGTCCGGCACCATGACGAGGTTGGGCTTCCCGTCTTTATCCGTCACTTTGTCGATGCGCTGGCCGACGACCTTATGCGTCTCGAACCAGGCGATGGCGCCTTCGATGGAAGCGGTGATCTCAGGTGTCGGCTTCTCGAGGCCCATGAGGAGGCGGACGACGCCGACGGATTCGCTGCCGCTGAAGGAAGGGAGTTCGTAACTACGCGCTTTTGCCGGAGCGAACGTCTTCTCGTCGTGCTGCGCGCACCAGACGGTCGGCTTCCCTTCGACGAAGATTTGGCACTTGAGAACGCAGGCGATACCGAGGTCGAAGGACTGCTGGCATAACGCGCGCGTCTTGGCGTCGAGGAAGGCGTAGGTCTTCTCCGTGGCCACTTCGCGCACGAGACGCAGCACGCGCACCATGGCGTCGTCATTAAAAGTGATGTGGTCGAAGTAGCCTTTGCGCAATGGGAAGAACTGCGGCCACCCGCCGTTCGGGTATTGGGCCGAGAGTACGTAGGCTAGGCCGCGGTCGAACGATTTACGGTAGGTCTCGTCTTGGGTGGCGTTGAACATGCGCGCCATGAAGCGGAGTTCGTCGACGGTGCCCTTGTTGTCGAAGGTGGGTTGGAGCTTCGACCGGTCGCCTTCATAGGCTTTGCTGATGGTGTCGGTGTTCTTCGGCCAGCCGCCGGCGTCGCATTGGAAGCTCAGGATGATGGTGGCGACCTTCTTCGCTTCGGCGGAGGCGAACCAGCTGTCGGGTTTGTTGAGGAAGCGTCGGGCACTCTCGTCTGCGTTGACCAGCGGGCTGAGCATGACGAATAGAAGCAGCAGAAGAGGTAGGCGCATGGCGAAGGGAGGGGTAAAGATAGGGATAGGGGGATGGCCGAAGGAGTAAATGAAGGAAAGCGCTTCGGCTGTTGCGGTTGTCTTATTTGGATTATTCCGCTCTTCTCGGGGGGTGCCGTCTCCGCTCACGCTCATACTCGCTTCCGCTTCGCCCCGGCGGACGGAACTCTTGCGTGAAGCGGGCATTCCGCATCGCGTTGTGGTGGCGGCGGTGACGGAGCACGAGGATCCGACGACCGATCCTGCCAAGATGGTCTTGCACAACGCTCGCCTGAAGGCCGCGGCGGTTTCGCGACTTCACCCCGAGGCAATAGTACTCGGCTCCGACACCACAGTGGCCCTTGGCGACCGCGCTTTGAACAAGCCGGCCGATCTCGCCGAATCCCGCGCGATGCTCCGCAGCCTGTCTGGCCGTGAACACACAGTGCATACCGGCGTCTGTCTGTTGTGTCCCACGCTTGGCCTTGATGAGGCGCATGATGTCACGGCTTGGGTGTGTTTTCGGAATCTCTCCGAAGACGACATCACCCGATACCAATCCTTGGTGAACACTTTGGATAAGGCCGGCGCCTATGGCATTCAGGAAGGCAAGGAGATCATCATCGAATCCTTCCAAGCCCCGATCTCGACGATCATGGGTCTGCCGGTAGAATTCGTAAAAGCACGGCTGGTGGCATTGGGCCACTTAGAAAGGCTAAGTTCATGAGATGCTTATGGCTGCTGTTTGCTTCGGTATTGTTAGCCGAAGCGCCCCTTCGGGTGAAAGGCGATGCGGAGTTGGCGGGTCAGCTCGGCGGTAAGCCGATCGTCATCCGCACGACGGACCGTCTGGCCGGCGCCATTGATTCCATAAAGTGGGATGGGGTCGAATTCATCGACTCCCATGACCACGGCCGGCAGCTGCAATCGGCGCTCAATGCCGATGTCGACGGTGTCTTTAATGTCGAATGTTATAACCCGACCGAAGCGGGTTCGGTCGTTGATGCGCTCGGCCCGAAGTCGACCAGCGAGCTGCAAGCGCTGTCGATCAAGGGTGGCGTATTATCCACGCGCACACGGATGGCTTACTGGCTTGCCCCGGGGATGAGGTCTCAAGGACAGTTGGCCCAGAATCGTACTTTGGTTTCGAACTGTCTTCTTACCAAACAGGTCCGCATCGGGCGGGCCGGCATGGATCATGTGCTCGATTACAGGGTCACGTTCAACGTGCCGGCCGATCGTCCGCATAAGGTCCTTCAGTTCGAAGCCTTGACGGCTTATATGCCCGCGACTTTCAGTCGCGAATTGAGGTTCGATGCGAAGACCTCGACCTTGGTTGCGTTGCCCCGGGCCGACGGTGAGATCCGTGACCCGGTCGTGCTGGCGACGGCTTCGGGTTCCCATGCCATGGGAATTTTCACACCAGATAAGGCGCCCCGCGGTCAGCCACCGGTCGGTTATGGTCGCTTCAGTTTCGCGGCCGACCAGGTCGTGAAGTGGAATTGCGTCTTCCGGCTCAATCAATCGGAGCCGCTCCGCGCCGGCGATTATTCTTATCAGTTATATGTGGTTTTAGGCTCGCAGGAAGATTGTCGGGCGGCCTTGGTGGCATTGACGAAAGAGTTCGCGGGCCGTTAATCGTATTTTCCGACGCTTGAAGTCCGGGGCGGGGTGCTTAGGTTCGAGGCCGTGCACGACGACCAGCCCATTGATCTCCAAGCCGCCTTCCTTGCGGCCGGGATTTCTTTGTGCCTTCACCTTGTTTTGATCTGGCTCCTGCCGTCGGTCTTTCATCAGCCGGTCTTGGTGGTGCATCCTGTCCAAGTCTTGACGACTCCCATTCCGTTTGCCGAAACCCGTTTGCCGCCGGTCCTGCGTTACGCGGAGACCAATAGTGCGGCGAATCGCGCCCAGCCCTTGGTCGCTCCCTTTGTCGCGTCGCGTAACCAGGTCGCCGCTCAGCCCGTACCCGAAAAGGTGCCGACCAAGTCATCCTTACCAAAGTCGCTCGGGACCGAGAACACGATCCGGGTGGCCCAAGGTAAGCCGCGTTCGATTGATTCGCCCGAATCGGTTTCTGCGGAAGGGCAGGCCGGGACGGCTGCGGCCGCGGTCGGCCCGATGCCTGGCAAACCCGTCGAGGCTCAGCCGCTTGCGCCTCCCTCCGCGGCGCCGCGCGACCCAGAGCGTCCCAAGGCCAGCGTGCCTTCGGGTACGACGGGTCTGATGTTAAAGAATAATATCGGTGTCGGTCGGGCGGGAGTCATCGCGATCGACGCCCGTTTCAGCATCTATGGCGATTATACCCAGCGGATGATGGAAGCCATCCAGTCCAGCTGGTGGGATATCATCGATCGTTCGCGTTTTGAGATCATGGCGCACGGTACGGCCGTGGTCCGTTTCAAATTGCATCGCGATGGCACTGTCACCCACGTCCAGATCCTGTGGAAAGACGTGCCTAATATCATGGCCTTCGCTTGCAAAGATTCGGTCATGGCGCCGGCCCCTTTTGATGTGTGGCGCCCGGATATGGTCGCACTCTTCGGAGAAGAGGACACGGTCACCGTCAGTTTTCATTACCGCTGATGTGTGCCGCACCCTTTGATTGGATTCCTTTTGGCCGTGGCGTGCGCGTGGTGCAGCAGCACGAGTGCGGCTTGTTTGCGGTCGAAAAACCTGACGGTATCCTGGCGCATCCTAATCCGAATGAGGCGAACGAGAAAGGCACCGTATTGATCGAAGGTAATTATTCGCACGAAGAAGAAGCTTTTCATATCCGCGACGGCAAGGGGGGCATCCGGCGCGTGTATCTGCTCAACCGACTCGATTCTCCGACCAGCGGCGTGCTCTTGCTCGCGCTGGACGAGGCTTTGGCGGATGTCGTTCGTAAGCTTTTCGCTACGGCGAAAGTTTCCAAGAAATACATCGCCTTGGTCAAAGGCCGGGGGCTGCGTACCCCGCGCGGCACCTGGCAGGATATGTTGGTGAAGTCCAAGGGGCCTGGAAACAGCGTGCGTTCCGGTGTCGCCAGTGGCGACGGCTTGGCCGCGATCACGATGTACCAATGGGAGCGAGCGGCCGGAGAGGATATCCCGTTGTCATTGATCCGGTTGGAGCCTCGCACCGGGCGCACGCACCAGTTACGCGTCCAGTCTGCGCAGCATGGTCATCCGATTCTCGGCGACCGCACTTACGGCGATTTTGATTTTAATAAGACGATCGGTAGTGCCCGAGGCTTTAAACGCCTCTTCTTACACGCAGTGAGTACCGAGCTGACTTTCACTTGGCAGGGCAAAGAAATTGATTTCAGCGCGACCGCGCCAATGCCTAAGGAATTTGAGAAAGCCTTGGGTGGTCCGGAAAAAGGTCCAAGCAAAGGTGGTTCGGGTCCGCGGCGCGATACTGGTACGCCTATCTCGCCCCGCTTAAGGATCAGGCTTTGAGGGAGGGGCCGACTTCGCGCGGTCCTAAGGTGTGCTTATTCTATTCTTGGGTAGAGAAGGCTCTCCGAGCCGTCCGTTCGCGACGGAGACTCGGATGTCGATCGACACAACGGCGGGCTCGGAGAACCCGCCCTACCCGAAGCATCTGGTAGGGCTGACCACCCTTGGTCAGCCGCGGTTGAGCGAGGGCGCTCAACCCTACCCGAGACAGAGAGGATAACGGATGCGATATCATCGCATCAAACCCTTGAGGTAGCCGAACAAGAGCGCAGATATCTTTATTCTACGTGCCAGACCTTCTTGAGCATGGCCAAGGTTTCGGGGTCGTGTTGCTCGAGTTCCTTGCGATTGAATGGGAACATGTCGTTTTCGCCGAAGAAGGCTTCGCTAGTTTCGGCGAAGAATTCATGCGGGTTAGTCATGGCATACGCTTTGACGTTGGGGGTGATCTTGCCTTGCCAGTTTTTACGCGATACTTTGTCGTAGGATTTATTAGCTACCGCGCGGTCGAAGCAGGCCTTGATGTCCGGCTGATTGGTGCCGAGGACGCGGTCGTGGTAGCCGTGGGCGAGTTCGTGCAAGGCCAGCATCGGCATCCGCAGCACTTCTTTGTCGAGAATATCGAAGTTGGTGAATTCGACGCCCTTGGCCATGGCGGGGTCGCGACCGTTTTTCTTGAGCCAGTCGGCCCCGGGATGGTATTCGGCCCGGAGCGGAATCTTGGGGTAGGGGGGTGAAATCCACAGAGGGATCTTCCGTAGTTCGGTGACGGCCGCGGCCGGCACAACGCGAACGATTTCGACCAGTTGTTGGGCGACCAGTGACAAGCGGGCCTCGGTGAGGGTTTTCTTTTCCGGCGTCAGGAGTTCGCTGCGGACATGGACGGCCCAGCCTTGTAGGTGGCGCACTTCATAGCTCGGGGCGGAGGGGGCTTCGGCGGCCGCAAGACTGGTCGACAGGAGGAACCAGGACGCGAGCTTCCGGATCATGGTTGCTCGGAAGGGTCGTAGAGACCTTGGCGGATGACGTAGCGGATGACCCCAGCCACGTCGTGCACGCCGAGCTTGCGCATCAGATTGGTGCGATGATTTTCGACGGTCTTGGCGCTGATGTTGAGCCGGTTCGCGACTTCCTTGCTGGAATGACTTTGGGCCAAGAGCACGGCGACTTCGCGTTCCCGCTCAGAAAGTGTCCCGCCTTTTTCGTCAACCAGGCTCTCGGAAGACTGTTGGGCCTCGATGAGGGCTTTTTGGTAGGAGGGGCTGAACCAATTCTTGCCTTCGGCGACGGCGTCAAGGGCTTCGCGAAGTTCGGAGAGCGGGGCGCTCTTGTTCACGAAGCCGCAGACCCCTTCTTGAAGTAGCCCGTGGGCGAGTTGCTTTTCGGTTTTGGCGGAAAAAATCAACACCCGCAGGGCGGGCAGCGTGTGGTGCAGGCGGCGGAGGACCTCGATCCCGCTGATGCCTGGGAGCAAGATGTCGAGGATGAGCACGTCGGGTTTGAGTTTGAGAGCCAGTGCGACGCCCTCGGTGCCATCGGCCGTCGACCCAATCACCGTGTATTTACCGCGCGATTCCAGCATTTCCATGACTAATTCACGGATCGCGGTCTGATCCTCGATTACCACCACGGACTTTTTCGGAGCTGGGGCCGATTTCATGCGATTAGTATGCCCTAACCCCGGCCGGGTTGAAGGTTAAAGTTTTCCGGCCCTAGGCCGCATCGCCTGTGGGGTCGACCAGACCCTGCCGGATGACGAAACGGACCAATCCGGCCACGTCGCGCACGCCTAATTTGCGCATCAGATTGGCCCGGTGGTTTTCAGCTGTCTTGATACTGATCTGGAGTTGGCCGGCGACTTCCTTGCTGCTGTGGCTGCGGGTGATGAGCACGGCGATTTCACGTTCCCGCGGTGTCAACTGATCCAACATGCTATCAGCATGGTTGGCCGGAGTGGCGAGTGCTTCGCGGACCGTGCGGTCGAAATTTTCGCTGAACCAAGGTTGGCCGTTGGCGAGGGAATCGACGGCCCTGCGGAATTCGGAGAGCGGATCGGTCTTGTGGACGAAACCATGGATGCCTTCTTGGACCAGCGAGCGAATGATGTGCGGTTCTTTTTTTCCGGAAAAAATTAACACCTTCATGAAGGGCAGGCTGCCGCCGAGTCGACGCAGGACTTCGATGCCGCCCACGCCGGGCATGATGACATCGAGCACCAGGATGTACGGGCGGAGCTGTAGGGCCAGTTCGACCGCGCTGGCGCCATTGGTGCCCTTGCCGGCGAGATCACAGCGGGGGTGCGCATGAATCATCTCCGAGACCAAGTCGCAGACCGCGGACTGGTGCTCAATCACCAGCACACGTTTCCTGCCCGCAGGCGCGGACGGTGGAACGGGCTTCTTCGGGAGAGGGAAGGCTGGATAGGCGGCCGGACGGCTGACGCGGATCTTGCGTTTAGGAAATGGCATGGAGGCGGTCATTGCGTAGTTATTGTGATTACTTGGGCATTAATATGTAAGGTTTGTTCCTGTCCGATGGGTAGGGACTACAGCCTAGGAGCAATCACTTGGCATTTTACTTTACCAAGGCGGGAGAAGTCGTGGGGCAATGAGATGTATTTAACGGAAAGTCTATGCAGTTGAGCGAAGTGAGCTTTTGAAAGGGAGGGCTGAGCCTACTTGCAAATAAGCCCTGTGGGTGTCCATGTACGGAATTGACGCCGTGCTAATTTACTGCGCAAATGTTCACTCCCTTCCATGGCTTCCGGTCTTAACCTAAAAACAGCCCCTTCTTGGTGGCACGGTGGCAACTTAGATCAACTTGCCGCACTGACTCATGCCGACGCTCATCCCTCGGCGGATTTTACAATTCCTGATGATGTATCAGCTGAAACAAAGAAGACATTTCAGGCCCTGAAGAAGCATCGTCCAACTTTCCCTCAGGTCAAAGACGGCAAGGGTAAGTTCAAGTTCATCGATCTCTTTGCCGGCATCGGCGGGTTTCGCCTGGCGGGTAATAATCTTGGCGGCGAATGTGTATTTACAAGCGAGTGGGATGGTTATGCCCGCTTGGCCTAAGCCCATAGTTATGGCC
>CAILOT010000097.1:0-3249 GCA_903835965.1 uncultured Opitutia bacterium
AAGATTGGCCTGAATACAGCCTCGCCAACGGCGCAAATCTGCCCGCCTCGCCCTTCCGCACCGACGACTGGCCGGTACCCGTCGCCAAGAAGTAAGGCTCCTTCACGCATTATCCTCGCCAACAAAAGCGAGGCCGACTGACATCCCAGCTGATGAAGAATCTTCTGGGATGTTTTCTTTCAGGGTTGCTCGCCTTGACGCTACGCGCGAACGAAACCGATCGCGATCTGATCGTGTACGGCGGAACGCCCTCTGGACTCATCGCTGCGGTGGCCGCAGCGCGTGAAGGCCTCACCGTCACGGTTCTCGAACCTTCTCGCTGGATCGGCGGAATGGTCACCGGCGGGCTTTCTAAATCTGACATCGGCAAACCCGAGACTATCGGCGGTTACACACGCGAGTTCTTCACCCAGGCCGCGAAGGACAATGATCCCAAGTTTCTCTGGTACGCCGAGCCCCACCGTAACATGGAAGCATTTCGCGCGCTGCTCACCGAAGCCAAGGTCGAAGTCATCACCCATGTCGGATTGAAATCCGTCCAACGCGAAGGCCAGCGCCTCAGCCGTCTCACGACCCTCGACGGACGGATCTTCCGCGGCCGGCAGTTCATCGATGCGACCTACGAAGGCGACCTCATGGCCGCCGCCGGGGTCAGTTTCATCATCGGACGCGAGAGCCGGACACAATACGGTGAACGTTTGGCCGGATATTTTCCGATGCCCATTCGTCCCCGAAGCGAAGAAGTGATGAGCAACGACTGCCCCAGCATCGGCGGCAAGGGCCCCAGCTATATCCATGGCACGCCAACGGATATCTCCGGCCTCGACAGCAAGGGACAACCGATCGCCGGAGTAAACGTCGCCCCGCCTTTACAACCCGGTGATGCCGACCAGCTCACACAGTCTTATAATTTCCGCATCTGCGTTACGCAACGCCCAGACCTGAAGCTCCCCTTCCCCAAACCCGCGCACTACGATGCGCAGCGTTACGAGCTCCTCCTCCGCCTCATCCAAGCCCATCCCGCCATTCCCTTCGGTCGCCTCTTCCATCTCGGAGAAATCGCTGACGGTAAATACGACCTCAACGCCCAAGGTCTTTTCTCTACCGACTACCCCGGAGCCAACACGGACTACCCGGGCGGTGACACTACCACGAGAGCCCGGATTCTACAGGAGCATCTCGACCACAACCAAGGGCTCTTCTGGTTCCTCTGTCATGATGCGCGCGTCCCCCTAAAGCTCCGCGAACAAGCGAACACCTGGGGCCTCTGCAAAGACGAATTTACCGACAATGCCGGCTGGCCTTATGCGCTCTATGTTCGCGAAGCCCGCCGTATGATTGGCGAATACGTGCTCACGCAAAAAGACTTACAGCAAGAGATCACCAAGCCGGACACCGTGGCCATGGGTTCCTTCTTGATCGATTGCCATATCGTCGAGCGCATCTTGACTCCCGCGGGAATGGTACGCGACGAAGGATCTTTTCAAGACGAACCCGTCAAGCCTTACCAAATCCCCTACCGATGTCTCACGCCGAAGCGCAATGAATGCGAAAACCTACTCGTGACCGTCTGCCCTTCTGCTTCGCACATCGCCTACTGTTCCTTGCGTATGGAGCCCGTCTATATGGCCCTCGGTCAAGCTGCCGGGGTAGCAAGTGCGCTGGCCTTGCATGGCCACACCTCCGTGCAGTCGATCGACGTCCCCGTTCTTCAGGGAAAACTTCGCGCCCAAAAAGCCGTCCTTGAATTAAAGTCGGCGGAGGCGATGCGCTTCACGGGCATCGTGATTGACGATGAAGAGGCCGCCTTCACCGGAACCTGGGGAAGTTCTAATTTTGGAAAAGCCATCCATGCGATCAGTCGCCACGACGGTAACGATAACAAGGGGAAATGCGAAGCACGCTTTGAAACCCAACTACCTCACGAGGGCCGCTATCACGTTCGATTCGCCTACCTGCCGTCGGGCAATCGGGCGAGCAACGTACCCGTATGCGTCGTAGCGGCAACCGGAAGTCAGACCTTCCGCATCAATCAGAAGATCACGCCTGAACTCGAAGGCCATTTCATCGAACTGGGCGTCTTCGATTTTATAAAAGATAAACCGGCGCAAGTGATCATCAGTAATACGGACACCGACGGCTTCGTCTCGGTCGATGCCGTACAGTTCGTTCCGGCGGAGCCCGAAGTCATTAAATAAATCTCAGAGAAGAAAAAGCGAAGCCCATCGCTGCTTCTGAGCATTAGCCGCCGCCCCAATGAGGGTTGCCAGAGGTCGGGCAGCCGCCTACGACCTCGTTACCCCCAGAACCTTTGCCGCTGCGCGGGGTTACCCCTATATCCCTTACCCATGTTCGCCTTCGGCCTAACTATCTTTTGGGGAGCCTGCCTGCTCTTCCTCGTCCAACCTCTGATTGCCCGCTTTATCCTCCCTTGGTTCGGCGGCGGGCCAGCCGTCTGGACGACGTGCATGCTTTTTTTCCAAGTCCTGCTACTCGGAGGTTACGCCTACGCTCACTTCAGCATCAGTCGCCTACGCCCACGCCAACAAGTCATCCTGCATCTCAGTTTGCTGGCATTGGTGCTCTTGCTCCTGCCCATCACCCCGAGTGACCTATGGAAGCCGGTGGATAGTCAAAATCCGGCCGGTCACATCTTGCTACTGCTGTTAGCGTGCATGGGCTTGCCCTATCTGGTGCTGTCCGCGACGGGTCCGTTATTCCAAGCCTGGTTCAGCGCCTCGCACCCCGGCGTGTCGCCCTACCGTCTCTACGCACTTTCGAACATCGGCTCGCTGCTGGCCTTACTGGGTTACCCCTTCCTGATGGAGCCTAATCTCGGACGCCACGCTCAAGCGGCCTGGTGGTCCGTCGGGCTCGGCATTTTCGCCGTCTTAGCCACTTGGTGCGGCGTGACGGTATGGCAACGCGCAAGTTCGACGACGACCGTCAAGGAAATGACGAACGAAGATGAAGGCGTTATTTCAGGCTTCCAGCGCTTCCTGTGGTTCGCCCTGCCGGCATGCGGGGTCGTCTTACTTTTGGCGATCACGAATAAGATCTGCCAAGACATCGCCGTGATTCCTTTCCTTTGGGTTCTCCCGCTCGGACTTTATCTTCTTACCTTCATCATCAGTTTCGATAGTCCGCGCTGGTATCGCCGTCGCTTCTGGCTGCCGGCTTTGGTGGTGGCCCTCGCCGTGACCGCCTGGTTGATGCTGGGCGACCATACCATCACGGTCAGCGAATGGT
>CAILOT010000098.1:0-13225 GCA_903835965.1 uncultured Opitutia bacterium
ATAGCGACAAGACCTTGAACTATAACCTGGGCCAAGTCTTCGTAGATGACGAAATCTATACGCAAGAACCAAAAGAAAGCGCACTGAAAGCTAAGTCCCGCACCTGGCGTTACGATGCGGCCACAGGCGTGCTCGCAATCCATTTTCCCGATGACAAGCCGCAGTCGCATGTCGTGGAAATCACCACCAAGCGTCGCCTCTTCGCCCCGCACCAGCGCCAGCTGCAACATATCGTGGTCGATGGCTTCACCTTCGAACGCTGCGGCAACCAATACCCGACGAACTTCTGGGAAGCCGAACACCCCGAATGGCAGCACGCGGGCATGGTCGGCACGCGTTCCGGGAAATTTTGGATCATCCGGAATAATATCATTCGCTTCGCCAACGGCATCGGGCTCGATTTCGGCAACGAAGGCAACGAAGCCTTTGACCTCGAAACCGGAACGAACGGCAAGGCGACCGGCGCCCGGGGCCACCTGATCGAAGGCAATGTGATCAGCGACAACGGTGCCGCCGGCACCGCCAGTTACAACGGGTCCAATCTGATCATCCGCGCCAATACCTTCGAACGGAATAACCGCCTGATGTTCACCGGGAAGAAACGCTGGGAAAGCGCCGGACTCAAACTGCACAACCCCAACAACTCGGTCATCGAAGGTAATCTGATCCGCGACAACTACGTGCTCTGGGGCATCTGGTGCGACGGCGGCGCCGGACAAGACACCCGTATCGCCGGCAATACCATCATCCACCAAGGCGTCGGCATCGACTTCGAAATCGGCAGCGCCAAGCCCTGCGTCGTGGAAAATAATATCCTGATCGAAAACGACATCGGCGTCCGCACCCGCGAATCCGGCGGGGTGAGTATCCAACATAATCTATTTGTCGGCACCAAGACGGTCGACGTCGAATTCTCACTCGAACGCAAACGCAGCGGAAGCTGGAGCGCCGCCCATTGCGCCGTGCGCGAAAACCTGCTGATCGGCAGCAAGGGCCTTTTACTCAAACTGACCGCGCCAGACCAATTCCAGAGCGAAGACCGCAAACTCGACGGCAATATTTACGCCGTCCGGACTTCGGAGCCTCGCTTCGCCTTTGATAAAGGCGCTGCGATGAACTTCGCCGACTGGCAGTCCCGCTGGAAAACTTATAACGGCGCCATCGATGCCGAAAAGAAAAGCCATCTCGTCGCCGGCTGCGGCTACCGCTTCGACGCCGCCAAGATGGAGCTCAATCTCACCCTCGGCTTCGACCCTAAGGATGCGACCTACCCTGGGCTGAAGCAGGGGGTGCAGGTTTTAGTCTTAAAGAGGTAGGGGCGCGACGCAGTCGTGCACCTAGTCGACGCAAACCCAAAAGGACAGCACGTGGTACTGTCCCAACCTCGCAAAAAAAGGGCGGCCCGGAGGCCGCCCTTTTAATTCCTTAATTTACGCCGTTCAGATTGAGAGCAAGAAATCGGCGAGTTGCTTCTGTTGGGTCTTATTCAGACGCAGATAGCGATCACGCGATGCCTTGGCTTCCCCGTCGTGCGCGCGGATGGCGTCATCGACCGTGCTGGCGCGACCATCGTGCAGATATGGCGCACTCATCCGAAGGCCCCAGAGGGGAGGCGTACGCATTTCCTTACCCGTGGCCGCACCCTGCGCGATGCCGTCACCGAGCGTACCCATGTCATGCAGGAGCAAATCCGAGAAGAGCGGCACTTCTTTGTTCGCCAAAGCTGGAACTTTATTGGGTCCGGTATACATCGCGGGGACGTGACAGAGGGAACAAGCGGCGACTTCAAAGACCATCCGGCCTGCCGCCGCGCTGGGCGAGAGCTTCAATTGAGGAGGCGCTCCGAGATAGGTCATGAAGTTCGCGACTTTCTCGAAATCGGCGAGTCCGACCGCAGGTGCGTCTTCGGGATCGGCCACCAGATCCGTCCGAGCCAGGACATCGGCCTTACCGTTCGGCGCATTTTCCGTAGGGAAGAGGCGATTGGTCACGCCCATTTCATTCGCATAAGCATCTGCAGCGAAGGCATAAACGGAAGTCTGCTGCGCCTTCCAACCGAAGCGGCCCAGCATCACCTTACCGCTCACCACATCGGTCACCATCGACGCTTTACCCTTCACCCCTTCGACGGGAACACGGCGGACGTTACGGAGAATTTCCGCAGCAGGGATCGCATCGATTAGGCCGAGTCCGAAGACCGGTGGAGAATTACGATGGATGATGATATTGGCATCATTAGGCACGACCTCCTGGGCATCGGGCGAAATGGCGTTATCTTGGAGTAAAGATCCGCCTTGCGCATCGAGTGAATCAAAATTGCCATGAATCGCGCGGCCGAAGCGCGTGACGTTTCGGGCGCTACCTCCACCCGTGACCGGTGCCGAGTGACAGGCGACGCACGAAGACTCGTTGAAGATTGGGCCAAGACCGCCGGCGATATCTTCCACCTTTTCGAAATCTTCTTTCCCATCGATGAAAAGACCGAGCAACGTGCTGTTCAGACCGGGAAGCGGATCGCCGAACTCAGGCTTGAGGAAAGTCACGCGAGGCATCGGCGTGTGCCGAGGCGCCTGCGGACGAACCGCGGGAACTTGAGCGGGGTGATTCGAACCGGCGGGGAGAGCGTCCGCCCCGCGCACCGTCGAGGCGGCGAGGAGAAGCGAGAGTGACACGATCAGACGAGGATTGATCATATTTTGTTGGGGTTTTTGGTTTTTGGTTACGGGCCCTTTGCGCTTCCGTACAGATAATCTAATCCCACTTATTAATAATGTTAAGCCATCAATTGTAACCTTTCGTTAAAGCGAATCTTAAGCGAAGATTAACATAAGATTAAGGCACCAGAACGTCGGTTAATCGGTTGAATTCGTTCGCCTCAGGGCGAAGCCAGATAGGGCAAGATTTATCGTGCCCTCCACGCCAGGAGGAAGCGGCCAAGCCACGCCCCTACCCGCGGGCGCCCTGCGGCGGCTACCGAGCGATATCGTTCCGACCAAGCACGGTAATACCATGCCGGGACAAGACCGAGGCCGCCAATTCTTGGGCTTCCGTGCGCACCACCAGACCATGGCGGCCATTAGGGCGGAACAGGAACGGGTAGACGTAATAAATATTAATTTCCGCTTTCAGCAGCACCGAGGTCACGTCCTTCAACTGGGCTTCGGACTGTAATTCGATCGCCACGACCGGCACGTCATCGTGCGCAAAATTATGTTCGTTCAACACGGCTTCCGCGCGTTCCGGATAATCGACCACGATGCGGATAATTGTCGAATCCGTCGTATCCACCAGACAAAGCGCCATGATGTGCACATCAGCGTCGCCGAGAGATTGCACGAGTTCGTTCAATCGACCGACCTTATTTTCGACAAAGATAGAGAACTGGCGGACCGCGCCGAGGTCAGGTTGATTGCTGGTTTCGATGCCCATCGAAAAACACTATGACACTTCCGCCCTCTTTCTCCAGCCCATTTAGATTGATTTCAATTAATAACCCCCGAAACCTCGACCCGTGCTCAGCCTTTTCGCCCTATTCATCGCCCAGACTCCCACGCTGTTGCCCGAAACCGTCGTCGTCGAAACCCGCCAAGCCGCGCCCCTCGCGGACGCCTCTCCTTCCGTCAGCCGCATCAACGTCAGCGAGGCCACGGAAGCCGGCACCAACAGCATCAGCCGCTTGCTCTCGACGGTGCCAGGCATCTTCGCCGCCGAGCAAACCGGCGAAGGGTCACAATCTTCCCTCTTCTTGCGTGGGACAAACTCCAGCCAATCCGCCGTCCTCCTTGACGGACGTCGCTTGCCGCAAGGTTTCCTGAATGGCTACGAGACCGAGCGGTACCGCATCTTCGGCTTATCTTCAGTGCAAGTCCTGCGCGGTCCCTCGTCTTCGCTTTATGGTGCCAATGCGATCGGCGGCGTCATCGACCTGCGCCTACCCCAACCCCTGATCGACAAGCCCCATGCCGAGCTGGCGATCGAAGGCGGATCATTCGGGCGCGCTTCGCTGGGTATCAATTACGTGACGAATAACGCCCAAGGCGCAGGCGCAGCAACCCAAGGCACCGCCGTCACGCTTACCACTTCGCACGAAGATGGCTGGCGACCCAATAGCCAGCTCGACGCTTCGACAGCGCTCATTAAATCGGAATGGAAACTCAACCCGCATCTCACCTTCGACCTCATCGGCTCAGCGGATCTCAGCAAAGCCCGTCTTCCCGGACCAGAGACCGCGCCCAACTTGACGGATTTCCAAAACGATAATGGCTGGATGCTTTCACCTGGGCTCCGCTATGAAGATAAGGATGTCCAAGCCGCCGCTTTCTGGTCGCACGGTGTCATGTCGATGAAAAGCTTCACCTGGGGCGCGACCCACCAGGGTTATGAACTCACCCATGATGAAGTCACGGCCTTTGCCGATTGGAAGACGCGCACCAATCTCATCTTAGGCGTGGGCACGACTTACGAATGCTCGCGCTACGACCAGCGCGTCTTGGAGTTGAACACAACTCCGTACCCTTACGCCAAAGCCTGGGCCGACACCCATGAAAGCCTCGGCCTCTGGACGCATGCGGACTGGCAAGCCACTCCCTCCGACCGGTTCAAGGCCGCCTTACGGCACGATACGTTCACCGATTTCGCCAGTAAGACCACCGGCGAATTCTCTTTCGCGCATAAGTTAAATAAAGAACTCACCTTACACGCGAAATACGCCACCGCCTACCGCACGCCCGCGGGCGGCGAACTCGTCTACGGGACCGTCGGCGGCGTCCCCCTGCGGCCCGAATCTAACCGAGGCATCGAAATCGGCCTGCGCCACGAGGACGCCCTCCCGAACGCCCTTTCATGGACCTTGGTCGCTTTTGAAAATCGCCTCACAGATCTGATCGACTTCACCAGCACCTACGAAGCCTACAACATCGCCCAAGCGCGCACGCGCGGCGTCGAACTCGGAATCGAAGCCCGCCCCGCCAAAGGCCTGCGCTGCTTCGGCTCGGCCACCTACCTCGAGACCGAAGCCCTTTCGACTTACACCAGCCTAGACGGACGCCCGGTGCAGACCGGCGAAAGCCTGCTGGCCCGCCCACGCGTGAACCTTTCAGCGGGCATTGAAATATTGCCGAACGAAAATTGGACCTTGGGTGCCTCCCTGAATTACCTTCGCAGCCGGACGGATTTCGACTGGAACACCTTTTCGCGCGCGAACATACCCGATGCGATTTATTATAGAGCCTGGGTCAGGCGCGCCCTCGGCGAGTCCAGTGAAGTATCGCTACGCATCGAAAATATTTTTGGTGAAACCGCCCCGCCTAAAGCCCTCGGGTATGGCGCTCAGCCGCGTTCGGTTTATTTAGGGTTTACGCGGAAATTCTGAAGTCGCCCACCAGGTCGACCTTCCCTGTCACCCGGGAAGCCTAAGCTTTACCTGGCCATCTTTCTGCTTACGGCAGACCCCCAGACCAATCCATTTGCCAACCGTTCCCTTTTGGGCAAAGTCAGCATCCCTTCGTATGAGCCGGTACTACTTCGCCTTCGCCTCCAATTTAGACTCTTCGCAGATGGAGCGGCGTTGCCCCGATGCTCAATACCGCGGCAAGGCCCTTCTGACTAAGCATCGGCTGGCCTTCACGCACCCGAGTTCGACTTGGGGCGGCGGCTCGGCGGATATCGTCGAAGATGAAACCTCACCCGGAGTCTGGGGCGGCGTGTATGAAATGACCGCCAGCGATTGGGATCGGCTCAATGAAGCCGAAGGCAAGCCATACAAACGAATCAAGGTCACGGTCCTCGAAGCCGGCGTCGAAGATTGTCCACTCGAGTGCGAAGCATTCAAAGTCGTCGACCCCACCGGCCCGCATCTGCCCTCCAAACTTTATCACGAAAAAATCGTGCGGGGTGCCTTGGCCCGCGGGTTACCCGCCGGTTGGATCGCCTGGCTCCGCGGCCTTTCCACCAAGGCCTAAAGTGGCCAAGCCCAAGCCACGGTGTTTCTGGTGCGGTGACGATCCGTTGTATGTCGCCTACCACGACAAAGAATGGGGCGTACCTGTCCACGATGACCGCCTGCTTTTCGAGCAACTGATTCTCGAAGGCGCCCAGGCCGGGTTATCTTGGCACACCGTGCTGAAGAAACGCGAAGCCTACCGGAAAGCCTTTGCGAACTTCGACGCCAAGAAAATCGCCAAATACGACAGCAAGAAGATCGACACCTTGATGGAGAATGAGGGAATCATCCGGCATCGCGGCAAATTGGAATCCGTCGTGCTTAACGCCCGCGTTTTTCTGACCATAACCAAGGAGCATGGAAGTTTTACGCGATGGCTCTGGGCTCATGTTGACGGCAAACCCGTTGTGCGCCGCTCGCGGAAGCTTCTGGCTACGACCCCGCTCGCGGAAACCATTTCAAAAGAACTCAAGCGTCGTGGCATGAAATTCGTTGGCCCCACCATCATCCAGGCCTACCTCCAAGCCGTGGGCGTCCGCGATGATCATTTGCCCGGGTGCTGGAAGGCCGGTAAATAGAGTAGGGGCAAGGTAGGGGTACCCCTATACTCATAAACTCAGGCACGGCCACGCCCCAACCCTTGGCCGCCCATCCGCCCTCTTTCACCTTCGGAGGGAACCTCCTGCCCGGATATCGCTCCAATACGTTGGACAGCGAGGGGCGGGATAATCAATTCTCATACCCCGCCCCTACTACCCCATTTCCAATCCCATGAACTCACTGACTCGCACCAGCTTCTTGCTCTTGCTCGGATCCTTCGCCCTTCTGGGCGCAGAAAATCCAAACAAGACCGCCAAGATCCCGACCCCGGCCGAAAAATATGAAGGCATGGACTACGGCCGCTTCCTGACGGCCTCCATCGACAATACCGAAGGCAAGAGCCCGTTTGAGCAAAAAGGCTGCGCCGCCAACAAAGCCATTCTCGTCAATCTGGGAGATCGCGAAGCGGGTTACGCCTTCGACACCGAAACTTTACGGGGCGCAGGCGCATGGCTCGGTGGCTGGATGAAATTAAAAGGCGTCGCTTTTGACGGCAAGCATGGCCCGAACCCCGGACCCGCCGTCGGTGCGAAGGTTTATTTCGAAACGAATCCCGGACCAGGTTGGAGCAAGAACGGAAGCTTTGCCGAAACGCGCACCCTACCCAAAGGCCCGGATGGCGTCATGTCCAAGATTCACCTCGGCCCGCTCCCGCTTGACCATGCCAAATATCAAGGCCTCTACCTTCACGGCGATCGCGTCGTCTTCGCTTATTCGGTAGGCGGAGCTAATATCTTAGAAAGCGCTGAACTGGAGAAAGTCGGCGACCAGCAAGTCTTCAGCCGTAGCTTCACCGTCATCAGCGGCGAACTCGACGCCTCCGTGCACGTACTCGACCTTCCCTATGGCGGAAAAACCTCCCTCGATGGTCAAAACGCCCATGTGATTCTCGAACAGCCCCTGCCAGCTGCGCCACCGGCGCCGAAAGTCGCGAAGAAAAAAACCAGCGATAAACCCGCGGCCGCTGCTACTCCCGTCGCCCCCATCAAGCCTGCCGATGAATTCACCGTGGTCCGCGCAAGCCATGGCACGCTTAATGATAACAACGGTTTCCTCTCGTTGAAATTGAAAGTATCGTCCGGTACTTCATTCAAGATTTCCTTCGCTCACGGCTCGCCGCAAAACGTCGCCGCCCTGACCAAGTCGGTCAATGGTGTCAGCACTGCCAAAGACCTGCGCGAGTTCACCAAGGGTGGCCCCGCCCACTGGACCCAGACCGTTGAGACCGAAGGCACCCTCGGAGAAATCGACCAAGCCAAACAAGCCGAAGCCGTCAAAAGCCAGATCGAGGGCGAAACCGAAGCCACGGCGAAACAGGCCCTGAACGACAAGCTCGCTGAAATCCTCAACGCGCCTTACCTCGTCGACAACCTTAACGTCCCCGCAGAAAATCCCTACAAATCCTGGATTCGCGTCGGCGCCATCGACTTCTTTAAAGACGGCCGCATCGCTTTCGCGACCTGGAGCGGCGACGTCTGGGTCGGAAAATTCTCCGATGACAAACTGAGCAAGATCACCTGGCGCCGCTACGCCACCGGCATCTTCCACGGCTTGGGCATCAGCATCGTCGACGACGTCATCTACGTCCTCGGTCGAGATCAGATTACTCGGTTGCGCGATCTGAATGGCGACGGCGAAGCGGACTTCTACGAAAACTTCAATAATGACGTCCAAGTTACTTCGAACTTCCACGAATTCACCTTC
Source organism: uncultured Opitutia bacterium (assembly GCA_903835965.1). GTDB lineage: Bacteria > Verrucomicrobiota > Verrucomicrobiia > Opitutales > UBA953 > UBA953. Next base: position 8,246 of record CAILOT010000098.1, read on the forward strand.
GACTTACAACGCGACAGTCAGGGCAATTTCTACTTCCTCAAAGGCGGACCGGTGAATCCAGGAGGTCGCGGCTGGGGCCCTCTCAGCGAGCACCACGGCTCCATCTTTAAAGTGTCGGCGGATGGAAAGAAATTTGAAGTCTACGCCACTGGCATCCGCGCTCCGAACGGCATGGGCGTCGGACCGAACGACGAAATCTCGAATGGCGACAACCAAGGCACCTGGGTCCCTGCGGACTACATCCATTTCTCCAAGCCTGGCGATTTCATCGAAGTACCGGATCTCTCGCACCGCGACCCCGTGCCGACGAAATACAGCCCACACCTGTGCTGGATTCCCTACGACATCGATAATTCCAACGGCGGGCAGACTTGGGTCACCAGCAAGAAGTGGGGTCCCTTCGAAGGCCGCATGCTTTATCTTTCGTACGGAAAATCTTCCCTCTTCAGCGTATTGCAAGAGCGGGTCGGCGACATCGCCCAAGGCGGCGTAGTCAAGTTCCCCTTAAAGTTCACGACTGGCATCATGCGAGGTCGCTTCAGCCCGCTCGACGGCCAGCTGTATTGCTCCGGCCTCAAAGGCTGGCAGACCAACGGGGTGAAAGACGGCGCAATCCATCGCGTACGCTACACCGGTAAATCCGTCACGATGCAAGACCGCCTGCACGTCACGAAAGCAGGCATTACCATCGGCTTCACGGGCGCAATTGACAAAAAAGGCGCCGCTGATTTGCAGAACTACTCCATCGAGCAATACAACTACCTCTGGTCGGGCGCCTATGGCTCTGACAACTACAAGGTCAGCAAGCCGGGCGAAAAAGGCACGGACCCGGTGGTGATCAAATCCGTCAAGGTCTCCGAGGACGGAAAGACCATCTTCCTTGAAGTGCCAGGCCTCCAGCCCGTCGAGCAGATGCGTATCAAGATGAACCTTAAAGCCCTCGACGGCTCCCGCGTTCCCGACGAAGTCTGCCACACCATCAACGTGGTAGCTGAAAAACAAGGCACCGATTACAAGAGCTTCGCCAAATAAGGTTTAAACCCTATCGATAAAAGGCCCGGATTATCCGGGCCTTTTTGTTGGACGCTTGCCAAAGACCCGCAAACTGACGCAATCAGACCCGACCAGCCATCATGCTCCTCCGTCGTTTCTTTTTCCTCTTTGCGCTGAGCGTATCATTGAGCCTCTCCGCTCAAACCAGCACGGCAGGCTTGGCCGTCACGTTTACCGCGGGCGACCAGACCGATCAGCGCGTCGATCGGCTCCTCTCTCTTTACGTGCCCGCCGGGCAAAGTCCGACGCCCTTCCTCAAAGCGGGCCCTTTCACCGTCCAATGGTCCGGCGAAATCCAGTCGCCTATCCGCGGCACTTTCCTTCTGAGCGCCGAAACGTCGGGGAACTTTAAGTTAAATATCAACGGTCAGCCGATTCTTCTCGGGACGGCCGGCAAATCAGTGCAACTGAACAAAGGGGCCAACACCCTGACGGCCGAACTCACCCGCGCAACGAGCGGCGATACGTTTGTCCGGCTCCACTGGTCTTCGAAAGATTTTCCGACCGAACCCGTCCCGCCTACCCTCCTGACGCATCCGAACGCACCCAGACTCGATGCCGCTTTGCAACGTCGCGAAGGGCGCTTGCTCTTTGCGCAGCTGAATTGCGCGGCCTGCCACTCAGACACATCGCTCATCCCCCTCAAGGGACAAGGCATGCCGGAGCTCGGGCAAAACGCTCCGCTACTCGCGGAGCTCGGCACGAAATACAAGACGGCCTTCCTCGCCGATTGGATCTTCGACCCGCACGCCATCCGCCCGCATACGCTGATGCCAAAAATCTTCTCGGGTGCTGACGCCAATCAAAAGGCCGCCGACCTTGCCGCCATGCTCACGCAGGGCACAGCGCCCGTGGCCGAGAAACCGCTCGACCTGAAACTCGCCCCGCAAGGCGGCGCACTCTTCGCGAACCTCGGCTGCATTGGCTGCCACCAGCGGCCCGACGCCACAGGGGCCGACGCGCATGACCGGATCCCGCTGGGGCACCTTCGCGATAAATGGCAGCCACCTGCACTCATCGAATTCCTCAAAGACCCCGCTAAGAACTATCCGGCGACACGCATGCCGCACTTCCGCCTCGAAAACGAAGAAGCCACTCAGCTCGCCAGCTACCTGATCGCCAACAGTCGAGTCACGAAACGCGAAGCCATCGCCGGCGATGCGGCCCGCGGCGCCGCCCTGCTCGTCAGCGCAGGTTGTTTGAATTGCCACGCTGGCATGCCTGCCACCACGCAACCCACGCTCGCAACCGTGCTCAAGGCTGGCGACAAAGGTTGCCTCGGCTCCGACATCGCATCGCGTGCCGCCGCTCCTGATTTCGCATTCAGCCCCGGACAACGTGACGCCTTGAAAGCCTTCTTAGCCACCGACCTAAGCTCACTCAAACAGGACACCCCCGCCGAGTTTGCCGAACGTCAAATCAAGAATCTAAACTGTACGGCTTGCCATGCGCGCGACGGCCAAGGCAGCACTTGGTCCAAGGTCGATAGTGAGGCCAAGAAATTACGTGACGTACTCCCAGCTAAAGAACACGTGGAAGGCGAAGCCGTCCCCGATGCACCCGTACCTCCGTTGACATGGTTAGGCGAAAAACTGCGTAACGAGTGGATGTCCTCCTTCATCGCCGGTAAAATCGATTACAAGCCACGTACCTGGCTCATCGGACGCATGCCGGGCTTTGCGCATCATGCCGACGGTCTCGCTTTAGGCCTTAATCACCAACACGGCCTTCCGCAGAAAGAAGCCAGCGAGCCTGAGCCCAACGCCGAGAAAGTCGCCATCGGCGAAAAACTCCTCGGGGCGGACGGCGGTTTTAATTGCATCACCTGCCACGCCGTAGGCGACACCGCTGCCACGGCCGTCTTCGAAGCTCCGGCGATCAATTTCGTCCAGAGCATCGAACGCCTCCGCAAGGGCTACTTCAAGCGCTGGGTCATGGCCCCGATCCGGATCGACCCTGAGACCCAGAGGCCGAAATACGCCGACCCCGAAGGCATGACCCAGCTGACCGACACATTTGACGGCAAGGGCGCGGAGCAATTTGACGCGATCCGCGAATACCTTCGGTCAATTAAGTAGAGATACCTGCGGGCAGGGGCCGGAGGGGTATTAGGGGGTTAAAAATCACAAACCTTTATTCATAAAAAGGTTATGAGAGGTAGTTATAAACCTAACCCGAGCCCTGCCGCTGCCCCACCCCTTTCCCCCCCATGCTGCCGATATTCGGTTAGGACGGACTTTGGAACATTCTCGACACAACGGGCATCTCCATATGCTCCTACCTCTACCCCGAATCATACCTCTATGTCTCAACTCAATCGTCGAACATTCATCAAGAACTCGGCCGTCGTCGCCGCGATGGCTGGCCTCAGTGCCCGCACCTACGGCCAAGCGGCCGGGGCCAACGGTGACCTCCGCGTCGCCGTCGTCGGCTTCCGTAGCCGCGGTCAAGAGCACCTCAAGGAGCTCTCCAAGATCAAAGGCGTACGCATCGTCGCGCTCTGCGACGTCGACTCGACGGTCGTCGCCAAGGGCCTGAAGCAATTCCCCGGAGCCAAAGGCTACTCCGACATCCGAAAGATGCTCGAAGATAAGGACATCGACGCCGTTTCCATCGCTTCTCCTAACCACCAGCACTCGATTCAAGGCATCTGGTCCCTCCAGGCCGGCAAACACCTCTACGTCGAAAAGCCCCTCTCACATAATATCTTCGAAGGTCAGCAACTCGTCGCCGCTTCCAAGCATTTTGACAAACAGATCGTCCAGGCCGGCACCCAAAGCCGTTCGGGCGCAGGCATCATGGCCGCCGTCAAAGCCGTCCACGCCGGAGAATACGGCAAAGTGAAGCTCGCTCGCGCCATCTGCTACAAGCGCCGTAAATCCATTGGCCCAGCCAAGAAGAACGAAATCCCTTCCACCATTGATTACGACCTCTGGAACGGCCCGGCCGACATCATGGAATCAATTCGTGGCAACCAGTCCGACAAGACATCAGAAACCGCCAACACCGGCCCGGTTCACTACGATTGGCACTGGTTCTGGAACTACGGCGGCGGCGACCTTTGCAACCAAGCCATCCACGAAATCGACATCGCCCGCTGGTTCCTCGGCACGCACGAAGTCGCCCCTGAAGTCGTCTCCGTCGGAGGCCGCTTCGGTTACGTCGACTGCGCCGAGACCCCAAACACCTTCATCTCGATCCACAATTACGCTGCCGCGCCTTTGATCACCGAAGTCTACGGACTCAGCGCCGACGGCAAGATGGGCGGCCCGTCGAACAAGTTCGGTAAATTCAAGGACAACAACGCCACTGAAAAATCGGCCAAGTCTCCCGAGATCGGCATCATCGTCGAGTGCGAGAACGCCACCATCGTCGTACCCGATTACAATTCCGCCCAAGTCTACGACAAGGACGGTAAATTCCTGAAGACTTACGGTAAGACCGTCGATGCGGTCGACCTCACCGGCGGTGCTTCAGGTCACCACGCCAACTGGGTCGAAGGCATCCGCAAGGGATCGTCCAAGGGTATCCACGCACCCGTGCGCGAGTGCCACCTCTCCACCTCGCTCGTCCACTCCGCCAATATCTCCTTCCGCCTCGGTGCGAAGAAGAGCGCTGGCGAAGTGGCTGACGCCATCAAGTCGAGTTCCGGCCTGGCCGAAGCTTTTGGTCGCATGAAAGACCACTTGGGCGTCAACGGCATCAACCTCGACGAAACCAAGGCCGTCCTCGGCCTGCCTCTCACCTTGGACCAAAAGACCGAACTCTTCACGGGCGCCAATGCCGAAGCCGCTAACCGCGACCTCGTGGCCAAACGCGAAGGCCGGGCGGGCTTCAAGATTCCCACCACGTTCTAAGCTCTTCCGAAAAAGCGGAGCGGTCGCAAGGCCGCTCCGCTTTTTTATCTCTAAACCAAATCCGTCCTCC
>CAILOT010000099.1:0-12895 GCA_903835965.1 uncultured Opitutia bacterium
AGGGTTGAGCGCCCTCGCTCAACCGCGGCTGACCAAGGGTGGTCAGCCCTACCTCGACCGCGGTTGGCTGAATCGGGCAGACCTTCAAGAATTAAATCCCTGCCCTTCCGGCGGCCTTCAGCCGCCGGTCAGAATCCCGCGCCTTTGACCTTTGTCTGAATGGTCAGCAGGTTTTTGTTCGAAGTGATGAAAAGCGTGTGGCCATCAGCTCCCCAGGCGAGGTTAGCCGTTGGCTGACCAGTCATGATCGTGCCGAGGTGCTTACCTTCCGGAGATAAGATCAGGACGCCACCAGGTCCTGTCGCCCAAATATTTCCTTTTTCATCGAGCTTCAATCCGTCGCAATTTCCCGGACGATTAGCACCCTTCAAAGACGAGGCCTTAAAAATGTCGCGCAAATGAGCACCATTGAGATCACAAGCGGCAATCCGAGTGTCATTCGGATCGGAAATAGCGATATAAAGGGTCTTCTGATCGAGGCTCAACGCGATACCATTAGGCCATTTGACCTCCTTGGAGACCAAGGAAACCGAGCCATCAGGCGATAGTTTAAAAATACCGTGGAAGTCTAGTTCAGCGGTTTCATCGCCCAAGCCATAGGGCGGGTCGGTAAAATAAATCGCTCCGTCTTTGGCGACGCACAAGTCATTCGGGCTATTAAAACGACTCCCTTCGAAATTGGTGGCGAGTTTCTTAAATTTCTTGTCGGGCAAAAGTTGTGCCACGCAGCGATCACCGTGCTGGCAGAGCAACAAGTTGCCTTTAAGGTCGACCGCCAAGCCGTTCGAGCCCTGCCGGCCGGATGGTTCCGAGGTGCCGCTGGGCTTCAGAAAAACTTCTTCCCCCTGGGCTCCTGGACGCCAAGCGAAAGCGGTGTTATTAGGAACGTCCGAAAAGATGAGTTTATTTTGAAACCATACGGGCCCTTCCGACCAGGTAAAACCCGTGGCCAAGACTTCCACCTTGGCGTCAGCGGCGATCAGTTCATCCATCGCGGGCTTTACCGTCCGGTCGATGGCGAAGCGATGGGCAACCTTGGGCTGATCAGCCGCGGACAGAGAAAAAGATAAGAGTGCAAGAAGCAGGGCGGCCTTCATAGTTGTGAAAAGAATTGAACCCTTCGTCTGGCAAGACGCAAGACTCCCTACCTCTCTGGGCAAGAATTCACTTCCGCTTTAATTTGACATAATCCAATCCGAATAAGTTACGGCGTGAGGCGGCCAGCTTTGACGCGACAATTTTCCACGAATTCATCCGCAGGATTGGAATCCGCTAAGTCCTAACGCCTCAGCGTAATCCTAGGGCGCGGAGGCTGAGATTCCGCCAAGTAATTGTCTTTCTTGGGCAATTTCTCGCCCCTTTCGGGTTGGCAACCTTTGAGGCAAAGGTATGTCCTATTGATTATCCCACCATGAACGAAGCCGTCACCACCGACCAGAGCGCCATCATCGCCAAACTAACCCAGACTCAGCCTTGGCTACGTTTCGTCGGCATCATGATGATGATCGGTGCCGTCTTAATGATTCTGGGAGGCACAGCCTGCACCCTCCTGGGAGTTTTCACCTTGGCTGGAATGATACCTTCAGGGAAGGGCGCAGGAGGAGCTATACTTCTCGGTATCGGCTTATTATATGTCGTGCTTTCGGTAATCTACTTTTTTCCCGCCAGACTCCTGCTTAAAAGCGCTCGGGCCATTCGCACCCTCGCAACCGCCCCCGAGGAAGCTGCGGTGATCGAGGCACTCGAAGCCCAGCGACGCTTCTGGAAATTCATCGGCATTTTTATCATCAGCCTCCTTGCTTTCTACCTCCTGGCCATCGCTGCTGCGATCATCATCCCGGCGATTCAAGCCATCGCTGCGCACAAAAACTAAGCCTTCTTTCATCATGAAATCAACCCTCCCCCTCCTCGCCCTCCTCTTGGCCGCCCTCGGCGCGCCTGCGGAAGAAGTGAAACTCGTCGAACAAAAAGATAAGCAGCAAATCGACGTGCTCGTCGACGGCCAGCCTTTCACTTCCTACGTCTACTGGTCCAACCAGAAAAAGCCTCTGCTCTCCCCTTTGCGCACTTCGCAGGGTAACATCTTCACCCGCGGCTTCCCGCTCGAGAAAGTCGCCGGCGAACGCACCGACCACCCGCATCACATCTCTTCGTGGTTCAATTACGGCAACGTCAACGACTGTGATTTTTGGAACTCGCCGCCCGAAGGCTTCGATCGCGACAGCAAGATTCCCTACGGCGCCGTCCGTCACAAAAACATCAAGGCGCTCGCCTCGGGCACCGGTGCCGCCACCCTCGAAGTTTCCTCGGATTGGATCATGAACGATGGCTCTAAGGTGCTGCAACAGGACGAGACGCTCGTCTTTCGCGCCTCCAAAGACCTTCGGATCATCGACCGAATCATCACTTTGACCGCACAGGAAAAGGACGCCGTCTTTAAGGACTCCAAGGAAGGCGCCATCGCCATTCGTCTCACCCGCTCGCTGGAAGAACCTTCCTTGAAGCCTGAGATTTTCACCGATGCTTCGGGTAAACCGACGGCCGTGGCCAAAATGGATAACACCGGCGTGAACGGCGTCTACTTGAGCAGCGAAGGAAAAGTCGGCGAGAAGGAAGCTTGGAGCACGCGTGCGAAATGGATGACCCTTTCCGGCAACGTGAAAGGCGAAGAAGTCTGCGTCGGAATCTTCGACCACCCGAAGAACAGCACCTACCCAACCTACTGGCATAACCGCGGTTACGGCCTCTTCGCCGCGAATCCATTCGGCGCCAAGGAATTTACCAAAGGCAAGACCACGCTCAACTTCACGATCAAGGCGGGCAAATCAGAGACCTTCCGCTTCCGCATCCTGATTCATTCGGGTAAGCTCACCGCCGAACAGACCGAGGCGCAGTACCAGCAATTCCTGAAGGATGTGAAGTGAAGTCGGACGAGCTTAAGCTCGCTGACTTCACAGGGACAGGACTAGGGACAGGGACAGTCGAAATAATGAAGGGGCCGCTAGGCCCCTTTGTATTTGGGTAGGGTTGAGCGCCCTCGCTCAACCGCGGCTGACCAAGGGTGGTCAGCCCTACCCGATGCGCTATGTCGTGACCCGGTCCCGACCCTACCCAATATAGCCTCAGGTGACAGGTGGCGGGTTTCCCCTTGAGTTAGGCCTCTGTCTCCCTTGCCCACTGGTCAACTTGTCAACCGGCCAGCTAGTTCTCCCTTCCGGCCAACTGGCCAACCGTTCAACTGATCAACTAGTCAGTCAGTCCATTCAGCCTCTCATCCGTCATCGATTCAGTCATCGACCCTAAATTAGCACTGTCTCGACATCCCTCATTCTCCGGCTGAAATAGCCACATCGCCATGAAGCTACCCTCGCTTGCTCTCCTGATTTTTGCGGCCTTCGCCAGCGGGGCGGAAACTCGCAAGCCCAACATCATCTTCATCCTCAGCGACGATCTCGCCCAAGGAGACATCGGCTGCTACGGGCAGAAACTTATCCAAACGCCAAACCTAGACCGCATGGCCAAAGAAGGTACGCGTTTCACCCAAGGTTACTGCGGCACCACCGTCTGCGCACCGAGCCGAACCTCGCTCATGATCGGCCAACATACCGGCCACAGCCCCGTACGCGCGAACCGAGAAATCAAGCCCGAGGGCCAGTTCCCACTACCCGCCGGCACCGTCACCGTGGCCAAGATTCTCCATCAGAACGGCTACGCCACCGCTTGCATGGGCAAATGGGGCATGGGCATGTTCGATACCCCAGGAAGCCCGCTTAAGAACGGCTTCGACCATTTCTTCGGCTATAACTGCCAACGCCACGCGCACAGTTATTTCCCGACCTACCTCTATCGTGACGACCAACGATTCGAACTGCCAGGCAACGACGGCAAAGGCGTCGGCAAGATCTATGCGCAGGAACTCATCCAACAGGACGTCGAGGGCTGGGTCCGCGCACAGAAGGACAAACCTTTCTTCCTCTATTACGCCATCACCCTACCCCACGCAAAGAATGAAATCGATGACCTTGGAGTCTACAAAGATAAACCGTGGACACCGGCACAGAAAGCCTACGCCGCCCAAGTCACGCGGCTGGATTCCGACGTCGGCCGGCTCTTAGCGCTACTTAAGGAACTCGGCCTTGACGAGCAGACACTCGTGATGACCGCTGGCGACAACGGCTCCTCGTTCTCGCCCGACTCCGAAATGGGAAAACTCTTCGACCAAGCTTCCAACGGCCTACGCGGCTTCAAACGCGGACTCTACGAGGGTGCACTTCGCCAGGCAGCGCTCGCCCGCTGGCCAGGCCGCATCCCTGCCGGCCGCGTGAGCGAGGAACCGTGGGCCTTCTGGGATTTCCTCCCAACAGCTGTCGAACTTGCCGGCGCCAAGGTACCTGCGGGGCTGAAGACCGACGGTCTTTCACTAGTCTCATTCCTGCAAGGAGGGCCAGCACCTAAGCGCGATTACTTTTACTGGGAACTCCACGAGGGCCAGTCACTACAGGCCGCACGCTGGGGCGAATGGAAAGCCGTCCGTAATGGTCCGCAGGCCGTGGTCGAAATCTACGACCTGAAGAACGACCCCGCGGAGCAGCACGACCTCGCCGCCACGCGAACCGAACTCGTCGAGAAAGCCGTTGCAATTTTCCAAGACGCACACATCGACGATCCAAACTGGCCGATGCGTTCCAAGAAGCAAACCGCAGCGGCCAAGAAGGCAAAGTAACTGGACGACCTCTTTCTCCATGAAACTTCGTAAGCTCGGCCATTCAGACCTTCACCTCACCCCCGTCGGATTAGGCACCTGGGCGATGGGCGGCCCCGATTGGAAATTTGGCTGGGGACCCCAAGATGACGCACTTTCCATTCGCACAATCCACGAAGCCCTGGCGTTGGGCATCAACTGGATTGATACAGCAGCAGTGTATGGTCTCGGGCATAGCGAGAAAGTTGTCGGCAAGGCCTTGAAGGAAATCAAAGGGGCACGCCCTTTCATCTCGACGAAATGCGAACGTTGCTGGGATGAAAACGGTCAGATTATTCCACGCCTCAAGCGGGCCAGCGTTCGGCAAGAAATCGAAGATAGCCTAAGTCGGCTTGGCATCGATACAATCGACATGTACCAGATTCATTGGCCGCAGCCCGATGAAGATATCGAAGAAGGCTGGGCGGCCATCGCCGAGCTCATCAAAGAAGGTAAAGTCCGTCACGCCGGCGTCAGCAATTTCAGCGTCGCCCAACTCAAACGAATCCAGTCCATCCACCCGGTTACCTTCTTGCAGCCACCTTACAGCATGCTGTCGCGCGGGATTGAAAACGAAATCCTCCCCTACTGCGAAGCGAACGACATCGGCATCATTGCCTATAGCCCAATGCAAAAAGGACTGCTGAGCGGCAAGGTGACTCGCGCATGGACGAATGCCCTTCCGGAAAATGATCATCGCCGGGCGGACCCACAATTCGTCGAACCTTTGCTCACCAAGAATATCGAGTTCACCAAAGCGCTGGCGGAAATCGGCCAACGCTACGGTCGCAATACCGCCGAGCTCGCCATCGCATGGGTTCTGCGCAAGACCCGCCTGACCGCCGCTATCGTCGGTGCCCGCAAACCCGGACAACTGAAGGAAACAGTCGGTGGTGGGAAATTTGAAATCAAGCCCGACGATCTCGCAAAGATCGAACTTTTGCTCACAATTAGAGGGTAAATCGCCATCTTGGAACTTCCACCGGACGTGTGCCTTGGCCCTTAATCCCCAGTTAAGGTAATTTTTGTTATTATTTAAAACCCTCCCCATGCGACTCCCCAAGTTCTTCCTGCTCATCGCTCTCACCGGCCTCGGCGCTCAACTCTCCGCTCACGTCACTCCGATTGAGAATAAATATCGAATGCCGACCGAGGCGCCTATGCTGACGCCCAGCGCCAAATTCGTGATGACGAGCACCTACCTGGCCGCCTCACCGGGGAACGCACCCTTGGCAGCGATTCCATTCCAGAGCTTTACCAAGAACGTCAGCGTCCGTTGGGATGAAAAATACCTTTACGTCGAAACGAAAGGACTGCCCGACCACCCGCTCATGGCCGGGATCAAATCCTGGCAGCAACAAGTACCCATCCCCCAGACCTACGCCGGGACATCTGCTTGGCGGATTCCGCTCAAGCCCGTCCCAGCTAAGGAACCCATGTCCGCCAAGACCCACTTTATGCGCGGAGCCATCGCGCTCGCGGCCAACGGCGTGCCGATCTTCAACGCCCTCAATAACCGCGGCGACGACGCCAAGACCGCTGGCGAGCTCGATGACTTCGGCGGCCACTGCGGCAAAGCCGACGACTACCATTACCACGACGCCCCCGTTTTCCTCGAGAAAGAGCTGGGCAAGGGCAAGCCCATCGCGGTCGCCCTCGACGGCTATGCAATCTATGGCTTCAACGAGCCTGATGGTTCTTCTCCGGGCAAACTTGACGCGTTCGGCGGACACGAAACCAAAGCGATCGGCTACCACTACCACGCGCAAAAGAAGTATCCTTACATCAACGGCGGCTTTCACGGAGAAGTCGTTGAAGTAGACGGCCAAGTCGACCCTCAGCCCTCCGCGAGCCATGTCCGTCGAACCGGTTCCAGTTACACGCAAAGCCCGCTCCGCGGTGCGTTGATCAAAGATTTCACCGCCTCAGCCGATGCCAAGAAATACGCGCTTAACTATACGCTGAATGGTAAGGCCCTCAGTGTGAAATACACGCTCAACGCTGACAAGACCTGGACCTTTATCTACTCGAACCCTGATGGCTCCACCGCCACGGAAACCTATGCTCCCAGCGAGCGCGGCCCGGGCGGAGGCAAGGGCAAGGCCGGTGAAAAAGGTAAAGGCAAGGCCACCGAAAAGGGAAAGCGGCCTCCCTCTGAAGGCGAAGATGCCAAGCCGAAGGGAGAAAATCTAGACGCCGAACCAGACGAAGAGACCGAGCAAGCCGCACCTCCTCCAGGTGAAAGCAAGGGCAAGGGCGGCGAAAAAGGCAAAGGCGGCAAGGGTGGCAAAGGCGGCAAGGGCGACAAGCCTGGCATGGTGAAGCCCTCCATGGCCGATACCATCCAACTCAGCGTCTACGCCGACAATTGGTTCATCCTCTACATTAACGGCAAGCTACGCGTCGTCGACCCGATCGACTACATGCCGCACAATGTCGTCACCGTCGATATCCTGCCGGAATATCCGATGACCATCGCCGCCATGGGACGCGATAACGCCGACCCCAAGACCGGGCTGGAATACGGCGACCACATCGGCGACGCCGGCCTGATCCTGAAATTCTCCGACGGCACCGTCACCAATGCTAAATGGAAAGCGAAGAGTTTCTTCAAGGGCCCGCTCAACGGCGATGTGAAGAACCCCAAGGTCGAGCACACACCCCTACCCGCGAACTGGTTCGCCGTCGACTTCGACGACAGCAAGTGGGCCAACGCCACCGAGTACACTGAGGAGCGCGTGAACCCGAAAGAGTCTTACACCAAAGCCAAGGAAAGTTTTGCGGGCGCGAAGTTCATCTGGTCCGAAGACCTCGACCTTGATAACACGGTTATATTCCGGACCAAAGTCGAAGCCCCCGCCGGCTTCAAGCAACGCTGGACCACGAAGTCTGAGTTCGATATCTCCAAGCCATTGGGGCAGTAGCCGTTCGAGGACCCAAGGTCAGGAGGACCCGAGGGAAAGTGAACACCAGAGGGAGACCGGAATCATCTCGATTAACTGCGGTAGGGACGGCTCTCCGAGCCGTCCGCTCGTCATTGCGTGACGGCGGGCTCGGAGAGCCCGCCCTACCCAAGGCAGCCGCCGCGGTTGAGCGAGGGCGCTCAACCCTACCCGATGAGGAGGGCAGCACGCGGTGCTGCCCCTACCTTAAGACATGAGTCAGCCTTCCCTCATCCCGGCATAGCTGACCACCCTTGGACAGAAGCCGCTGTTTTTGAAGTGCTTGCTTGGGCTCAACTCTCCCCCATCGTCAGCCCACCCCCATGAAGATCCTGCTCACCGCCTTACTTGCCTTCGCCTCCTTAAACCTATCCGCCGCCGACGCGCCTCCTAAAGCCGCGACTAAGGTCGCCGTAAAAGCCAAAGCTAAAGCGCCCAACCCCGCGATGGCTGAGATAACAGATGTCGCCGGCCTGCCGCGCGTCCTGCTCATCGGCGACTCCATCTCAATCGGCTACACCCTAAACGTTCGCAAAGAAATGGAAGGCAAAGCCAATATCCACCGCATCCCGACCAACGGCGGCCCCACCAAGAACGGTACGGCCAGCCTCACCAAATGGCTCGGCACCGGCAAATGGGACATCATCCATTTTAATTTCGGCCTGCATGACCTGCGCCACATGGAAGATGGTAAGCGCCAGGTGGAGCCAGAAGAATACGAAAAAAATCTCCGTACCCTCGTCGCTGAAATGAAAAAGACGGGCGCGAAACTGATCTTCGGTACGACCACTCCCGTGCCCGAAGGCACCCTCACGCCGCCGCGCACTTTCGGTGATGTCGCCGTTTATAATAATATCGCCCTTAAGGTGATGAAGGAAAACGACGTGACGATCGACGATCTCAACGCCGCCGTCGCGCCGGACATCGCCAAACTTCAAAACCCCCACGACGTCCATTATAACGCCGATGGCTATGCCGTACTCGGCAAGGCCGTCGTGAAGTCGCTTAACTCGGCGATTGGGAAGTAAGTAAGGACATAATGGTATGGGCGGTTAGCGGATAGCGGTTGGCGAATAGGAAATGCCAACGAGCAAAAGGGAGACCGGAAAGTTTGCTGCGGGCATCAATAGCCCCAGCCAATGATCCGGTCTCCGGTTTCCCTTGCTTGAAAACCTTTTGTCTCGAGGTAGGGCTAACCACCCTTGGTCAGCCGCGTCTTAAGGTAGGGACAGCACCACGTGCTGTCCTAAGTTGAAAGTTGATTTAGTCTAAGGGGAGGACGCGATGGTGATCACGTCCCTACCTCGATGCACGTTTGCGCGAGGGAACTCTGCCCACCCCCAAGACCCCTAGGGCAGTATGAGGCGCTACCCCCAACCTGATGGAATCGAACTGACCCTATCCCTATCCCCGTCCCTCTGGGCCTGCAAATGAGTGGCTTTGACGCTCATTTGCTGGCCCAGCCAGGAACATTCCCCTTGGCAGATTGTTGAAAGAAAGGCAGGTTTTCCCTTCCCCCTTCTTAGCCCATCCTCTTGGGCTTGGTCTTATATTTTTACCAAAACCAGAATCCCATGCGCAAGCTTCTCGCCCTCCTCCTGACAATGACCGGCATCGCGTCGCTGTCGGCCCAAAGCCTCACCCTACAGAAAGGCGACAACATCGCCTTCATCGGCGGCGGACTGGCGGATCGCCAGCAACACCAAGGCAATTTCGAAACCCTTATCCACCAAAGCTTCCCCGACCAGCAGCTCGTGATTCGTAATTTCGGATTCTCCGGCGATGAAGTAAATACCAGCCTCGGACTGGCAGGCGACAAGTCGGCCGCTAAGCCTCACCGCTCCGACGAAGTTCCCACTTTGGATTATTTCCTGAACATGGTGCCGGGAGATAAGACCGAAAAGGTAGGCAAATCAGATGTGACCTACCATGCCGGAACCCATTTCCACGCCAGCGTGATCTTCGCTTACTGGGGCTTTAATGAATCCTTCGGCGGCGAAGCGGCCCTGCCTGAATTCAAATCCAACCTCGATAAGTTCCTTAAAGTCACCCTCGCCGCTGATTTCGGCAAAGGTAAGCCCCGCGTCGTGCTTTTTTCTCCGATTGCCCATGAAGACATGAAGTCGGCCAACTTTGAGTCCACCCTCGCGGCCTCAAATAATAAGAACTTGGCGCTTTATACGGCGGCCATGGCCGAAATCGCCAAAGCCAATGGCGTCCAATTCGTCAATCTGTTCGACGCATCCCAAAAACTTTACGCCAGCGCCGCGCAACGGCTCACCATCAACGGTATCCACCTTACGGCCGAAGGCGATAAAGCCCTCGCCCCAGTTCAGTTTGCCGCTGTTTTCGGAAAGAATGCGCCGACCACCAACGCCGCCACCTTGGCCGCCGTGCTCGAAAAGAATACCCAGTGGCATCACCGCTATCGCACCGTCGACCAATTCAACATCTACGGCGGCCGCTCCCGAATCAAATATGAGGGTGTCGATAATGCGACCGTCCTCGGCGCTGAACTCGCCAACCGTGACATCAAGACCGCCAATCGCGACAAGGCCGTATGGGCCGCCGCCCAGGGTAAGACCTTAGAAGTTGCCGACGACAATCTGAATGCGCCCGTCGCCGTCCCGCCCAACCGCAAAGAGCCCATCCCTTATCTTGCCGGCTCCGCCGCCACCGACCACCTGATGGTCCCCGAAGGTTGCAAAATTGAATTCATCGCCGACGAGACGACCATTCCTGAACTGATCAATCCGGTCCAGATGAACTTCGACACCAAAGGACGCCTTTGGATCGCCGCCTGGCCGAACTACCCCGAAACCTCTCCGACCACTAAGGATTTTGATAAACTGCTCGTCCTCGACCTCGACCCTAAGACCGGCAAAGTCGCTCGCTCTCACGTCTTCCTCGACGGCCTGAATTGCCCGACGGGGTTCCAGTTCTACAAAGACGGTGTCATCCTGATTCAATCGCCTGACATCTGGTTCGTCCGCGATTCCTCCGGAAAAATGGAGAAGGCCGACACCCGCGAGCGCCTGCTCACCGGTATGGATGCGGCGGATTCGCACCACGAGACGAACTCCATCTGCTATGAACCAGGAGGTGCGATGTATTTCTCCGACGGCGTCTTCCACCGTACCCAAGTCGAGACCTTCAACGGCCCGATCCGCAACACCAACGGCGGCATCTATCGTTTCGAGCCTCAGACCAGTAAATTCTACCGTCACGTTCCTTACGGCTTCGCTAATCCGCACGGCCGCGTCTTTGATTATTGGGGTAACGACATCATCACGGACGCTACCGGTAATGCGAATTACTTCGGACCTGGCTTCTCCGGTCACCTCGATTCGGGAGCTCATCCGAAATACACCGAATTCTGGAAACGCCCCTCCCGACCCTGCCCTGGCACCGCGATCCTCAGCAGCGGCCACTTCCCTGACGATTGGCAAGGCACGTTCCTGAACACGAACGTGATCACCATCCAGGGTATCTTCCGCGCGAAAATCACGGAAGAAGGCGCCGGCATCAAAGGCGAGACGCTGGAGCCTAATCTCATCAGCACCGACCTCACCAAGACCCCGAACTTCCGCCCTTCCGGCGTCGCCGTGGCCCCGGATGGCTCACTCTACGTCATGGACTGGTCCCAGATGCTCATCGGGCATCTGCAACACCACTTACGTGACCCTAATCGCGACCACCAACATGGCCGTCTTTATCGGATCACCTTTCCAGGGCGTCCCTTACTCACCCCGAAGAAGATCGACGGCGAATCCATCGAGAACCTTCTCGCGCTCCTGACCGAACACGAAGACAACGTCCGCCAACGCGCCAAAATCGAGCTCCATAAGCACGACAGCGCTCAGGTCATCGCCGCGACCCAAAAGTGGCTGAAACAGTTCGACCCCAAAAAACTCGAAGACGCCCACCACATCCTCGAAGGTCTCTGGGTCCATCAATGGCATAACGCGGTGAATCTTGACCTAATCAAGACCGTCCTCGCCTCACCCGCACATCAAGCACGCGCCCAAGCCGTTCGTGTCATCTGCTACCAGAAAGACCGTATCCCTGACGCTATCAGCTACGTCGAGGCTGCCATCAAAGACCCTCACCCGCGCGTTCAACTCGAAGCCGTGCGCACGCTGAGCTTCTTCGAAGGCAAAGACGCCACCCGAGCAATCGCCGCAGCGATGACGCTCAAGGGTAACAAGGATCCAACGATTTCTTACTGCCTACGCGAAACCATGAAGCAGCTGGCCTCACTGCCTGAAGGCAAAGGCATCGACCTCAAACAATTCGCCGACCCGAAGGAAACCTCCTACGGTCCAACCGACAAGAAACTCTCCAAGGCGGACAAGAAACTCTACGACCTGGGCAAGGAAGTCTATTTCCGCGAAGCCCATTGCATCACCTGCCACCAAGCCGATGGTAAAGGTGCGGAAATGCCGACCGAAAAAGGAAAGCCGACCCGCGGTGCCTACCCTCCACTCGCCAGAGAAACCGGCTACCCCAGCAGCCCTTGGCTCCAAGGCGATCCCGACCGCGTGATCAAGATGGTCCTTAACGGCCTTTATGGCAAAATGAGCCTCAATGGCAAAGAGTACGGCGATATCACCAGCGGCCAGCCTGTCATGACCGGCCTGGGTCAGTTGCTCAAGGATGAGGAAGTAGCCGGAGTCATCACGTATGTCCGCCAATCCTTCGGAAACGACCAACCCCCCGTCCAGCCTTCGCAGGTCAAGAAGATCCGGGCCGCCATCGCCGCCAAAAATAACGCGATGTATAAAGTGGAAGAAATCCTGAAAGAGCACCCCCTGCCCGAAGCCAAGAAGGACGCACCGGCGAAGAAGAAGTAAGCTACCGGCCATCCTCTCCCCAAAGGGCGTGCGTCGTGGCACGCCCTTTTTATTTTTATTCACAACCGATCTTATGACAGGCCAACCGCTTGCCAGCGGGGGCCAGATAGGCAAAGTCAATGCCATGACACCCGCGCTATGGCAGGCCGTTATCGCCCGACTTAAAACAATCTATCCTTCGGCGCGCCTGACAGCCGTCGATGACTTCAACGCCCGGATCAAAGTAAAGGATTCCACGGCTAAGTTACGCGCCTTTTATCAACCTCGCGAAGGCGACGTTCCGGGCGAAGCCAAGGTCTGGCTTAGTCTCAACGGGCAGACGGAACTGGGGGCCATCTCCTCCTTTGTGATCGAGCAAG